>NZ_JACGVA010000059.1:0-429542 GCF_014076985.1 Colwellia sp. MB3u-8
AGAACCTAGAACCTAGAACCTTAAGTAGTAAAAGGAACTTGTAATGGATAGCTTTATCCGCTTAATTATCAATGCATCACGGGCAAAAAAGCGCGTGATTACTTTGTGTGTCGACTCACTTTTTATCGCAATGGCTTTTTGGTTAGCGCTTATTGTTAGGCTTGATAGTGTTGAGCCTTTAAAAAGTGCCGATAATTGGTTGTTGTTGGCCTTATTAATACCCATCAGTTTATATGTATTTATTAGCTTGGGTTTATACCGTGCCGTGCTTAGATACATGAACTCGCAAGCACTCTGGGCCATTGTATTAGGTACAGCGATAACAACCGTTGTGCTTGTGTTATTAGCTTTTTTTATCGGTGTGGGCATACCCCGTACTATGCCGTTTATTTTTGCTTGGTTGTGTTTGTTAACCGTGGGCGGTTCGCGCATATTAGTCAGGGCAATTATTGGTAAAATGACCACCAGTAATAAAGAGTCGGTGATTATTTATGGTGCGGGCTCTGCGGGTATGCAGCTTGCTACTGCGTTAAATGCAGGCCCTGAATATTTTGTCAGTGTGTTTATTGACGACGACGTAAATAAACATGGCTCAATAATACAGGGTATACCCGTATGTGCTTTTAGTAACATAGATGAGTTAATAAAAAAACGTAAAGCCACTAAGGTGTTACTGGCCATGCCGAGTGCTACACGTGCAAGGCGTAAACAGGTATTGGCTCAGCTAGAGTCCCTAACCATTAAAGTGCTGTCCATTCCGAGTATGGCTGATGTGGTTGAAGGTAAAGCAAAGCTCTCTGAATTTAAAGATGTTGGTGTTGAAGACTTATTAGGGCGCGACCCTGTAACGCCTAAACCTGAACTAATGACTGCGAATATAAGCAATAAAATTGTTATGGTTACCGGTGCGGGGGGTTCTATTGGCTCTGAACTGTGTCGGCAAATAGTTAAAATAAAACCCACAAAGTTAGTACTTTTTGAGCGTAGCGAAATTGCGCTTTACTCTATTGAAAAAGAACTAGCTGAATACATTACTCGCCAAGCACTAGCCATTGAGTTAATTCCTATTATGGGCTCAGTGCAGCGTGTTAACCGCCTCGAAACTGTTATGATCAGCTTTGGTGTGCAAACCGTTTATCATACCGCAGCCTATAAACATGTCCCCTTAGTTGAGCAAAATGTAGTTGAAGGGGTGCGTAATAATGTCTTTGGCACCTATTATGCGGCCAAGGCTGCTGTTAACGCCAAAGTAGCTACCTTTGTGCTTATTTCTACCGATAAAGCCGTACGCCCCACTAATGTTATGGGGGCTACAAAACGCATGGCCGAGCTAGTACTGCAAGGCTTAGCGCAAGAGCAAGGTAGCAAACATAACACACGTTTTTGTATGGTGCGTTTTGGCAATGTGCTTGGCTCGTCTGGCTCTGTAGTACCCCTATTTCGTCGCCAAATACAACAAGGCGGCCCAATTACATTAACTCACCCCGATATTACGCGTTACTTTATGACCATACCTGAAGCCGCTCAACTTGTAATACAAGCAGGGGCTATGGGTAAAGGTGGCGATGTGTTTGTGCTTGACATGGGCAACTCGGTAAAAATAAAAGACCTAGCCATTAAAATGGTCAGGCTGTCGGGCCTGGAAATTAAAACAGAAGATAACCCGCATGGCGATATAGAAATAAATTGCACCGGCCTTCGTCCAGGTGAAAAGCTTTATGAAGAACTGCTAATAGGCAATAACGTAGCGCAAACCCGGCACGAGCGTATAATGACCGCCAACGAAGTTATGCTGCCGCTTAAAGAGCTCAATGTATTTATTGATGCCTTAGATATTGCTTGTCATAATTTTGAGCATGAAAAAATTCGCCAGCTATTACTCGACGCACCTACAGGTTTTAACCCTACTGATGGTATTTGTGATTTAGTGTGGGATGCTAGGTCTGAAAATGTTTTGGAAGAGAAGGTTTTGAGTAATGTGGTTAATTTGAAAAAATAAAAGAGCAAGCTTTAGATGTCAGGTGGATATGAGTAGCAGTGGTCAGCCATCAGCTTTCAGCAAGAAATCTTATACTTTATCCCTGAGTGTTTAATAAAATTTATAGTTAAGTATTTAAGATTAAAATTTAGGGAAAACAAATGAAAATAACAGTAGTAGGCACAGGTTATGTTGGCCTGTCAAACGCAATGCTTTTAGCACAACATAATGAAGTAGTTGCGCTTGATATTGATCAACAAAAAATAGCACTTTTAAATAATAAACAGTCACCTATTGTTGATACCGAAATTAGTGCGTTTTTAGCACGTGATGGTTTAAATTTTGCAGCTACCACAGATAAAGTTGTGGCATATGAAAATGCAGACTTTGTTATTATTGCCACCCCTACTGACTATGATGTAGAAAATAATTATTTTAATACTAGCTCGGTTGAAGCAGTTATTAAAGACGCTATAGCACATAACCCAAGTGCTGTTATGGTAATTAAATCGACTGTACCAGTTGGCTTTACTCAAAATATTAAAACTGAGTTAGGTATACATAATTTAATTTTTTCACCAGAGTTTTTACGTGAAGGCAAAGCCTTACACGACAACCTATACCCATCACGTATAGTTGTTGGTGAGCAAAGTGAGCATGCTGAAGTGTTTGCTAACTTACTTAAGCAGGGAGCTATTAAACAAAGTATTGAAGTACTTTTTACAGACTCAACCGAAGCTGAGGCTATTAAGTTATTTTCAAACACTTATCTTGCTATGCGTGTAGCTTACTTTAATGAGCTAGATAGTTATGCCGAAGCACATGGCTTAAACAGTAAGCAAATTATACAGGGTGTAAGTTTAGACCCTCGTATAGGTAATCATTACAACAATCCGTCGTTTGGCTATGGCGGCTATTGTTTACCAAAAGATACAAAACAACTACGTGCCAATTATGCTGATGTACCAAACAATATTATTGGTGCAATTGTTGATGCTAATACCACACGCAAAGATTTCATTGCTGACTCAATTATTAAGCGTAACCCTAATGTTGTGGGTATTTATCGTTTAGTAATGAAGTCGGGGTCTGATAATTTTAGAGCTTCAGCCATTCAAGGTATTATGAAGCGCATTAAAGCTAAAGGTATTGAAGTTGTAGTTTACGAACCTGTACTTGAAGAAAATGAGTTTTATCATTCGCAGGTAATTAAAGACTTAAACGAGTTTAAAAAAATATCTGATGTTGTTGTATCTAACCGCATGGTTGAAGAGCTCAGTGATATTGCTGATAAAGTGTATACGCGCGACTTGTTTGGTAGTGACTAAGATAAAGATTAAATGTTAAAGAAATTAGAAGCCATATATCAGAACAAAATTAGATAAGCTCCGGGATTGGGTTTGGCCTTAGACAGGACTTTTCAGCGTAACTCGAAAGCAGCTTTAGGTTAGGGTGAATGCGATTTAGAGGGCATTAATTGCTTTCGGTTTGATAAAAACATCGCGCTAACAAGCGTATAGAATCTTTGTTTTTTAGCCTTGAGACTATTAATTTATTTCTATTTGTCATTAATATAATTTAAGCTGTTTATGCTAACCACCTTGAAAAACAGCGCTAATAACGTTTGCCTACTACAAAGTGTAGTAAATACTCACATTAGTCGTGAGTGAATAATTGATTGATTGATGCTGTGTTAATGCCACGTTCATGTCGCATTTATGTCGCATTGACAATCACTAAAAATAAAAGAGTTAACTCGGATTTATGACTATTATTATGACTAAATTAAATACGGTATTTTTGGGCGGTTTAGTTGCTTTAAGCGCGCCTCTTATGGCGGCAGATAAATTAAATAGCTTTCAATCGTTAAATGGCTATACCGGGCTAATTAATACGCCATCGGCACAGGCGCAGGCTAAAGGCACGGTTGATATTGGCTATAATAACCAGTTAGACTTTTCTGGCAAACTTTATGAAAACGGTCATAATTTTATTTTTAGCGCTGGCTTGTTTGATGGCTTTGAGATTAGCGGGCAAATTGCCTCTAGCACTATGCATGACTATACTTTTGCTCTTACTGAAAAACAAACCCGTGATCTCTCGTTTAACGCTAAGTATCAACTTCCGTTTATTCCTAATGATTGGTTTAGTTTAGCGGTAGGGGGTAAAGATGTTGGTGGTGCTGCGAATCAGTACGCAACTTATTATGCGGTGGCCTCTAAACAGCTAGGTGACTTTAATTTTAGTGCTGGGTTGGCTAAAAGCGATCGTTTAACTGGGCAAATGGATGGCGTATTTGCCGGTGTTGAATGGCAATTATTTGATTGGTTTAGCCTACAGGTAGAGCATGATGGTGAGGCAGAAAATGCCGCGGCTCGCATTACCTTACCTAAAAAATGGCTGTTTGATCTAGGTACATTGACCTTAACCAGTCGCTTTTATAGTAATAGCGCTTATGATGAACAGGACGCCTATTGGGGCCTTAACCTTACCATACCCTTGTTTGATGACTATGATCAGCCCGTAGTTAACAGCAAAAGCGCAGCACAAGTACAACCAAACCACGCGGCTGCTGCATATGGTGTAAAACAAAATAAACCGCCAGGCTTTGTTACTTCGGCTTCCAGGGATGCTGCACCTGTACCTTTAGTTAAAACTGTAGCATCAAAGAACACCGCTAGCCGAAATACCATGAAAATTGCTGCACAGGTTTCAACTTACCCGATAACGGCAGCCGATACCGCTTTAAATACTATTACCTTAAATAAATTGACCTTAAATACCCAAGCATTCTCGCTAAAATCGGCACTGGCTGCCGATGGCTTTGAAAACATACTGGTAGGTTATAACCAACAAAAGCAGTTGATTATTCAGTTTGAAAATCCGGTATTTAACCGTAACGATATTGATGCCTTTGGTTTAGTGCTTGGCCGTATAGCCGAGCATGTAACCGAGCCAGGTGTTGAGTTTACTGTTCAGCTGGCAAAATACGACACGCCATTAATGAGCATACTCGGGCAAGTTGATCATTACCGCGCCTTTATTAACGGCCAGCAAAATCCAGATTTAGCTATACAGCAAGGTGCAATGCCTATCCCCAAAGGGGTAACTTGGGTTGGGCTTACACGAGCAAACTCGCCTTACTTTAAACCCCGGGTAACCATTGGCCCAGCACTAACAAACACTTATGCTACAGAGTTGGGTGTTTATGATTTGTCGTTAGCGCTACGCGCCGATATTGATTTACCCTTATGGCAAGGGGGTGGTGTAAGTGTTAGCGGCCAAGTACATGTGGCTAACACGGACGATTTTGGAAAAACCGCGCCGTTTAAACATTATCGTGAGCATACTGGGGTTGACCGTGCGGTGTTTTATCAAACCTTTGCCTTACCTTTTGGTTTATACAACCAAACTCAAGTAGGTTACTTTCAAGAAACCTACGATTACAGCGGTATTATTAATGAAACCGCTTGGTTAAGCCCTGCAGGGCGCCATAAGGTAAGTGCTAATGCTGGCTACTTTGTATATCAAAACTATAATGGTAACCGCGACTATAAAACGCTGTCGTACCAATATAACTGGGTAGAGCAGGATATTACTTTTCATGCTACGGCGGGTGAGTTTTGGAGTAAAGATACCGGTGCCAAACTAGAAAGCCGTTTTTGGTTTGGTGATAGTTACATTGGCCTGTTTTACGAAAATACCAGCGCGCAAAAAGCCGGGGTGTCTATCAGTATTCCGCTAACCTCACGCAAAGATATGGCCGTTACCCGATATGGTCAAATAAAAGGTAAAGAAGCTTGGCGCCATACGGCGAGTACGCAAATAGGCAAGTCGCATAACCGCCTAGTATTTAATCAGGGTTACACTCCAGGTACAGCCATTAGCTTAGACCGTAGTTTTTTAAATCAAGGCCGCATGTCGAGCGATTATATTTATGCTAATTTAGCCCGATTGAAAAATGCTTATATGGAGTATAAGTAAAAGCAGCAGGGCAGTTATCTTTTGGTTGATGACACTGTAGGGGCGAATTTATTCGCCGTGGTACAAACCAAATATAAAACACAGGTGATTGGCAAATTGTTCGGCCAATAAAGGCGACTAAAGTCGCCCCTACGTTTTTAACGACATTTTTTGGTTACGGTCTGCTGTAGGGGCGAATTTATTCGCCTTTGGACAAAGCTCAATATAAAGCAGGGGTGTTGGCTAGTTGTTTAGTCAATAAAGGCGACTAAAGTCGCCCCTACGTTTTTTTACGATATGTATTGGTTGAGGTCTGCTGTAAGGGCGAATTTATTCGCCTTGGTACAAAGCTCAATATAAAGCACGGGTATTGGCTAGTTGTTCGGCAATTAAAGGCGACTAAAGTCGCCCCTACGTTTTTTTACGATATGTATTGGTTGAGGTCTGCTGTAGGGGCGAATTTATTCGCCTTGGTATAAAGCTCAATATAAAACACGGGTGTTGGCTAGTTGTTCGGGCAATAAAGGCGACTAAAGTCGCCCCTACGTTTTTTAACGAAAGTTTAAAGCTTTTAGCAAAAAATTAACAAGCTCGGTGTATAACCACGGGATACAACAAGGTACAATAAAACAGTATTAAAAAACACCACAATTAAGCAGTATTAAAACACAATCAAGCAGTATTAAAAAACAACACAATGATGGAATCAAAAAGGACTCTCTATGTTTACTAACAAAAAATCACTATTAGCTTTATCAGTAGTATCAGCTATTGCATTATCAGGCTGTTTTAGCGACAAAAAAGGCGCTGAGACGCCACCACCGGTTGAGCCGCCACCAGCCGTTATCGTTCCGCCAGCAGCCCCAGTGGCATTAGCCCCGGTTGCAAACGTTAACGTTATTGATGCTGAAAGTACTGACCTTGTCGCTGCTAACATTTCATTTTTCGAAAATGGTACAGCGTCAACAAACATCGTTGATATTGATGGTAATGTTACTGCTACTATTGAGTCTGTTGATGGTAGTTTTACTTTTCAGCTGAAAAGTGGTGCTAGTGTTTCAGAAATAACTGCGATTGTTACCGCTGATACTTATATTACTAAAAGCTATGTTATTGAGCTTGAAGACTTAAGCGAAGGTAACCTAGATGTGCAATTGAAGCTGATTTCAAAAGAAACAGCGGGTGTTGCAACTGCTGAAGTCACTGGCACTGTAGCAGGTGGAGCTACTCCAGGTGAAATTACTGCTAATGTAGCCGACGGTCAAGCAGCAGCCAATGTAACAGTTGCTGCGGGCACTATATTACAAGATGCCGATGGCAATGCAATTTCTGGTAACAGTATCTCATTAGAGGTAGTTACTGCAGATACTAGTACATCTGCTGGTACAGCAATTACACCAGAAGGCTTAAATGCTGCTGAGTCAGCTACAACGCTTTCACCGGTAAGTGTTGTAAGCGTAGTAATGGTTGATAATAATGGCGTTAAAATTAAGAATTTTTCTCAGCCAATTACTATTGAAATGGCACTACCTGCAGCTAAAGGTTTTACTACAGGTGATGAGCTAGCATTACTTTCGCAAAACGAAGATACGGGTGTGTGGACAACTGAATCTCAAAAATTAGTTGTGGGTGACCTAGTTGCCGCAAACAACTACTACAATACAAGCTTTGCAATTGATCACTTAACTACCTTTGCGGGTGTTAAAGAAAGTGCTACTTGTACTGTACCTGTACGTATTTTAACTACGGGTGATGCAATGCCTGCTGATGGTTTGTATGTTGATGTTTCATCAGATGGCGTTAATTTTTCTAAAAAGCTTAAAGCCAATAATCCAATATTTGTAAAACTAAACAAGCTATCTAAAAGAGGTATTGCTGTAGATACTAAAGCGAATTTAGTGATTACTGATAGCAGTGACACAGTATGGTTTGAAACAGCGGAAGAAGTTAACTTATGTGGTGATATTAACGCAACATTAGCTGGCCCAGCTGTTGTTAATGAAACACTTTCGTTAGTAGCGCAGTGTAGTAATGATACCAGCTTAACTGTGGCGGCCTCTGGCGCATTAGTTAAATATAGCTTAACTAATAAGTCTAAAAAAGTGGCTAAAGACCAGGGTGAGGGTACTTACGCTCTAAGAAACCTTCTTGAAGGTTCAACTTATAACGTAACTGTTAAGTATAAAGGTAGCCTTGCAAGCTTAGGTACTAAAGCGTATACAATTACTGCCGATGGCACTGATGAAACACAAACAGAGTCTATTGTTTGTGATACAGCAACTGGTAGTACAGGCAGTACAGGCGGTTCATAGTACACTTTACTGCTAACGAGTAAGTAACTATAGGGGTAACCCTAGATAAAAAAGCCGCTTAATGCGGCTTTTTTTTTATCAGTTTTTGCTGAGATTTAATGCTTTGGCTTTGTCGGTACTCAGATATTACTCATCATCAAAAATAGGTAATACGCCACTACGGCTATGTTCAAAAATAAGTGAGGTTTCTACTGTGGTGACTTCTTCGCGAGAAGTAATGGCATTGAAGACAAACTGACGTAAGTGTTCACTATCTTTTACCGACATATGAATAAAGTAATCATAGCTTCCGCCCATGTGATATAAGCTGACAATTTCAGGTAGCTTAAGCAGATCATCTCTGAGTTTATTGACAATTAATTCTGAATAGGGCTGTAACTTTATTGCCGCTATGGCTTCAATGTTGCCGCCAATACTCTTGAAGTTGATATCAATAAAAGCGTTATTGATGACACCATTATTTTTCATGCGTTTAACACGCTCTAAACAAGTTGAGGGCGCTATGCCTATCTGTGATGCTAACTCTTTGTTGGTAATATCTGCGTCTTTATAAAGCAAGGTGAGAATACGTAAATCTATATCATCAAGTTTTTTCATTTATACATTAGCCTTTGGGAAATATTTGCTGGGTTTTCTTTTCATCTATTTACATATTACACTTATTAAATGCAATATTACCAGTGAGCTGACTATAAAGATGAATTATTTTCGATATTTATGCATCTTTCCGAATTTTTGTCATTAATGGCTGCCGATGTAAATTAAAACGTTTACAAATTAACAGCTTAACAAATTTGTAAAAACACGCCATGTGACATATTATGTCATGTGGTCAATAAATTGATGAGAACAAATGATGATTAAAAGTGTTAATGATTTCTTAAATCTTGAAGCGGCCAGTGGCATTATTTTAATGTTTGCTGCCGTAGCTGCGATGATTATCGCCAATTCGCCGTTTATGGTCTACTACGACATGCTGTTGAACATTCCCGTTCAGGTTGCGGTTGGCAGTTTTGAAATAGCTAAGCCACTATTATTGTGGATAAATGACGGCCTAATGGCGTTGTTTTTCTTTCTTGTGGGTTTAGAGCTTAAGCGAGAATTTATAGAAGGAGATTTATCACAACCAGGACAAGTGACATTGCCGGCCATAGGCGCTTTAGGCGGAATGTTGATACCTGCCTTATGTTATGTTGCCTTTAATTATAATGATCCTGATGCGATTAATGGTTGGGCAATTCCAACCGCTACTGATATTGCTTTTGCCTTAGGTATTTTGTCGATTATCGGTAGTAAGGTACCCTTACAACTCAAGGTGTTTTTAACCTCGTTAGCTATATTTGATGATTTAGGCGCTATTATCGTTATTGCTTTATTTTATACCGATCAACTTTCATTATTATCCTTAGTGGTTGCTGCCAGTATCATCGCTATATTATTTGCTATGAATAAACGTGGCGTCACCAATACCGCACCTTATATTTTCTTAGGTGTTGTACTTTGGATAGCGGTATTAAAGTCGGGTGTACATGCGACATTAGCCGGTGTTGTGTTAGCCTTTTTTATTCCTATTAAAGGTAAAGAGGGTGAGGCATCACCGCTTAAGTCTTTAGAGCATAATTTGCATTCGCTGGTTGCCTTTATTATCTTACCGGTATTTGCTTTTGCTAATGCGGGAATAAGCTTTGCGGGTGTTGGTATTGAGCAAGTGATGGCACCTGTACCCTTAGGCATTATTGTCGGCTTGGTTATTGGCAAGCAACTTGGGGTGTTTGGTTTTTGTTTTATTGCTATAAAGTTGGGCTGGGCAAAAATGCCGGCTAAGGTTAATTGGCGCTTGCTCTATGGCGCGGCCATATTATGTGGCGTGGGTTTTACCATGAGCTTATTTATTGGCTCTTTAGCCTTCGAGCAAGGCAAGGGCGTTAACCTGATGTTTCAAGACAGGTTAGGCATTGTGATTGGTTCATTGATATCGGGTGTTTTGGGTTACTTCATTATTAAAGGTGGTGTTGACAGTGCTGAAGAAAGTGAAGAAAGTAAAGAAAGTGACGATATAAAAGAATAAATGCAGATAATAAATTCTATAGAAAATAAAAAAGGTTTACTCATGAAAATAGAACAATTTAATATCCCAGTAAAATCGATTATCGTAGTTGCCGCCGTTGTTGTTGCTGGCATTGGCTCTGTGTATACGGTTAACGAAGGTCATATCGGCATTGTAAAACGCTTTAGTGAAGCAAAAGAGCAGGTAAATCCTGGCTTGCATTTTAAAGTGCCTTTTATTGATAGTGTTGAAGAAATAGAAGTACGCACCCGTAAAAATGAAGAAAAAATGGCTTCGAGCACCAAAGAGCAAATGCCGGTCACTATTAGTGTTTCAGTGAACTGGACAGTCGATAAAGCCGCGGCATTGGAGTTATTTAGACAATATGGCGGCTTGTCACAATTTGAAAACCGAATTCTAGATCCCCGTTTTAGATCAGCGACAAAAGATGTTATTCCACAATATGACGCGGAAAAGCTTATTCAAGACAGAGCAGGCGCCATTCAAGCAATTGAAGCTAACTTTATTGAAGAAATGAAAGAATTTCCGGTGACGGTTGATAATATTCAAATTGAAAATATTCAACTGCCCGCTAAGTATTTAACTTCAATTGAAACAAAGCAGACAGAGAAAAATTTAGCGGATGCCGAAAAGCATAAGTTAGCCCGACAAAACCTTGAAGCGCAACGTGATGTCAATACAGCCAAAGCCAAAGCGGATGGGATTAAATTAGTCGCGATTGCGGAAGCTGAGTCGATTCGCATTAAAGGTTTGGCAGAAGCTGAAGCCATTACAGCTAAAGCTAAGGCGCTAGGTGATAACCCGCTAATTGTTAAGTTAACGGAAGCGCAAAACTGGGATGGTAAATTACCGGCAACCGTACTGGGTAGCAGTAATATGCCGATTTTAGATATGAGAAGTACTAAAGATTAAGCGTTATTTTAATACTAGATTTTAATACTAGATTTTAATATTAGATTTTATTACTAGATTTTAAATGATGATTTTAAACGGCGAGGTAACAATCGCCGTTTTTCGTTAACACTATGTTTAATTGATGCTATCGGCCTGGACTTTTTCTGGCTTAGTTATCTTTAAAATGCTCTATATCTAACATTCTTTATATCTGACATTCTCTATATCTAACATTCTTTATATCTGACATTCTCTATATCTAACATTAGGCTTTAACGGGCGATACTCTGCCAGGGTAACTGAGCTTTTTATTATAGCGGTTGTCGTCATGATATCAGAGCGTGTGTGGCAATATGTGATACCAATTTCATTAAGTTATTGCCCACTTGTACTGGTTAAAATACACCAAGGCTAGGGTGCTCTCAATCACAATAGCCAGCTATTGCTCAATCAAGCGTCTTGCCCTGATGCATTTTCTCTGCGCACAACAAGATCACAAATTTAATGAAAGTGGTATGAGTAGATAAATTTTTTAGTTAAAGGGAAAAATAAAAGGGCTTCTAATTTACTTAGAAGCCCTTTTTGCCGTTTAAAAAATAATGCTTAGAAGTTTACGGTTACTTCATTTGAACATGCTGTTGATGCATCGCATATTTGGTAAATAAACTGACTTTCCGTGGTGCGACGTTCGCGGTCACGGTAAATACCTATATTTTCAACCGTATCAATCTTAATACCATTGCGGAAGATATCTACGGTATCCGCTGAACTGCCATCCCATGTAATATCAACACGTAAACGACCTAAACGAGATTTATATGCTCGTTTAACGGCAGCTTCAATATTGGTTGATGAAACAGTAACAATGACAGTTTCACTGCTGCTTAAGCCTTCAGCATCTGTTACGGTAAGCATAACATCATAGTTGCCTGTTTCTGCGAAGGTATGAATAGGGTTTTGTTCGCTCGATACTAAACCATCACCAAAGCTCCAGTTCCAACTCACCATATCGTTATTTCTGTCGGTACTGTTGTCAGTAAAGGTAGCTGTAAGGCCATCAGCTTCATAAGCAAAGCTAACTTCTGGTGCGCTAGGCAGTACTTCACCAATACCTGTAATAGTAATTGCCCAGTTGTTTAATGAGCCCGTATCCGCCGATGCATTATCTGCAACACTCAATATCCAATCGCCTGTTGTTACTTCACCATTGAACGCATCAGAACTAAAGGTTTTGTCAATGTTATCGTCGCTGCCACCTGATGCACTTTGTAACACAGCAGAAGTACCTGCAGGAGAGGTTAACATTACCGTTAAGTCACCAATCCAAGTGTGAGTGATATTGACATAAATATCTGATGCAAATACCGTGAGCTCATCTGCAACATTAATGGCTGAAGTGATGCCGCTAGCATCGTTATCTGGAATGCTAATAACTTCATCATTAGTGTAAGTGAACTCAACCAAACCTTGTGGGTTAACCATTAAGCGAACGTTTGCTGTTTTGACTAGTTCGTCACTGGTTGCTGTTACCGTAAAGTCATACTCACCCCATGGTGTTTCGCTGGTTGTTGGTACAGTCAATTCAAATGTTGTACCTGGTGTTGCTGTGTCAGTTGACAACATCGCGCCAGCAAGTGAGCCAACTAATGTTAAGTTAACTTCACCATCCCATTCAGCAACAGAGCCGATGTCAAAACTATAAGTTGCCGTTTCGCCAGCTTCAATGGTAGTCGAATTGGGTGTCGCTTTAAGCGTAAATCCTGGAGATGGATCTGCGTCAAGTAAAGCGTTATGTATATTCAAGCGTTTTCCCGAAACGGTTTTACCTTCCGTTGCTGGGTTAGCATCACCAGAATTCATTAATAATTCTTTCAACTCGACCGCAGATAACTCAGGATTAACTGATAATACTAATGCCGCAGCACCTGCTACATGTGGTGTAGCCATGGACGTGCCGGTAAAAGAAGAATAGCCGCCACCCGGTACAGTCGACAGGATATTACGCGCAGGAGCGGCAATATCGACTGAGGTTAAACCGTATTGTGATGATGTGTACATAGCGTCAGTATGGTTAGTTCCCGCGACGGCAAAAACGCTGTCGTGATCATAACTTGCCGGGTAGCTAGGGCTAGCATCATTATCATAGCCGCCATTACCTGCCGCTGCGACAAATAAGATATTGGCATCTGAAGTTGCCGTTATTGCGTCATATAACGTTTGGCTAAAACCACCACCACCCCAACTGTTATTTAAGGTACTGATGTCAACGTTATGGTTATTCTTTAAGCCAACAAAATAATCTAGACATGTCAAAGCATCTGAGGTTGAACCACTGCCGGCTGAATCCAAAAACTTACAACCAATAATAGAAACATTGTGGTTAACACCAGCAACCCCTATACCATCATTACCTGTTGCGCCAATGGTGCCCGATACATGAGTACCATGGCCATTGTCATCCATAGGGTCACCACTATTGGTAATAGCGTTAATACCATGAATATCATCAATATAGCCATTGTTATCATTGTCGATGCCATCTCCTGCAATTTCGCCAGGGTTTACCCACATGTTTGCTGCTAAGTCTGGGTGCGTATGATCAACACCCGTGTCGATAACACCCACAATGACATCGCGGCTACCGGTAGAAATATCCCAAGCTTCAGGCGCATCAATATCAGCATCATCTACGCCGCCTGTTTGTCCCGTGTTATGCATGCCCCAAAGTTCATCAAATCGTGCGTCATCTGGAATACCAGCGATGCTGACAATATAGTCAGGTTCTGCATATAAAACTGCTGAGCTTTTGCGTAACTCTTTTAGCGCATTTTTCACTGACATCTTACTATTGAGTGAAAATTTTGCTATGCGGCCTTTATTTAAGTTGCGATATTTATCATCAATTTCGTCATTGTTTAGATCAGAAATTTTAGCCTGAACAAGGTTACGAGCAGCGCGACGGTCAAATTGAGAGGCATGGTTCTTATAGACAACAATAACTGAGTCTGATTTGTAAGTAAGGTTTTTTACTGAACTTAGCTCGATTGATGCATTTGCTAATAATGGCAGTAACGCTAACGTTAAAGCCGATAATTTTGCTTTCATGTTTTGCTCCATATTTTATTTAGTATTGTATTTAGTATGTTATTTACATTCTTCATAGCCCAAAAAACATAGCCGAAAAATAAGCGTTAGGCCGTAGTCCTTTATTTTTAACTTTTTTACTTTCTATGGGTTTACGCAACCTTATTACTTTAATCATAAAAATAGGGCTGTGACTATAAAATTGCAACAAACACGACTTTCTCATTACTATAAAGATGTTTTTCACTACTTTTTTACTACTTTTTTACTACTTTTTGTTGATTGTAATTAGCCTGATAAAACTAGTACTTTTTTAGTGCTTTTTAATTGTTAACATTTTTATATTCAACTTTTCACCTACCTTTTGTTTTTATCTTATTGTTTTTTAATTAATTTATTTAAATAATGAAATAGGGTGATATTTATTGATTGGTAAACGACGTAGTGTTCTTAACGCAACGAAAGAAAGCGAACTGAGCTTTTATTGGCATTGCTGAGGTTAGTAAAGAAAAAGTCTGAAAAGTGCTTTTTTTTGATGGTTTATCTGATGGTATATCTGTTGATGAAATCTGCAAATTTACTAATTTATAGCGCTATGCCAATAAAACCAGTTAAGTGAAGTGAGACAAATAAAGCTAGTACTTTTAAAGCTCACTGCAAAAAAATTTTAATAAAATTACGGGTTTTTTTAATAATAGTATTCGTATTATTTTCAAAACTACTATGGGAATACAAAACGCCACTAACGATAAGACAGATAAGCTGCTTATCTATTCATAATATATATGGGTTAAATTTTTACTCATATTAAACAAAAATAGAAATAGGGATATATTTTGAAACTTAATAAATCATTAATTGCTTGTGCTGTCTTTATGGCACTTGGACTAAACCAAAGCGCTTTTGCTGTTGAAGACACAAAAGTAGAAACTGAAAACACTATTATTCAATCAGATTTAATGGTGAGTGCCTCAGGCAATGTCATTGTGATATCTCAGACCTCTGCTGAAGGTGTTGATCAAGGTAACGAAACGGCTGTTATGCAAGAAGGTGACTTTAACGGTGACAGCTTTACTGTTATTGGTGAAGGCAATGTCACTGAAATTATTCAAGTGGGTAGTGATAACTTAGCTCTTGGTACTTATACCGGTAATAATAATCTGCTGTTCGTTGAACAAGATGGTGATATTAACGAAACCGAGAACAACGTTACAGGTCATGACAACAGTATCGAAGTGACTCAATTAGGTGCCGGTTATTTGGGTATTGGTAACCGTGTGGTTAACCAAGTGCTAGGCGATGGTAATATGGTTGCTATAGATCAAAGTGAGGGGGGGCATTGGGCATTTAATAACGAAATGACCGGGGTTAACAATGATCTCGACATTGTACAAGACGGCGAATGGCAAGAAGCTTATTTCAACAGCGTCGTGGGTGACTTCAATGCGGCTGAAGTCACTCAAGATGGTTATTGGAATGTGGTAAATATTTCAGCGATTGCAGGTAATGCTAACGAATTGGCTATTGAACAAGATGGTGCTCGTAATAAGGTGGCTATTGCCTCAGTTGATGGCGATGAAAATGAAATCTCTATTGATCAAGAAGGTGACCGTAATACTGCTGAATCTGGTGTTTATGCGGGTATAGCTAACTCAACAGATATTATGCAAAACGGTAGTGACAACAGTGCTACTTTTGAAGCTATCGGTGATGATAATGAGTTTAATTACCAGCAAGTAGGTGATGGTAACACGAGTTATATTGGCGCTATTGGTGTTAATAACGAATACTCAACAGTACAAATGGGTAACTTAAATGAAAGCCACGTGGTTAACTTTAACGGTAACGATAATGACATTGACGTGATGCAATCAGGCGATGAAAACGTCGTTATTTTAGAGGCTTCAGCTGGCGATAATGAGTTGACTACCAGCGAAAATGACATTGGAATCGCGCAAACAGGCTTTGCTAACGACGCCGTTGTTATGATGAGTACCATTATCGATAGTAATGTCAATACCATTGATATTGCCCAAAACGGTGAGTTGAACTCATTAGATATTTTAGTTGAAGGTAGTAATCATGACATTGATATTGAGCAAATAGGTAATGAAAACTTAATCACTGGCGAAGGGGGCGAGACTATGTTAATTGGCGGTGCTAATGTCGCTTTTAATGTCAGCCAATTTGGTAATGGTAACATTGTCGAAGGTTCATTTATTAGTGATGGTGGTTCTGTTTCAGTCACACAAGTAGGTGATTGGAATGCGGCAGTCATTGTTCAGCAGTAATTGTTCAGCAATAATTGCTGATATTCTATAAGGTAATAAGGGGCTTAAGGCCCCTTTGTATGTCTCATTATATGTCTAAATATATCTGCTTATGTATTATGGTAACACTCTCCTTGTTATCTACTCCTATGTCTTACGCCACTAACGAAGTCGAAGAAGTCGAAATTGGTGGCCTATTACTTGATAACACTAAGAGTCGTTCAGGCCATGATTTTTATTTTCAATTTTCTCAGTTATGGCGTGATATACCCAATACGCAAGGCATAAATGCGCAATTAATTGAGCAAATTGTGCCGATGGCGGGTACTAAACTTAGCTTATTACTCAATGGTCGCATTATTTATGTTACTTATTTTGGCCGTCGTCAATCACCCGTTAAAGATAAAGTGGAGCAAGCTATATTTATCTTGATTGATGCTATGGCGGAAACTCAATATAACCAAAACAGTATAGATATGGCTGGCAGTGGTTGGTAGCAATGGTTGGTAGCAGTGGTTGATAATTAAAAGGTAGTAGTAATGAAGAAATCAATTGTAGTCTTGGTGGTTTATCTTAGCTTAAGTCATTATGCGTTAAGTACAGAATTAGTTTACACACCCATTAACCCCAGTTTTGGAGGTAGCGCGTCAAACGGTGGTTTTTTGTTAAGTAAAGCGCAAGCGCAAAATAAAAATAAAGCAACACGGAGTGAAAAAAGCTTTGAAGAAAAAGTATCAGACGCATTGGAGCGCGCAACCCTCAGTGATATTGTCAGTAAATATAAAGATACGGTCTTAGGTGAAAACACCGACATAGATATTGGTGAAGACGAGAGCTTTATTAGTGGTGACTATCAAATTGATATTTTATCTGCGAACAGTGACACTATTACGATAGAAATTACTGATTTGTTGACGGGAAAAATAACAATAATTGAAATACCGAAGTTTGGATGAAGAAATGAAAAAAATTATAATCGTGAGTCTTGTCAGTTTATTGTCGGCCTGTAGTGTTCTGGATAACGCGAGTAACTTATTTCCGCCAGAGCAATCGTTAGCAACAAAAATGGCGCCACTTGAAAGCTTTAAAGAACTAAAGTCGCTGCCTAAGCCCAAAGGTGCCATACCTGTGTCGGTATATTCTTATCGTGACCAAACAGGGCAATACAAACCACAAGCGAATGTCAGTTCATTTTCTACTGCGGTAACGCAAGGAGCAACGTCTATTCTGATGCAAGCATTAAGTGATTCGGACTGGTTCTTGCCGGTAGAGCGTGAAGGTCTACAGAATGTATTAACTGAGCGAAAAATTACTCGTGCGGCAAATCAAGCAAGTAAAGGCACAAAAAATATTGAATTACCTCCTTTGACCACAGCTAAAATACTACTTGAAGGCGGTATTATCAGCTATGACTCTAATACTAAAACGGGTGGTTTTGGTGCGGAATATTTTGGTATTGGTGCTTCAGAGCTTTATCGTGAAGATCAGATCACTGTGTATTTACGTGCGGTTGATGTTCGAACTGGACAAGTTTTGGTCTCGGTATCCACTAATAAAAAGGTCTTGAGTCAAGAAGTACGAGCTGGATTTTTTCGTTATGTCAGCTTTAAGCGTTTAGCTGAAGCTGAAGGTGGTTTTAGTCAAAATGAACCTATGCATGTTTGTGTGCAACAAGCGATTGAAAAAGCTATTACGGAATTGGTGGTGAAAGGCATTAAGCGCAAAGTCTGGCGAGCTGATACTTAGTTGATGTCTGATACATAGTTGATGTAAGGATGTAAGGATGTAAGGATGTAAGTTTGTATTTGATTTTTTCTTATTAAGTTTTAAAGGTGTAAACACATTTAGCACTGGGCACACGGGATAAAAAAAGCTAGTGATAATCACTGGCTTTTTTATTTTTTATTTTTTATTTCTCGTGATGAAATTTGTAAACATATGGGATGACAGGACAGTCTGTATTTTAAAAACTCAGGTTATTAATTCAGGTTATTAATTTAGGGTACCTGTATAACTTTGTGTTCGACTAATCAGCTCAATACGATTTCGTGAGCTGGTTTTTCGAAAAATACTGTAGAGGTGTGTTTTTACCGTATTGGGGCTAATGTGGAGCTGATCTGCTATTTCTTTATTTTGAGCGCCTCTAGAAACTAAGCCGATGATGGTTTTTTCTCGCTTGGTTAACGTAGGAAAAATGGTATCCGTGTCTTCATCAAGAAGTTTAGTCTGCTGAGTTTTTTTGTTTCTTAATAAGTCGTTAACGGCTTTGTTCATGGTTGTGCGTTTAAACCAAGACTCTTCTTTCATAATAGCCTCAAAACCTTTTAATATGATGTCTGGTCGATCCTTGGTATAAAACACCCCTTTTACGTTTGACAGTAAGGCCGTTTTCTCACAGGTTACTCCATCGGTAGCATTGAAAAGTATGGTGTTATTATTGGCGGCAAGCGCTGTAATATTAGTAGGTAACCCTTTTCCTATTTGGTAAGCAAATAAGTCGATCAGCAGAAATTGATATGAAAGTAATTGCGATTTATCAGGAAGTTTATTCCCTATATCAAGATTGATATCACAGGCTTTGATTAAGCCAGTAAAGCGGTTGAGCAGTGTTAAGTGAGATTCTCCCATTATATCAACTGTTGAAGTCAGTATAAACGCACGTAGTTTTGTCATATCCGTTGACATAATTAATTCTCCGAATTGCTAACCAAAATTGTAAAATTCACTCGCTAAAATGTATACTAACATAGTGATGATATATACTGTCCGGCTGAAATATAGTGGTGAATTAGTGATAATTTACGTTTTTTAATTCACGTTTTTTTAATTCACGTCTTAAAGCCAATCTTTTTATTTTTAATTATATATTTACATTAATTTTACAATCAATAAGATACGCCGTTAGTTCATCTATGTCTAGCTTAGAACTGTTTTGTTTTTAGCTGTTTTGTTTTTTAGCTTTTCTGGGTGAGATGCAGGCATGACTTGCCTGATTTATTAGGCTAACTTATGCCATACAGTTATGCCATACTTGGCGTAATAGTCATTAATAACTCACTTAATATACTTGGCTTTCATGAAACATTGTTTTAATAATTTAATCTGCATTTTTGAAGACACTTTTAAAGAAAAATATAATACTCGATTAATAAAAGGCGATGGTGAACCGCTCTATTTACCTCTTGATGATAAATGTTCATATCATCAGATTATTTTTGCTCATGGCTATTACGCTAGTGCCTTACATGAGATTTCTCATTGGTGCTTGGCAGGGGCTTCGCGGCGATTATTAGAAGACTTTGGCTATTGGTATATTCCTGATGGTCGTGATCAAAGCCAACAACAAGCATTTGAGCAAGTAGAGATTAAACCGCAGGCCATTGAATGGGCGTTATGTGTCGCTACAGGAAAAGCCTTTGATGTTTCTAGCGATAATTTGCTGGGTAACGGCGAAACTGACCGAGTGGTGTTTAAAGCTAAGGTATACCAACAAGTGCTTGCCTATCTTGAATACGGTTTTCCTAACGATGCAGCAACATTTATTATCGCTTTAACAACCTATTATCAAACGCCTTGGCCTTTAGTCTCTGAGCATTTTAAATTTTCGGACCCTGAATGCTTTTCAACCTAAGGTCATTAAAATTAGAATTAAAATTAAAATCCTCCGAAGAATAAGTGTCTTTGCAATAAATGTATGGAAAATTTATGAGATTAATTAATGAAACAATTTAAATTAGGCTTAGTCATTAATCCTATTGCGGGTATCGGTGGTAGTGTGGCATTAAAAGGTAGCGATGGTATTGGTATTGCAGAACAAGCGATTGCACTTGGCGCTACGGCAAAGTCAAACACTAGAGCATCGCTGGCGTTAGAAATATTGCTCCCTTACAAAGAAAATATCATTATTTATACCGCTGCTGGCGATATGGGCGAGCATACCGCTAAAGCGTTAGGCTTTAACACCCAAGTGGTATATAGGTTTGAAGATAGGCTTGAACATAAGCTTGAAGATAGGCATACCACAGAGCTTGATACTGAGCAGGCAGTTAGCGCATTAATCACTAAAGATATTGATTTACTGTTATTTGCTGGCGGTGATGGCACTGCACGTAATGTCTGCCATATTGTTGAAGACAAGTTTCCGGTATTGGGCATTCCCGCAGGTTGCAAAATTCATTCAGGTGTTTATGCTATTACGCCTAAAGCCGCTGGGCGAGTGGTCGAATTGATGATAACGAATCAATTAGTGAGCTTAACCGACGCTGATGTTATGGATATTGATGAAAGTTTATTTCGCCAAGGCATAGTAAAAGCAAAGCGCTTTGGTGAAATGCAAGTACCATCAGAGTTACGTTATATTCAAGCGGTTAAATCCGGTGGTGTCGAGTCGGATGAGTTGGTGTTACAAGATATTGCCGCGGATGTTATCGCTAAAATGGATGACGAGCTATTTATTATTGGCTCAGGCTCTACCACGGCTTTTGTTATGGAAGAGTTGGCGCTTGACAATACTTTACTGGGCGTTGATGCGATAAGCGAGCAAGCCTTAATTGCCAGTGATTTGACTGAACCTCAGCTTTGGCAGTTAATTCAGCCTTATGCACAAGGTAAAGTTAAACTGCTTATTACCTTAATTGGTGGTCAAGGTCATATATTTGGCCGCGGTAATCAACAATTGAGCCCACGTGTTATTCGCGCTATAGGTAAAGAAAATATTATTATTATCGCAACAAAAGCAAAATTGAATGCGCTGGCAGCTAGGCCTTTAATTGCTGACACCGGTGACAGCGAACTCGATAGGGTTTTGTCATGCTATTTGCCGGTTATCACAGGTTATAATGACCAAGTATTATACCCGGTTGCTAGCCCGCAATAATCAATAGCTCTCCCGAAAAACTGTAAATATATTAAACATAGGCGAAGTTGAAAAACGAGTCTACATGAATTTGGAATTAAGTATGCAATTTGAAAACCTTACCGCGTTATATCACTTTTTAGATGAACAAGTTACACAAGATGTCAGCGGCGATGAACTATTTGCCGGGAGTTATTTAAGAGGATTTATTAGTTTAGCGGGCAGTGAATATGGCGATGAGTCACAAGTGTTAACGCAAACGTTAGCGATAAATATTAGTGAGAAGTTACAGCTTGCTCGTACTGAGCTTACGCCACAAGATCACCAAATTGTACAAGATTATTGGCTAGGATTAAAAACGGCTTTTACCGCGTGATTTTTACAGGCTAAGTTTTACAGCGTAAGTTTTATTGCTGTCAGTTTGAAAGAAAAGCAGCTTTTCATGTTGAATTAGCTGCTTTTTTTTTAGATTTTAGCCGGTAAAACTAATCGAACTTACGACGAATAATGTCTCGAATAACAAAGCGATTTGGCGCCAGGTTAAATAACTGTTCATTATCTAGAGGATAGGGTGTACCACAAATATCAGCGGTTAAAATATCGGCCAATAAGGGCGCAGTGCAAAGTCCTCGCGCACCTAATCCCGTCAACATATATAGATTTTCAATCACGGGTGCTTGTTGATGATAGCGCCAACGTTTGTCTTTACTTAAGTGCGGGAATTGCTGCTTATGGCCAGCAATGTCTGGCATAGCACCTACCATGGGCAAGTGATCCGGCGTCATACAACGTAAGCGCGCTTTGCTACTGAAAATATCTGTACTTTGCCATTGTGTTAAACCCGGTAAGCATTTATCTAGCATAGCAAGATTAAATTGGTCTTCTTCGGCTTTGTTGTCGATATCAAAGCTGTGCTTTTGAAACGTGGCCCCGATGCAGTGCAGGTTTTTATTCGCCGGTGTTAAATAACCTTTATGGCAAATAACAGTCGCTAGTTTGGCAATTTTTTCATTACTGGTCATATTACTGACTTGGCCACGTACCGAGGTTAAGGGTAATTGCTCAATCAGGTTTAAGGGTATGCCTTGGGCGCCGCCACAATAGATAATAACATTGGCTGGATAATTATCCGTATCGCTGTGTAGTACCCATTTTCCTTGAGCTTGTTGGCTAATTTTATTAATTTTACAACCGGTTTCAATGCGCAGGCGATGACTTAATTCAGCTGCCTTAAATATTTGCTTTACCAGTTGAGCAGGGGCTATCCAGCCCGCTTTAGGGAAGAATAGCCCGCCATGTTCAAGGGCTATGTCTGCTAATGCGCTAGCTTGGTTTTTATCAACACTATGAATTAAGTTTTTTGGCCAAACACTAGAGTCTGCTATATGTTGCTGACGCAATGCTAACGCGGGTTTATAAGATATTTCTAACAGGCCGCACCAGTCGTGATCAAAGTGAAATCCTTGCTCGTTGATACTTTTATAATAAGTGACTGCTTGCTCAAAAGCTCGTTGATAAAATAGGCTAATATCATCGGCTTTTTGATGAATAAGTGGGTATAGTGCGGCAATATTATTACTTGATGCACCTTGAGCAACACTGAAGTCTTGGCAATATACCGTTACTTTAACCCCAGCTTTTGTTAAGGCATAAGCGGCACATGCTGACGCTATACCACCACCGATAATGCTGACATGTTGCGGTTTATTCACTATAGGGCGTTGCTGATAACCTTTGCCTGAAAGAGGATTTTGCTGAAACACAGCGCTAAGCATTTCATTTTTTTTACCTATAGCAGGGCGTTTTTCAACCCGAAAACCGGCAGAAACCAGTTGGCGTTTAACTTTTCCTGATACCGTAAAGGTGGCTAACGTTGCTTGCTCGTTTGATAAGCGTGTGATTTGCTTAAAAAGCGCTTCGTGCCACATTTCAGGGTTTTTGGCGGGTGAAAAACCATCAAGGAACCAAGCGTCAACCTGTGTGGAAAGCTGCACGGCTTTCTCGTTTCCTAGCTGAGCTAAACCTTGGGTGGCATCGTTAAATATTAGTTGCAGTGTGACTGAACCCTTAAGAAAACTTAGCGTAATATCTTTATCAAAACGTTCAGGATATTGGGTAATAAGTTGCTGACTATATTCTTTAAGTTGCGGAAAAACTGCTAACGATTGTGCCAGTTGCTGTTTTGATAAGGGATATTTTTCCACACTAATAAAGTGCAAAGCACTCACTTTAGCTGGCGCTGCATTTTGCTCGTGAGCGGTTGATTTTATTTGGTCAAATACCGCTAGGGTTAATAAAAAATTTAATCCCGTACCAAAACCTGTTTCAGCAATGACAAATTTTTCTGGGTACTGGGCTAGTCTTGCTTTAAGATTATTGCCATCAATAAAAATACATTCACTTTGGCTAGTGCCATGGTTTATATCAAAATAGATATCTTCAAACTGGCTTGAATAAGGTGAACCGTCAGCCTTAAAGGTAATTTTTGTTTGAACAATCACAATATTAACGTCTTCCGTTGGAGGTGAAAAAAGGTTATTTTATTTATTATTACAAAATACTGGTATAAAATGAAAACATTCAGTGTACAAGTGTACGCTGGACAGACCAGTATAGGGGGCAAAAGTATGTATGATACGCCCAGATTTTTTAATTGAATATGGTTATTAATATGAAACGTGTAGTTATCACCGGATTAGGTATTGTATCAAGTATTGGTAATGATACAGAAGAAGTATTAGCGTCGTTAAAAGCAGGGCGTTCAGGTATTACCCGTTCTGAAAGTTTTGCTGAAATGGGTTTGCGTAGTCAAGTTTGGGGCAAACCTGACATTGAAGTAAAAGATTACATTGACCGTAAAGCCTTACGCTTTATGGGTGAAGCTTCAGCTTTTGCTTACATAGCCATGGATCAAGCGATTAAAGATTCAAAATTAACACCAGATGAAGTTTCAAATTTCCGCACAGGCATTGTGGCGGGCTCTGGTGGTGCTTCTTCAGAAAACGTCGTTAAATCAGCTGACATACTGCGTGAAAAAGGCGTTAAACGTGTTGGGCCTTATGCGGTACCAAAAACTATGTCGAGCACCATTTCTGCCTGTTTGGCCACACCGTTTAAAATTTTAGGCGTTAACTATTCAATTAGTTCGGCTTGTGCTACCAGTGCGCATTGTATTGGTCACGCGGCTGAGCTGATTCAATTAGGTAAGCAAGATGTGGTATTTGCTGGTGGCGGTGAAGAAGTTCATTGGTCATTAGCTATGATGTTTGACGGCATGGGCGCGTTATCTTCTAAATACAATGATACACCTGAGCTAGCTTCACGCACCTATGATGCAGACCGTGACGGTTTTGTTATTTCAGGTGGCGGCGGTATGGTTGTTGTTGAAGAGCTTGAGCACGCCTTAGCGCGTGGCGCACATATTTACGCTGAGATTGTGGGTTACGGTGCCACATCAGACGGCTTTGATATGGTGGCGCCAAGTGGTGAAGGCGCTATTCGTTGTATGCAACAAGCCATGCAGGGTGTTGACGCGAAAGTTGATTATTTAAATACCCATGGCACCTCTACGCCAGTAGGTGATGTTAAAGAGCTTGGTGCGATTCAAGCGGTATTTGGTGATGATTCTCCAGCCATTAGTGCCACTAAAGCCATGACAGGTCATGCTTTGGGTGCCGCTGGTGTTCATGAAGCGATATTTTCATTATTGATGATGGAACATAGCTTTGTTGCGCCATCTATTAATATCAATACCTTAGATGAAAAAGCTGAAGGCTTAGACATAGTTACCGAAAAGCGTGATATGGAGCTGAACTTAGTGATGTCAAACAGCTTTGGTTTTGGTGGCACTAACGCCACACTGGTTATGCAAAAGTATAAATAAAACCGCGTTAATTGGCTTTTAGCCCAAACTGTTTATCAAGCCGCTAATTTTAGCGGCTTTTTTATCTTCAGTACTTTTTATCTTCAGGACAATGGCATGGTGCGATCACATGACCGCTCTTAGACATCCCGCTTTTTAGGTATGAGTACCTCTTTGTATGTTGAAGCATAGTTAGCTTTTATGCTTGCGAAAAAAGCTAAGTCACGATATCGATGGCTGCACAGCATTAATAGTGCTTGGTCATTACTCCTACATTACACCTACACTAAACCTACACTAGTCCGACATTAGCCTAGTGACCTAGATCTATGTCAGCATATATAACTTGCTAAAATAGATTTAAGCCTAAAGTATTAGAAAATTGGCTAAATAACCTAGCCATCGATATTCTTTTTAGCTTAGATTTTCGTTACAATAGCTATCTTGTCTGTTATTAATTGTGTCTGCCTATTATGCCTCATTGTATTGTTGAGTATTCTGCAAAAATTATTGAAAGTTTACCCGTAGAACAGCTAATGCATGCTGTTTATAAAGGTGTAAACCAAAGTGAATTATTTACGGCAGCTGATATTAAAGTTCGAGCATGTGCTTATGATGACTTTTATCTGCCGGGTGCTGAGCAAGTCTTTGTCCATGTTAATTTAAAAATATTATCAGGGCGTGATTTATCACAGCGTAAAAACCTGACTGACAGTGTTAGCAATCAACTTGAACGCTTGGGTATTGAAGAGGCGGTCATTACGGTTGAAGTAACAAAAATTGAAAAAGAAAGTTATATTAAGAAAGTCACATTAACGGCGTAATACCCTGTCGTCATGCTTTTATGACTTTCTGATGAATTGGAAACGCTAAATGAATATTTTTTATGATGAAAATATGCCGTTTGCGGCGGAATTTTTTGCTGATTTAGGTGTGTTAACACCATTTTCTGGCCGCGATTTGTCGGCAGCAGATATCAGTGATGCTGACGTGTTATTAGTGCGTTCAATCACTAAAGTCAATGAAGCCTTGTTGCAAGATAATAAAAATTTAAGTTTTGTCGGTACAGCAACCATTGGCGTTGATCATATAGATCAAGACTATTTAGCCGAACGAGGGGTTAACTTTTATTCTGCACCGGGTTGCAATGCCGTGTCTGTCGCTGAATATGTCCTGAGTGCCCTAGTCGTATTAGCGGAGCGATATTTAATCACCTTATCAGGGTTAACCGTCGGTATTGTTGGCGCAGGTAATACCGGTTCAAGGTTAAGTGAGAAGTTAACGGCTTTAAATATTAAGCATGTTTTATGTGACCCTTTACTCGCTGAAAATTCAGCGGATAAACGAAATTTTGTTGAGCTTGAGCAAGCGTTAAATTGCGACGTGGTTTCGCTACACGTGCCGTTAACTCGCACCGGCCCACATGCCACTTATCATTTATTGGATGCCGGCCGATTAGCTCAATTTAAAGCTAACCAAATATTGATTAATGCTTGTCGGGGTGAAGTTATCGACAATGCCGCTTTATTGAAAATCAAGCAGCAAGGACATACGTTAAAGCTGGTACTGGATGTGTGGGAAAATGAACCTAAGATATTATCCGCTTTAATCGCGTATTGTGACATTAGCACCGCGCATATTGCTGGTTATAGCTTAGAAGGAAAAGCTCGTGGCACAGAAATTCTCTATCGGGCATTATGTCGCCAACTAGATATTTTGCCAAATAAGCAGCTGGCTGACTTTTTACCGATATCGGCAATTGGCACTATTGAAATTAAACAAGAATTTGATGAAATACTGTTAAACCAGCTAGTAAAAATGGTATACGATGTTAGGCGTGACGATGCAATTTTTCGTCAACAAATTAAACTTCAAGGATTTGACCATATTCGTAAAACTTACCCGACTCGCCGGGAGTTTTCGTCAATAACCGTCAACTTGAATAACGCGTTGAGTTTAGATGTGCCACATCAGCTTGGCTTTAATAAATAAACTGGATAAAAAGAGAGAGGAACATGGCACAGAAATTTGATGTTTGCGTACTAGGGGCAACGGGTTTAGTTGGTAAAACAATTATTGAAATACTAGAACAGCGCGACTTTCCCATTAATAAGCTCTACCCATTAGCGAGCGCTCGTTCAGCGGGTGAATTTATTGACTTTAAGGGTGAGAGTATTGAAGTTTTAGATGCCGACAATTTTGATTGGAGCCAAGCACAAATTGGTTTCTTCTCGGCTGGCGGTGAAATATCGGCAAAGTATGCGCCAATAGCGGCTAATGATGGCTGTATTGTTATCGATAATACCTCTGAGTTTCGCTATGACGCTGATATTCCATTAGTCGTACCGGAAGTTAATCCACAAGCACTAGCTGAATATCGTAACCGCAATATTATTGCTAACCCGAATTGTTCAACCATTCAAATGATGGTGGCATTAAAGCCTATCTATGATGCCGTAGGTATTTCACGGGTAAATGTTTGTACTTATCAGTCAGTTTCAGGTGGTGGTAAAGCCGCTATGGACGAGTTAGCCAAGCAAACTGCGGACTTACTGTGTGGCAAACCGGTAGAGCCGAAAAATTTCTCTCGTCAAATTGCTTTTAATGTTATTCCACAAATTGACGTATTTCTTGAAAATGGTTATACCAAAGAAGAAATGAAAATGGTTTGGGAAACCCAGAAAATATTGGGCGACGATAGTGTCATGGTTAACCCAACAGCTGTGCGTGTACCGGTATTTTTTGGTCACGGTGAATCATTACATATTGAAACCAACTCACCCATTTCAGCTGAAGAAGTCAAAGAGTTACTGAGCAAAGCGCCAGGTATAGTGGTTTGTCACAAAGATGAAGACTTTCCAACGCAAATTACTGATGCTAGCGGTAAAGATGAAACTTTTGTTGGTCGTATTCGTGAAGACATTAGCCACAACAGTGGTATTAATATGTGGATAGTTGCCGATAACGTACGTAAAGGTGCCGCAACAAACAGCGTTCAAATTGCTGAGTTATTAATTAAAGATCACCTTAGCGAGTATTAAGCGCTAAGTAACTAAGTAATAGCTTTACTAAAGAAACTTGAAAACCCGTCGTTATCATAAACGTCGGGTTTTTTGTTTTTATAGTATACCCATTTGATTAAATAAGTGATGAGCTTTTCATCAGGAAAAATAGCTAAATACCAGGCATAAAATTTAGTCAGTAGTTATTCACCTTATAAATTTTATAACGCCGTAGTTTTTCATTTTAAGCCTTAAAAATGAACAGGTAGTCAATCAACCTGATATTACAACTTGGTATTATTTAACTTTTATTAAATTAACGATAAGATAAGCATTGTCGCGTTAATTTGATAATATAGTGAAAATTAACGAGCATTTATCCAATTACCTAGCAGCAATGATTAAGAACTGGAATAATTTTTGCTTTAAAACTTCATAGCTGGGTCCCGTCATTGTATTGGCGCATAATTATTATAAATAGGAAATTTTAATGCAAACATTGTTACGCCTGTGCCTATGGCAGGTACTTATTATTAGCATTAGCTGTTTTAGTCTGCCTATTTCTGCTGACGACGGTATACGTATTCGTGGCCCACAATCGACAGATGCTTTTCCTTATGACCGTTATGGCCCGATTGTAGGCAAAGATACGTTATGGAATATTGCGCTGCAAGTGCGGCCAGACTCAGGTTTGTCTGTTTATCAAGTGATGCAAGCACTGTATGAAAACAATCCTGACTCTTTTAAAGATAAAAATTTAAATCACATGATTAGTGGCCAGTATTTAAAAATCCCCTCAATTGCAGCAATGAGAGCCATTAATCCTGAAGGCGCACAACAAAAATCACTTAGTGATGATAAAGCTTGGCAAAAGAAAATGCTGAAAGTAGCCCCTAACAAAGTGCGGTCGTCAGAAGAAACCTCGGTGAATAAAAAAGACTTAGATGATGCTAAATCAGAAATCAATGTGCAGTTACAAGCGATAGACAGTTCTCAACAGCAAAGATTCGCCACTATTCAAAATGATGTTTTAGACTCAATCGATGGCTTACAAAGTCTATTAAAAGAAAATGAAGCATTACGTCAACGCCTTACTAGCTTTACTGACCAACTGGGTGTTATGCAGGACGAAGTCGCTAAAAGCAAAGAAATAAAAGTGCAGATGGACGATATGATCTCACTGCAACAAGCTTTACTGGCAAAAGCTGAAGCTAGAGAGCAAGCTTTATTATTAGAAAAACAAAAAGCTGATCTCGAAGAAGGTAGCTTGATGTCAAGTACCTGGTTTGTTGTGTTAATGGCAACCTTACCCGCCATATTAGTGTTGTTATTTTTAACTTTTTTATACCGACGTAAAGCAAATGGCGAAAATGTTGTGCCTACAACAAAAGACAAAATCGTTGAACCGACAACTAAACCGACAAATGAGCAAGAGCCTAAAACTGTAGACGATGAATTAGCGCTTGATGAACTGTCACTCGACGATGAGTTATCAATAGATTTATCAGAGAATGATGAAGATCATGCTGATTTATTTTCCGATGACTTAGACGATTTAGACAAGATCGAAGATTTAGACGATTTAGACGAGCTCGAAGATGTTTCTGTAGACAATGAATCGGAAACTATTGCTTTAGATGATGAAATTGTTGAAGGTGAAGCCTTAGACGGTGGTCAGTTAGACCAAGGCGATTTAGACTCCTTGTTTGCAGGATTAGAAGACGAACCCAGTACGGACGATGATACTAAGCTTGATTCAGACCAAATTGATCAAAGTGAATTAGATAATATATTGGCTGAGAGTGCTGAAAGTACGAAAAGTGAGCCAACAGCAAGTGACAAGACTGAAACCCTGAGCGAGCCAGAAGATGTTGACGCTTTGTTGGATACCGCCAGTGAAAATATGAGTGAAGTATCAGAACCTGAAAATACGGCACCAGAAGAGACAAGTGAAGTATCAAGTACTGATGACATTGATGCATTAGAAGACTCAATAAATGATGAAAGTGATACGTCAGCAGCCAATAACCCAAAAGTTGAAGAGACTGCAGTAGAAGAGACTAATGAGGTATCAGACCCCGATGATATTGATGCACTGCTAGACTCGATAAATGACGAAAGTGATACATCAGCAGCCAATAACCCAACAGTGCAAGAGACTGCAGCAGCAGAGACTAACGAGGTATCAGACCCCGAAGATATTGATGCACTGCTAGACTCGATAAATGACGAAGGTGATACATCAGCAGCCAATAACCCAACAGTGGAAGAGACTGCAGCAGAGACTAATGAGGTATCAGACCCCGATGATATTGATGCACTGCTAGACTCGATAAATGACGAAGGTGACACATCAGCAGCCAATAACCCAAAAGTGCAAGAAACTGCAGCAGAAGAGACTAATGAAGTATCAGACCCCGATGATATTGATGCACTGCTAGACTCGATAAATGATGAAAGTGATACGTCAGCAGCCAATAACCCAAAAGTGGAAGAGACTGCAGTAGAAGAGACTAATGAAGTATCAGACCCCGATGATATTGATGCACTGCTAGACTCGATAAATGATGAAAGTGATACATCAGCAGCCAATAACCCAAAAGTGGAAGAGACTGCAGCAGAAGAGACTAATGAGGTATCAGACCCTGAAGATATTGATGCACTGGTAGACTCGATAAATGATGAAAGTGATACGTCAGCAGCCAATAACCAAAAAGTAGAAGAGACTACAGCACAAGAGAATAATGAGATATCAGACCCCGATGATATTGATGCCTTGTTAGATGCAATAAATGACACGGGTGCAGATGCTAGCAGTGAACTATCAGACCCTGATGATATTGATGCCTTGTTAGATGCAATAAATGACACGGGTGCAGAAGATAGTAGTGAAATATCAGACCCTGATGATATTGATGCCTTGTTAGACGCAATAAATGATACAGGTGAAGAAGCTAGCAGTGAAATATCAGCCCCTGATGATATTGATGCCTTGTTAGACGCAATAAATGATACAGGTGAAGAAGATAGTAATGAAATATCAGCCCCTGATGATATTGATGCCTTGTTAGACGCAATAAATGACACGGGTGAAGAAGATAGCAGTGAATTATCAGACCCTGATGATATTGATGCCTTGTTAGATGCAATAAATGATACGGGCGAAGATGCTAGCAGTGAAGCATCAGACCCTGATGCAACAGCAACAACAAGTAATCCGGCTACAGCATTAGCAAGTGAGGATATCAGTAATGACGATATTGATACTTCAGCTCCATCAGATAATGAAAATAGAGCACTGATTAATAATTTTACTGATGAATATGTGCAATCCTTTTTAGATACTGACTTTAGTGAACAAACGAATGAAAGTATTGAAGAAGTAGAGGTTGTTGAGCCGCAAATAAATACAAATACAGAGAGTCAAACTGACACAGAGAGTCAAACTGAAAATTCAACGGCCAACAGCGAAGAAATTTCAGATGATTTTGATTTCGATATTGACACTCTGATTGATGAAGTCAATCAAACTCCTGAAGCGAGTGACGCACCATTAGATATTGGTGATGATATTCTTGATACTAGACTATTTGATAAAGAATCTGATAGCGAATTGGCGAGTGATTTACTCAGTGAAGACACTGAAAATAAAGTGGCAGAGCAAGCTAGCCGTACTACTGACGAAGAAGATTTTTCAGCATTATCTGGCGACTTTGACGAATCAACTTTAGCAAACTTGCTCAATGATGAAAAAGATAGTGGTGATAGGGTGGAACTATCACCAGATTTTACGAATAGCGATGTCTTAGCTGATTTACTCTCTGGTAATGAAAACAGCGCACCGAGTGCTGCTAAAAACACTACAAAGAGCAACGCTGAAGAAGTTAATGGTATGAAAGAGCTTGATAACTTAGATTTTGATGACTTATTGGCGAATATTGAAGAAGAAAGTAGTCCACCTGCCAGTGATGATGTTGATGCCAATGATGACTTTGACATAGGTGACGACTTTGACATAGGTGATGACCTAGAGACAGTTGAGGAAGATAAAGCGCTAGCAAAAGATAAATCGGATAACAAAACTGCAGATAAAGATTTTATTTCTGTAGATTCTTTGTTATTCAATAGTCTATCAGATGGTGAGCCAAGTGAACCTTATGAAAAAATGAATATTGATGTTGGTCTGAATGAATTTCCTGAATTTTCAGGTGATCTCAGCGAAGACGATATTGATGATGACAATGGTATTGTGGCAAAATTAGATTTGGCTAAGGTGTATATTGAGATGGGTGATGACGAGAACGCCGAAGTGATTTTACTTGATGTTATTAAACAGGGTGATGCACCACAACAATCTGATGCACAGCAATTATTAGACAAGCTAAAAGACTAACTAAGATATAGCATTTTAGCTTGGGTAAAAAGGCTGCAATTTGCAGCCTTTTTTGATCCTTTTATCGGCAGAGCCACGGCTTCAATAGCAGGCATATAGCCGTTTACACTCTGATTTAACGTTCTGATTTAAAGTTCTGATCTTAAAGCTCTTATCTTAAAACTCATGAGGAAACTAATCATGATGCCAATTGATAAACTATATGAATGTACACAGCAGAGCAACTAAGTCAAAACCCTACTGATATTAATCCACTGGTACCCTGGAATGTAAAACTTGGTGAGGTGTCGATTGCCAGACGCTCACCATTAAGTAACCAATAAATTGATTGAATGACCCTATAACAGCTCCTGGTGAGCTATATTTTTCCGTTCCTTTGTGTTCCGTTCAGCCGTTATTTATTCGCTTTCCTCTTTGACAGTCACATTGCTGTCACATTAAGTACACAAAAATAACGTATTGCTGTCATTTATCAACCGTACGATAGCCAAAATAATTTATTGACACTTAAATTTTTCAACTACTTTCTACGGAGCACAGCTAGATGCACATAAAAAACCTATTCAAAATAAGTACCATTGCAGGCGCGCTAATATTAACCGGTTGTGGTGGAGATATTAATTTATCATCCGATGTTGATAATTCTGCTGGAGACAGTGTTATCAATAATCCAGCGCCAAGCACCCCTATTGATATGGCTTTACCTGGCAAAACTAACTCAGCCTTGAGTGGTCAAGTTTCTCAAGTCATTGGTTTTGATGTTAATGTACAAACCTTAGATGGTGACATTAGCGAAGATATGACGCTTGTTGCCTCTGCCAATGGTGCACCGGTTTTTTATGCGATTAGTGGTCCACTAGAGGTGAATGCGGGCGCCACCTTAACTATCGAGCCAGGGGTAGTATTATTTGGTCAGTCAGGTGGTGATTATTTAGTTGTGCATCGCGACGCAAAAATTGATGCCAGCGGCACAAGTACAAAACCTATTATCTTTACCTCACTGCAAGATGTTATCGGCGAATCAACCGCCGCTGGTCAATGGGGTGGTTTAGTTTTGTTAGGTAATGCACCAACCAATAAATGTCCAACGGATGGCAGCGCGTGTTCATTGCAAGTTGAAGGCGCTAAAGAAGGCGCGGTATTTGGTGGTACTGACTGGGAAGACAATTCAGGTATATTAAAATATGTAGTCGTAAAATATGCTGGCTATGAAATTGCCCCAGATAACGAATTAAACGGTATCACTTTTGGTGGTGTTGGTTCAGGCACCAGAGTTGATTACGTGCAAGTGCACTCAAACGCGGATGACGGGGTTGAGTTTTTTGGTGGTGCAGTGCAAGTTAAACATTTAGTGTTAACTGCCAACCAAGACGATAGCATCGACTGGGATAATGGTTTTCGGGGTAAAATTCAGTTTGCTTATATTGAACAAGACAAAAATTCAGGCCCAGGCAACCGTGGCATTGAAGCAGATAACAACGGCTCACATCCTGATATTGAACCACAGTCTAATCCAACGTTAGCAAATTTAACTATTGTTGGTAATAATTTCAAAGGCACAGCAAACGACTCTGAAGGTATTTATTTACGCGAAGGTACAGCAGCAAAAATATTCAATACTGTGGTTACTGGCCCAAGCGAGATGGGTGAATGTTTAGAATTTGAAGGCGGCAGCACCTCATCGGTGACTGTTGATAATGCCAATAGCGCCAAAATAGTCATGCAAAACGTGGTGATGGCTTGTAACAACGGTGAAAACTTTAAAAACTCAAAAGCAGCCGACGGTTCGGTGCTGTTAGACCTTGAAGCTTGGTTCTCGGCTGAGTCTTCAAACAGTATCAGTACCTCAATCTTGTTAGATGAAAGCGGTCAGCCTGATAGTAATTCACCCTTAGTGGGGGCGGGTCAAAATGTAGCAAACACCCAAGACGGATTTTTTGACTCAGTTGATTTCATTGGCGCAATATCAAGCACTAATGATTGGCGTCAAGGCTGGGCATTTGGTTTTGGTGGTGGCGTAGTTACCGCCGCAGCCGAAGTTCAAGGTTGTCCAACAGGTACTAGCGCCATTTCTCCTATCGACGGTGTCACGACCACCTGTCAACTTACCGGTCACCTTACTGCGGATTTAACCTTAACGGCGAAAAATATTTACGCATTAAATGGTCCAGTATTTGTGGGTAACGACAAAGCGGATTCTGCGGTATTAACCATAGAAGCAGGTACGACACTTTATGGCCGTTCAGGTGCGGATTATTTAGTAGTAAGCCGTGATTCAAAAATTCAAGCCAACGGCAGTCAAAGCAAGCCCATCACCTTCACTTCAAGTGAAGACCTCAAAGGCGAAGCGACATCAGCCGGGCAATGGGGCGGTTTAGTCTTGTTAGGTAATGCTCAATCCAATAAGTGTCCTACCGATGGCAGTGCCTGTTCATTACAAGTGGAAGGTGCTGAAGAAGGTGCGGTATTTGGCGGCAGCGATGACAGCGACAGCTCGGGCACCTTACGTTATGTAGTGGTTAACCACGCGGGTTATGAAATTGCGCCAGATAACGAATTGAACGGTATCACCTTTGGTGGTGTGGGCTCAGGCACAACAGTTGAATACGTGCAAGTTAATGACAATGCTGACGATGGTGTTGAATTCTTCGGTGGCACAGTTAATGCGAAATACTTAGTATTAACCTCAAACCAAGATGATGCTTTGGACTGGGATAATGGTTTTCGCGGTAATCTGCAATATGTCTTGGTAAAAGCAAATCCAGACAATGGCCCAGCAAACCGTGCTATTGAAGCGGATAACGATGGTTCAAATCCAAGTAAGCTGCCACAGTCTAACCCAACGATCGCCAATATGACTATTATCGGCAATAACTATCAAGGTACGTCGAGTGACTCTGAAGGGGTTTATTTACGCGAAGGCACTAAAGCTCAGCTTTTTAACTTTGTGGTAACTGGTACAGCAGATATGGGTGAGTGTTTTGAAATTGAAGGTGGCAATACCTCTTCAGTGACGGTTGACCAAGCCGTTGCGGGCGAAACCGTGATTGCTAACTCAGTATTTGCCTGTAGCGAGAATTTCAAAAATGCAAAAGCGGCCGATGGCTCAGTGTTATTAAACACTAGTGATTGGGTATTAAACAGTAATGCTGATAACAGTACCGCCGCGAGTATGACCGATGTGGTTAACGGTATCTTTACCACAGATACTACAACGGCTAAAGATTTTACCGGTCATGCGTTCTTCAATAATGCCAGCCATATAGGTGCGGTTACTGCTGACAACGATTGGACTCAAGGATGGACTGTAGGTTTAGAATAAGTTGTTAATAATCTAAACATTGCCGCTAACAGACTTGTTGGCGGCAACATTAATTAGGGCATTTGTTATTAACTTTAATGCCATGCTACTTAACTCGCCGTTTGCGAATAAGCAGCTTTTCCTATTGATGGACAGCCATTCATATGAGGTTAAAAATGAAAAATAAATCAAACCGTTTCTCTTTATCACAGATAGCGCTTGGCGTGCTAAGCAGTTTGATTGCTTTGCAGGCCTCTGGGCAAGAAACAACCGAGCAAGTGGTTACATCTGACACTGAAGTTAGCGACCAAGTGACTAACAATGCACTCGAAAACGCCGCCATTGAAGAAGTCGTTGTTAAAGCCAGTCGCTTAAAAGGGACTGCCAGCGCTGTCATTGCAGAGCGAAAAAATCAGGCGTTTATTGCTGATATTCTAGGGGCAGAGCAAATATCAAGAACGGGTGACAGTGATGCCGCCGCGGCGCTTAGACGTGTTACCGGTTTAACGCTAGTTGATGGCAAATTTATTTACGTGCGTGGTTTGGGGGAGCGTTACTCCAGCACCCAGCTAAACGGTGCCGCTGTGCCTAGTCCAGATCCCACCAGAACTATTATCCCATTGGATTTGTTCCCTGCACTTATCATAGAGTCTTTATCGGTACAAAAATCTTACTCGCCGTCTATGCCAGCCCATTTTGGTGGCGGTAATGTTGATATTCGCTTAAAAACCATTCCCAAAGACTTTATCTTTAGTTTGGCGGGAAATTTTGGTGGTAATACTGACAATATTGGCGAAGGCTTTGGTTATCAAGGCGGAGGCAACGACTGGCGTGGCAAAGATGATGGTACCCGCGCAGCACCGGCAGCATTAAAGCAATTATGGGGCAATTACACTGCACTCAATGGTATTTCGCAAGAGGAAAATCGCCAAATTGCCGCTGACCTTAACCGTGACTACGACCCGGTAGTCGATACCGTAGCCCCTGATTTTGGTCTTGATGCGACCTTGGGGAACAGTTTTAGCTATAACAATTTTCGCTTTGGCTATTTGGCGGCCTTGTCTTATGACAATCAATGGCAAGTATCTAAGCAATATGAAGGGCAAGACTTTACCAATCAAGGTGATGGTATCTGGTCATTAGTACGCGGTTTCGATAAAGTGGATGCCACCGAACATTCGGTTAAATTTTCAGGTATGTTCAATTTTGGCATTGAATATAACCAAAATCACCGCCTTGATTTTAGCTCATTAGTGTTGCGTGATACTCGTGATGAAATAAAAGAAAAGTTCGGTAATACCAACAACGTATTATTAAGTGATGGCTTGCGGGTACGCGATACCGAAGTGAATTATGAAGAGCGCCAAATGTTGGCTAATCAGGTGCGCGGTACTCACAACTTCCCTGCGCTGTGGAACATAGGGCTGGACTGGAAATACTCAAATGCCCGTTCGAATCGTTATGCGCCGGGTAATATTTCCACCCGTTATATTCTGTCAGATGTTAACCAAGATGGTTTGTTTGATATCGCTAATGAAAGTTCACTGCGCAAAGCTACCACAGCCTCTCGATACAGTTTTCAAGACCTGAATGACAAAGTTGAAAACTATGGTTTTAACCTGTCGTTACCGCTGTACTTCAAACAATTGGACGTTGAATTAAAAATGGGTGCTGATTTTGTAGAAAAATCACGAGATGCACTTGCCCGCAGAGTCGACGTGAATACGTTGGCGTTCGATGCGCTTGATTTAACGGGTAGTCAACTGAACAGTATTTTGACCGATGAGGTCATACTCAATCAACCACTGCGCGGCAATGAGCAAATTATTCGCGATACTTCTGTGGCTGGTGATGATTATTATTCCGCACAGTTAGTGGATGCTTATTATGTTGAAGCTGATTTTTTCTTCAATAATCGCTGGCGAGTTAGTGGTGGCGTGCGTTGGGAAGATTTCCGTCAAGTGGTGGCACCGTTAGACCCAGCAACCGGAAAATTTGATCTACCTTTACAGCCAACCACCACAGATTTAGAGAAACTTGCCTTTGCTGAACAAGGCTTTTATCCGGCGCTGGCATTAACCTATATTCCGGACACTGAAATGCAATATCGCTTTTCTTATGGTGAAACTACCGTGCGTCCTGATATTCGTGAAGTAGCGCCGGCAACTTACCTTGACCCACTCACAGGTTTCCCTATTGGTGGTACGCCTAGCGTCACTAGTACTGAGGTGAAAAACTATGATTTGCGTTGGGAATGGTATTTAAACAGCGGTGAAAACTTGTCGGTTGGTCTGTTTTACAAAGATATGATCGACCCAATAGAAGCGGTGCAATCACCCTCTCAAGATGGTCCGCCATTGATCCGAATCGCTAATGCGGAAAAGGGCGAAGTGTACGGGATTGAAATGGAGTTTTTGAAAGACTTTAATTTCATCGGGCCGTGGGCTGAAAGTTTCTTCTTATCGGGTAACCTGACCTTAAGTGACTCTGAAATCACCATAGACACTCAAAAAGTGGTGGAGCAAACGGGTGTTTCGACTACCGTCACTAACCCAATTAGACGCATGACAGGCCACTCTAAATACGTGGTCAACTTAAATTTGGGTTACGACGCGCCTAACGGTAACCATTCGGCGACTTTAGCGTATAACGTCTCTGGTGCACGCATTATCATTCCAGGTATTGATGAAAAAGATGATGCTTATGAGCAGCCATTCCATTCGTTGGACTTTATTTACACTTATTATCCAACGTATTCCTCAACGGTTAAGTTCAAAGTTAAGAACTTGTTAGACAAAGAAAAAGAAATTATCTTTGAAGATACCTTGTTACGCAGCGAGTCTCGGGGTGTCGGGGTAGACTTGTCGTTAAAATGGGATTTCTAATTTAAGCGTCATACTTGTTTTTAATTCATAAGGTCACTTCGGTGGCCTTTTTTTATGCGGGTAAGTTAAGGGTGTAAATTATGTTTGCAAACTATGGCAGAAACTTATCCACAATTTTTTTTGATTGGTGTGTTCTAACTATAAGAAAAAAATCATATTTTTGTCATTTAACAAAGATGAAATATTACTGCAACCTGACTGTCACAATAGGTAAGTAAGCTGCGCCTCATAGTAATAACGGTAAACAAACACCTCAAGACTAAGTGATTGTCTACCACTTTTAGCATTAACCGCACTAAGTAGGTTTTATTATGAAAACATCTCTAAAGGCGCAACTTAACTTGCTTATTAGTTCAAGTACATTGGTCTGCTCGTTATTTGTTAGTCAAGTCAACGCCCAAAGCGCTGAACTTACTGACGTTGTTAAAGCAGGTAAACAGCTCAATAAAACGGCGAGTCAGTCACAGTTACAGATCAATAAGTTAAGTGATAAGACCTTGAGTAAATTACAGCAATTTAAAACTGTTAATAAGGAAATTCAGGGGTTAAATGTTTACAACCAACAAATGCAAAGCCAGACCTCGAATCAGCTGATTGAATTACAGCAAATTGCTCAGTCGATGAATCAGGTCAGTATTATCGAACGTCAGGTTTCACCCTTGATGTCGCGAATGATTTCTACTTTGGCTGAGTTTGTAAATTTAGATGTACCATTTTTACCTATAGAGCGCAGTGAGCGTATTGCGAGTTTAAATAACATGCTTAATCGCGCCGATGTTTCTGTATCTGAAAAATTTCGTCGAGTGTTATCAGCCTATCAGGTGGAAGTGGATTACGGTCGCACTATTGAAGCCTATTCGGGTTTACTTGAGGTTGAAGGGAGTGAGCGCGACGTCGACTTTTTGCGCATTGGCCGGATAAGTTTGGTGTATCAAACGCGTGATGGTAATCATTTAGGGCGTTGGGACCAGACAAGTCAAAGCTGGAAAACACTGCCGGGTGATTACCGTTTGGGTGTTAACAAAGCGCTGCGTATTGCGCGCAAACAACTTGCCCCTGATTTGGTCTTAGTGCCATTACTTGTTAATAGCACCTCAGCAAACCAAAACAGTGTCAATTAGTCGCCAACCAATAGGAATATAGGAACATATAATGAAGCGAATTAAAAAACCATTTTCTTGCCGAGTATTGGCATTAAGCACCCTGTTGGTTACGGCAATGGCAACGACTGTTTTTGCAAAACCAGCGGCTGATTTAGATGATTTGTTGGCTCAAGTGGCCGCCGGACAAATCACTCAAAACTCACAAAATAAAGCACGAGAAGCCCAGTTTAAGGCAAAGTTAAGCGAACAAGACCAATTACTGGTGCAGGCAAGTAAACAGCGCGATGAGCAAATTGATTTAAGTAACCAGCTTGAGCAAAACTTTCAAAATAACGAGCTTGCGCTGGCGGATAAAAGTGACGCCCTCAATAAAAGCCTAGGCGAATTAAAAGAATTGTTCGGGGTATTACAGCAAGTAGCGGGTGATACCCGAAGTAAGTTTGAAACCTCGGTCATTTCAGCACAATTTGAAGGCCGTGGTGAATTCTTAGATGAGTTTGCGCAAAGCATGGGCTCAACATCGAAACTGGCATCGATTGAAGAAATTGAACGTTTATGGTTTGAATTACAACGTGAAATGACTGAAAGCGGCAAAGTTCAGCCATTTACCCGCGAAGTGGTTATTGCTAATGGCACAAAAGTAAACCAGGAAATTACCCGGGTCGGTGGTTTTAACTTGATAGCCGATGGCAAATACCTTGAATATATTAATGAAACTGGCACGGTCGCCGAACTTATCAGACAACCCTCTGAACGCTTTTTAACCACTACAACAGCCTTAAGTCACAGTGATGGTGACCTGGTGCCGTTTGCACTCGACCCCACTGGCGGCTCAATATTAGGTTTATTAGTACAGGCACCTGACATGCAAGAGCGTATCGAACAAGGTGGTGCTATAGGTTACGTTATTTTAGGTCTTGGTTTGATTGGTTTATTGATTGCTATACAACGTTTTATCAGTCTTTTTCTTACTGGCGCTAAAGTCAATCGCCAACTTAAATCTGATCAGGCATCAAGTGATAATCCGCTTGGCCGTGTGATGCTGGTTCAAGAACAAAATCCAACGGCGGATACTGAAACCCTCGAACTAAAACTTTCTGAGTCAATATTGCGTGAAGTGCCAAAACTATCCAGCAAATTAACCTTAATAAAAATTATTTCAGTGGTTGCGCCACTCATAGGTTTATTGGGCACAGTGACTGGGATGATAAATACTTTCCAAGCCATTACTTTGTTTGGTACCGGCGATCCTAAATTGATGGCAGGCGGTATTTCACAGGCGCTAGTGACCACAGTGTTAGGTCTAGTGGTTGCTATTCCTATGGTATTTATCTTCGCGCTATTAAACTCTCGTAGCCGCAACATTATCAATGTGTTGCAACTGCAAAGTGCTGGAATAATTGCCGAACGTGCGGAAAAAGGAGCGTAAACATGATTTGGTTCATGGAAATGATGAACGTAATCAGTGAATTTATGGACACTGGCGGTCTGGTGTTGACTGTGATTGCTTGGGTTATTTGTTTGATGTGGTTATTCATTTTTGAACGTTTTGCCTTTGTATATTTTGGCTATAAAGAGACCAAAAAAAAGTTACAAGCAAATTGGCAAGGGCGCAGTGAGCAAAAATCCTGGCACGCAGAACAAATTCGAACCGCGTTGATATCTCGCGGCTCAGCGGCATTAAACAATAATTTGGTTCTGATCCAAAGCTTAGTGGTGATTTGTCCCTTATTAGGTCTGCTTGGTACGGTAACCGGTATGATTGAAGTGTTTGATGTTATGTCTATTTCAGGCAGTGGTAATGCGCGTTCCATGGCCTCTGGGGTGTCGCGTGCCACTATCCCAACCATGGCCGGCATGGTGGGTTCATTATCTGGGGTCTTTGCGGTCACATGGCTGAAAAGTTATGCCAAGCGTGAAACTGAATTGCTTGAAGATAGTATGGCAATAAGCACTAGATAATTCGTTAACTAAGTATTGGCACCACGTTGGCAGAGCATGTTGGCACAACAAGAGTGACTCACGAAAACGACATTTGAGGAATATTATGCGTTCACAATTAGCAAAATTACAACAAAATACCGATGATAACGTAGAAATTGACATGACACCTATGTTGGATGTGGTGTTTATCTTACTGATCTTTTTTATTGTTACTGCTTCATTCGTTAAAGAAGCGGGCATTGAGGTAAATCGTCCTGAAGCCGCTACCGCAGTAAAAAAAGAGCGCGCTAATATTTTAGTGGCCATTAGTGACAAAGGTGAAATATGGATCAACAAACGTCACGTTGATGTCCGTTCGGTACAAGCTAACATTGAGCGCTTAAAAGCTGAAAATCCGCAAGGCACTGTGGTTATTCAAGCGGATAAAAAAGCGACCACAGACGTGTTAATTAAAGTCATGGACTCTGCTCGCGCTGCGGGTGTTTATGACGTTTCCATTGCGGCGCAAGAGGGCTAATCATGGTTTCGCACACTAGTCGTTACGGTATTGCTTTGCTGCTTGCTGTCGTTATGACCTTTTTATTACTTTGGAGTATGCAAGCACTTATCGTGGGTGGTAACAAAGCCATGACCGAAGCACCACGAGGTAATGTTCTTGATTTTATTCGCTTAAAAAAAGATGAACAGGTGCTAAAGAAAGAGCGTAAACCACAAAAACCCGCCAAGCCGAAAGAACCACCACCACCTATGGTTGCACCGCAAATGCAGCAAAATAATCCCAATAGCGAAACGTTAAGCACCAGCTTTGCTGCTGACATTCAAATTGATGCAGGATTAAGCGGGGGCTTAAGTTTAGACAGCGGTGACGGCGATTATTTACCGATTGTTAAAGTGGCCCCGATTTATCCAAGGCGCGCACAGGCTAGGGGCATAGCGGGTTACGTTATTGTTGAATTTACCGTCACTAAAAATGGCTCGGTTAAAGACCCTGTGGTAGTTGAAGCAAATCCTGAAAGTTTATTTGACCGCGCTGCAATGGATGCGGTATTGAAGTTTAAATATAAACCTAGAGTCGTTGATGGTGAGGCGATGGCGGTGGCCGGCGTGCAAAACAAAATCACTTTTCAAATTGACGGTTAACGCACTGATATAAAAGGTAAGTTTAAAAGCCGTAGCTTTAAAATCGGTAAGCTCAAGATAATGTGAATGATTAACTTAGGATAAATACTCATGAATAAAACACCCTTATTGCTATTAAGTCTTGGCTTGTTATATCTTGCTCCGGTACTGGTAAATATCACAGGTTTTATCGATATTGGCATAGCTCAAGCAGCGGATTCAACTTCTGCAACAAGGCAATCTAAAATAGTGCCAGCCATGCGAGATCGGGTTTACAGCCAGCTAGCACGAGCACAAAAACAGGCCGATGAAGGTGATGAAATTGGCGGATTTGAGATTTTAGACCAAGTTAAAGCACGTCTTGATAGCTTAAATTCGTATGAAAGGGCCATGCTCTGGAACTTTTACGGTTTTATGCAATATGGTAATAACGATACCGCATTAGCTATGACTAGCTTTGAAAAGGTGGTGCGTGAAGAAGGGATCCCAGACAGTCTTTACCTATCCACTTTATATTCACTGGCACAGTTGGCAATGCAGCAAAATAATTATCCCAAAGCTTTGGGTTATCTCAAGCAATGGCAAAGTGTTAATAAAAAAGCGTTAACGTCAGGTCAAGATTTATTGTTTGCTCAGATTTTTTACCAAGACAAGCAATATGAATCCAGTATTAGCCATATTGACAGCGCCATAGCACAGGCTTTAGCTAAAAATGATCTACCCGCAGAAAATTGGCTGATATTGCAACGCGCTGCGTATTTTGAATTAAAACAACCAAAGCAAGTCACTAAGGTAATGGAACAACTGGTACGTTATTACAATAAAGCTGAATATTGGCCACAACTGGCGGCCATGTACGGAGAAATTGGTGAAGAAGCTAAGCAGTTAGCGGTCATGGAAGCGGCTTGGCAAAATGACTTTATTACCAAACCCAATGATATTATTTCTTTAGTACAGTTATATCTTTATCATAACGTACCCTACAAGGCGGCCAACTTGTTAAATGAAGCCATTGACAACGGGCAAGTGAGTGCAAAAGAAAAATATTTTAACTTGTTAGCACAAGCTTACCTAATGGCGAAAGAAGATGATAAAGCGATCCCGGTATTGCAACAAGCGTCTAGCATTGCTGAAACGGGTGTTTTTGATGCGCAATTAGCGCAAGCTTATTTAAATACTGAGCATTGGCAACTTGCGCAAGATGCCGCAAAAAAAGCCATAGCTCGCGGCGGCCTGTCCTCAACGGGCACTATGTATTTAGTGGTGGGTATGGCGCAATTTAATTTAAAAAAATATGATCAGGCGCTAACTTCCTTAACCCAAGCCATTAGTTATGCTGAAACGAGCAAAGTGGCAAAACAATGGTTTACTTACGTTGAAAAAGAGCAGACTCAGCAAAACCGCTTAGCTATGTTGAATTAAAGCGTTAAACTAAAACCTTGAACTAAAGCGCTGAACTAAAGCGCTGAACTACAACGTTAATATAATATCCCAAAAAGCAGCAGACATACCGTTAGGCGATGAGCAAGTGAGTGCTATGAGAAGAGATAAACTATGTGATTGGCATCCTAGCAAGGCTGCAGTTTCAAGGATAACGGGTAACTATTGACCTAATACAAGTGGTCTATTGATGAGAAAAATAAATATCTAAAGGCGCCCTATGCGCCTTTTTTTTATTTTTATTTTTATTTTAATAATCAAAATTATAACCCTTTATCGTCAGCGCCTGGCAACCTGCACATCTCCCTGGTTAATCTTTCATTCTAAAGTTACTTCCCTTTCATTCATTGGAGCAACTTATGTCTAGTAAAGCTTTTGATGAGTGGAAAAACTTCTTGAGCAACTAAGTCAAAACCCGACTGACATTGAGCCACTGATACCTTGGAATGTAACATTTAACTAGTTGTTTCTTACTAGACGCTGACGTTAAAATGAACAACTATGGCGTTATAAAATTTATAAGTAGCATAACTACTGATTAAATTTTATACCTGGTATTTATCCATTTTTCTGCATGAAAAAGGTGCTCACTTAATTCATCAAATGAGTATAATTCATTATTTTATTGGTCATTACCCAATAGTCACTTGGTAATAATCAGTAAAATAATAGATAATGTCGTGATCTTAGCAGTGGAGGATAAAATGCGTTACGCTTTAGGCATAGAATACGATGGTAGTAACTACTACGGTTGGCAAAGACAAAAGAATGTTATTAGTGTGCAGGAGTCATTAGAAAAGGCTTTATCAAAAATAGCAAATGAACCCATTGAGGTAGTATGCGCAGGCCGAACCGATACTGGGGTCAGTGCGACTAATCAGGTCATTCATTTTGAAACTGATAAAGTCCGTAAAGATGTTGCTTGGACACTAGGCGTTAATACTAACCTACCAAAAGATATTGCGGTATCTTGGGTGAAAGAGGTTAATGATGACTTTCATGCGCGCTTTAGTGCAACGGCTAGACGTTATCGTTATATTATTAATAACAATCGGTTACGGTCAGCGATTTTAAGTTCAGGTATTAGCTTTTGTCATTTTCCACTTAATGAAAATTTAATGCATCAAGCCGCACAATATTTGGTGGGTCAACACGACTTTACTTCGTTTAGAACGGTGCATTGTCAATCACATTCTCCAACACGTACCTTGCATCATTGTAATGTTTCTCGCCAAGGTGAGTTTATTATTATTGATGTTAAGGGCAATGCGTTTTTACACCATATGGTGAGAAATATTGCCGGTAGTTTGATGAAAGTGGGTCAGGAACTAAAACCCGTTAGTTGGCTCAAAGAAGTATTAGAAGCAAAAAATCGTTGTGTTGCTGGTATTACAGCACCATCAGCTGGACTATACTTTGTTGATGTTGATTACCCTGAGGAGTTTGGCATTCCAAAACGTAACCCAGGACCCTTGTTTTTACTATAATCAAGCATTAGAAGTAAACAGACCAGTTTTTCCTATAATTATATAGGTGTTCTATGGTTTAATTCATAGTATTAGCAAAAATTTTATATTTAGTGGTTGTATTTTAAACAATTATTAGATCTTTCGTGTATAGGCAAAAATATATTATGAGCTGGATTGAAAAGATTCTCCCAAAAGCAAAGTCGACACAAAAAAGAAATATTCCAGAAGGTGTTTGGAGTAAGTGTACTAGCTGTAACGCGGTTCTATATAAAATTGAGTTAGACCGACAGATGTCGGTTTGTCCAAAGTGTGATCATCACATGCGAATTTCTGCACGTAAACGCATTGACGGTTTTCTTGACCAAGGCGAGCGAGTCGAGCTAGGTGAAGAATTTGAAGCACAAGATATTCTCAAGTTTAAAGACTCAAAACGCTATAAAGATCGTCTTGCAGCGGCGAAAAAAAGTACCGGTGAAAAAGACGCCTTGGTGGTAATGAGAGGTGAATTACATGGGCAACCTATTGTTGTTGCTGCATTTGAATTCGGCTTCTTAGGTGGCTCAATGGCGTCTGTTGTTGGAGCTCGTTTTGTTAAAGGTGTTGAGTACTGTTTAGCAAATAATGTACCTTTTGTTTGTTTTTCTGCTAGTGGCGGTGCGCGTATGCAAGAAGCATTGTTTTCATTAATGCAAATGGCAAAAACCAGTGCAGCTTTAGCAAAAATGAGTGAAAAAGGTTTACCATATATATCAGTATTAACCGATCCAACTATGGGTGGTGTTTCAGCAAGTTTGGCGATGCTAGGTGATATTAACGTGGCTGAACCCAAAGCATTGATTGGTTTTGCCGGCCCGCGCGTTATTGAACAAACGGTACGTGAAAAACTACCTGAAGGTTTTCAGCGCAGTGAGTTCTTAAAAGAGAAAGGCGCAATTGACATCATTGTTGACCGCCGTGAAATGCGCAGTACTTTAGCAAGAATGCTTGCTAAGTTTATGGGACAAGATAGCCCAGCAGCCTAACGGTAAACTCATGTCAAAAATGACTCAAAGCCATTCACAAAGAAAAAATCTTACTGAATGGCTTTCCTATTTAGAAAGTATTCACTCAGTCGAAATAGAGCTTGGCTTAAAGCGTATTACCGCTGTGGCGAAAAACCTTAACATTGCTTTTCCTAGGTCAACGGTGATTACCGTTGCCGGCACTAATGGCAAGGGCACTACCTGTGCTTTTCTAGAAAATGCGTTTTTAGCACAAAACTTAACTTGTGCGGTTTACTCTTCACCTCATATTGAGCGCTTTAATGAGCGTTTGCGCCTTAATCGCTGTGAAGTTAGTGACAATGCACTCGTTAGTGCTTTTGAAACTATAGAAAGCGCCCGTGGCGATATTAGCCTAACCTACTACGAATACACTACGTTAGCCGCTTTGTTGGTTTTAATGGCAGAGCAGCCTGAGGTTATTATTCTTGAAGTGGGTTTAGGTGGACGTTTAGATGCCACTAACATGATCGACGCCGATATTGCCGTCATTACCACTATTGACTTAGATCACCAAGCATTTTTGGGTAACACCCGAGAAGCTATTGGTTTTGAAAAAGCGGGCATAATGCGGGCAAATAAAGTGGTGGTAGTGGGTGATACTAATCCACCTAGCTCATTAATCACTCACGCTAACGATATTGGTGCTATAGCGTATTCTCGCGAACAAAAATTTACTGTTGAACAAAGCCATAATAACACTTGGCATTGGCGTAGTAGTCACCAGGTTTTTTCAGCACTGACTCCTTGCCAAATTCCCCAAGACAACGTTGCAACAGCGATTATGGTGTTAAGTGTTTTAGCGGAAAAACTCAGTTTATCCTTAGATAGTGCCTTTATTAATCAGGTTATTACTCAAACAAAAGTCGCAGGGAGAATGGAAAAATTTATTCTCGATTGTGATGTTATTTTAGACGTTGGGCACAATCCACAAGCGGCGCGATATTTAGCAGCACAATTGCAGCCGTTACACTATCCTAAGGTTCATGCCGTGCTAGGTATGTTGGCAGATAAAGATATCACCAACACCATAGCACCACTATTGCCAGAAGTTGCGCATTGGTATATAGGTACGCTTGATATTAACAGAGGCTGTGAAGCAAAAAAAATTCTTGAATCTACAGAAATAGACCCGGCTAAGGTGAATTGTTTTGACAATGTCTCTCAGGCATTTAAAATGGCTAAAAAGAATGCAAAAGCAACTGATCTCATTCTGGTTTTCGGATCTTTCTATACGGTTGCTGAAATAAGACGTTTGTTAGTTTAGCCATGCTTGGAGTCTAATTTGTCTACACCATTTCAAAATCGTTTAGTGGGTACCATTATTGTTGCTGCTATCGCCATCATATTCTTACCTGATGTACTTGATGGTGACAAAAAAACTTATCAAGATAACTTTGAGGCCATTCCAAGCACGCCTCAGGTAGAATTTTTGCAAGCCAATAAAAGCTTTCCAGAAGAAAAACTGGCTAATTTACCCGTAGAGTCTATTTCTGATGAGCTTGCACTGGACGAGCAAAGTGTTATCGACTCAGCAAAAGCCCTTAAGGAAAAAGGTGTTACTGTCTCTACTTTATCTAAAGAGCCCGATTTTTCAGCTGTGCCGGCAGTCGCGGCAGCAAAAACTTCTGTGACTGAAACCATAAAAAAAGCACCTAGCAAAGCAATAGCTCAACAGGCGTGGGTTATTCAATTGGGCAGTTTTCGTCATCAAAATAATGTTGATGACTTACTCAGTAAATTACAAAAAGCAGGCTATACCGCCTTTACTAAGCCTATTAAAACTAAAAAAGGTAACTTAACCAAGGTATGTATTGGACCTGAATTGATCAAGTCATCCTTGGAAGCACAGTTACCCGCATTGAAAAAGTTGACTCATGTGCAAGGTAAAGTGACTCGCTTTTATCCAGCTAAATAATAAAATTAATAGTAAATCCTAGTCGCCTTCTGATAGAATGCGCGCCTCTAATCAATGAGAATATTCGATTTATGGTTTGGATAGATTATACCATTTTGGCTGTCATTGGCATTTCAGCTTTAATTAGCTTAGTGCGTGGTTTTGTCAAAGAAGCGGTTTCATTAATTGTCTGGATCAGCGCCTTTTTTGTCGCTAGCAGCTTCTATGTTAACTTGTCGACCCAACTCACCAATATTTCTGATCAACTGCTGCGTAACGCCGCCTCGATTACCATTTTATTTATCTCCACCTTAATTTTAGGTGCGCTTATTAATTACATCATTGGTCAACTTGTTAGCAAAACCGGTTTGTCTGGTACCGATAGGGTACTGGGTATCGTATTCGGGGCGTTAAGAGGTGTATTAATTATAGCCGCGGTATTATTTTTTATGGATGCCTTTACGCCCGCGTCATCTAGAGCATGGTGGCAGAATTCACAATTAGTTCCAGAATTTACATTAATAGTTGAATGGTTTTTTGAGTATCTCAAACAATCATCAAGTTTTTTAGCTTAGTATTTAAACTTAGTTCGTCGGAGAAAAAATTCATGTGTGGTATTGTTGGTATTGTTGGTAAAACACCCGTTGTTACAGCTTTATATGATGGTTTAACGGTATTACAACATCGTGGCCAAGACGCAGCAGGTATCGTGACTATTCACGATGATACCTTTAGATTGCGAAAAGGTAACGGTTTGGTTAAAGATGTTTTTCATACCCGCCATATGTTACGTCTACAAGGTAATATGGGTATTGGTCATATTCGTTACCCAACGGCAGGAACATCAAGTTCATCAGAAGCGCAGCCATTTTATGCCAACTCACCTTTTGGTATTTCTCTAGCGCATAACGGCAATTTAACGAATGCCGAAGAGTTAAAGTTATGGCTTAACAGAGAAGCCCGTCGTCATGTGAATACCACATCTGACTCCGAATTATTATTAAATATTTTAGGTCACGAACTACAAAACTCAGAGCAACATACGTTAGACCCAAGTGATATTTTTAAAGCGGTAAGCAATGTTCACAAACGTGTACGTGGTGCCTATGCTACGGTTGCTTTGATTATTGGCTACGGTATGGTGGCATTTCGTGATCCTAATGGTATTCGTCCCTTGGTATTTGGTAAGCGCGAAACACCATCAGGTATTGAATATATGGTGGCGTCTGAATCGGTAGCGCTTGATGCTAACGAATTTGAGTTTGTGCGTGATGTTGCTCCTGGAGAAGCGATATTCTTTACTGAATCGGGTCAAATTCACAGCCAACAATGTGCTGAAAATCCATCATTTCATCCCTGTATTTTTGAATATGTCTATTTTGCTCGTCCTGACTCATCTATCGACAAAATTTCAGTTTACGGTTCTCGTGTTGAAATGGGTAAAAAGCTGGGTGATAAAATTGCCAAAGAATGGGACGACATCGATATTGACGTTGTTATTCCTATTCCGGAAACCTCTTGTGATACCGCATTAGAAATTGCCCGTCACCTTAATATTCCGTATCGCCAAGGTTTTGTTAAAAATCGTTATATTGGCCGTACTTTTATTATGCCGGGACAAGAGCTGCGTAAAAAATCAGTGCGACGCAAGCTTAATGCCATTGGTACAGAGTTTTTGGGTAAAAATGTTTTGTTAGTTGATGACTCTATCGTACGTGGCACAACGTCAGGACAAATTATTGAGATGGCTCGTGCCGCCGGTGCTAAAAAAGTGTATTTTGCTTCAGCTGCACCAGAGATTCGTTTCCCTAACGTTTACGGCATTGACATGCCAAGTGCGAATGAGTTGATTGCTCATGGTCGCGAGCTGGACGATATCTGCGAGCTTATCGGTGCAGATAAATTGATTTTTCAAACACTAGAAGATTTGGTTGCGGCTGTTTCAATACAAAATCCAGATATTACTGAATTTGAAACCTCAGTTTTTAATGGCGAATATGTCACTAAAGACATAGATCAAAGCTATTTAGACCGTCTAGACGCTTTGCGTAATAACGACACTAAAGAAACCTCTGATAAAAATGCTGACTCAATTATTGATATGCATAATGAAGGTTCAGAATAATTATTTAAATACTAAATTTTTGATATTAAAAAACCGCTAATTAAGCGGTTTTTTTATGTTCAAGATAAACGGTATGTCGTAGCCACATAGATGTGAAAGAGCGTCGACGTTTATTTTATGCTGTTAGCTAATGTATTCAACACCTAAGCCAGAGCTAAAAACGATAGCACTTGCTGCCATGAGTGCCACAATCAGTACTAGGCCACAAGTTACAACAGAGCTTGAATAAATAAAGCCTTTTTCTTCAGGTATATTCATCATAATGGGTACACCTGAGTAAAGCAGATATACCGAGTAACACAGCGCGGCTAACCCGGCTAGAGCTACAAACCAAAGCACTGGAAATAGCGCAGCTAAACCCACCATCAATAAAGGTGTTGCTGCATAGGCGGCTAGCTCTAATGACTGGGTGAAGTTTGGTGTTGAATCAAAAGTTTTTGCCATCCATTGAATTAAAACCGCTAGGGAAAGTACACCTGTAATTAAACCAATATACATAGCGATTGACATAAAAATTGCGTTTGATTCAGTCAATCGAATCGGATCGCCTGCGCCTATTGCCCAGCCAATGTGTGCAGTAGCATAATAGCCACAAATGGCGGGAATTAAGGCTATGGTGAGAATATGCACCATAGAATAGGTTAAGCTTTCGTGACGTTTCTGGATAGTTTGCCATTCTTTTTTAGGTGCAGTATAAAGCCCCCAGATATGATTTAAGATCATGTTATGTACCTCTCTCTGTACCCCAAAATATTGCAGATATAAGTAAAAATCTGCGACCTGACTTTAAATCAACGTTATTTTTTTTATTGTTGATATGCTATTTATGTAAGATGAAGAGGGATTCGTCAAGGCTTGTTTGATATTTAGACGTAAATATATTTTTTTAGCCATCTATCAGTCTGATAATTTGGCTTTTAGACAAAAATGATTAGCAGACTTTAATTAGCAGACTTTAATGCGCACAATCTTCATCACTTCAAGTTCAAAACCTGCAACCGTTTCTTTAGTGGCATAATAGGTAATATTGACCTGTTGGTTTTGTAACGACTTATAAAGTTTTTTTCTACGATACTTAAAAGGTACATCAATACCCTTTAGCATGATGGTATTTAGGTACCAATGGTCAACTTCACGCTGCACATGTGAGAGCACAGTTTTTTGCTCACTATGAGTAAGTGCTTGGTGTTTCTTTGTTAGTGATTCAGCGTCAGTTTTTTTCATTGTGGTATTCACTATGTTTTTGTTAAAAATAAGTTCGTCTGGTTAACTTGTTAAGAAAATATTATAACAAATAGTGCCGCTTTATTTTAGTTAATTGCTGACTTTTAACGCTATCTTTGAATCTTTGTTAGTATAAATTAATTATTATTTAGTGAGTTAAACGTCCATAATTCATTAATACCAAAGAAAAATCATGCTTTATTGCCATAGCAGCAGGTAAGTTGTTACGAAAATTTCTTATCAAGATAGCAGGGCGTTGAGCTATAAGCTTTAGTGAATAACAGATTAGTAAAAACGATTAACCTGCTGAAAAATAATCAGTTAAAATAAATAGACACTAAGACCTGACGGGCAAACAATAAATAAGCAAACATAATGGTGTTAATAATCTAACTGTCAAGGTAAAATTGGCGCTATTGTGGTAACCGTTATTTTATGTGGTCTAGTAAAAGGTAATTGAAGGTTTATGGATTATTTTGAACAGTTAGGTGTTAGTAGAGTATCGACCACCTTAGAGATTAAAAAAGCTTATCGAAAACTCGCTAATAAATATCATCCAGATAGAAATGATAGTGTTGAAGCTAAAGAAAAATTTCAATTAATTCAGCAAGCTTATGATGTTATTGCGGATCCCAAAAAACGCTCTTTATATTTAAAAAATAACTATACCGTTATCACTGATCCTCGAGAAATTGCTGACTCCTTTTGGCAAAGCGCTTTAAGCTAAGTAGTTATTAAGCTTTAAATGATTTTCTCAATTAGCCTCTCCATTAGGAAATAAAGAATGCAAGCAGAAACCAATATTCCTGATTACTTAACCGATGATTTTTCTCTGTATTTAGAGAATATGACCTCGTTAGCTGATCCTGAAAATCCTGACTTATTATCAAACTATGTCGCGACGCTATTCGAGCAATTAAAGCAAATGCCATTATTATTTACTGGCATGGTTGATCAATTAGCGATGGCGATATCAACTAAAATTAGAATTGACAGTAAAGGCCTAGAAAAAATATCTTTTAACCCTGAGCCTTCATGGGATGAAGTAAAACCTTTTGTTGGAGTACATACAGATGCTCGAACTTGTATTACTGAGATAATGACGCATGCAGAACAAGAGCTAAAAATTGCTGTTTTATTGATTCATTTTTATAACCGCTATGATGCGACACCTTTAAGAACGCAAGTAGATGAAGATGATCAAGTCACAGATGATGAATATAATGACTTTGATGAGAATTACTAAGGCGATAAACAATAGATTTTATAAAATTTGCATTGAACAAAATAAAAATTTTATTCATTACTCAATCGATATAAGTTTTAAGGAATGACCTTGACAAAAAATGCATTAATTCTTGCTAGCGACATTATTGAACAAGCACAACTGAGTGGTCGATGTGCGGGCACCTCACTAGAAGCTATTGCCTCTGAACAAGGCGATGAGAAAATGCTTGCGGTACTAACAGAGATGGATATTTTAACCGTAGCTAAAATTGTGCGAGAGCATGATGCCACCATACCTTCCATTGCCACCTGGTTAATGGATGCAGATTCAATTAAACAACTATTAAACGTTGAACCATCATACTGGCAAAATATCGATGAAGACCATGTGTTTTGTGCGCAAACAGAAGCACACAGTTTATTAACACAAATATTTCTCTCCTCTGATGATGAAGAAAAACAATTAGAAGTATTAAAAGCTATTGTGGAAGACGATTTTGGTCTTTTATATTTATCGTTACCCTTTATCGGTCACGATTTTTCTGAATTAGAAGAAGATGAAGAACAAACATCAGGCAGCCTTGAAGAGCTGTTAATGAAAATAAAAACATTAAGCGAAGAAGCTTATCGTGAAGTGATGACAGTTAGCAGCAATGGTACACTTGAGAATATTGAAAATTCGCTAAAACAAAATGCCAATAAACATCGCGTTACAGCCGTTGAAATGGACACTGACGATATGTTCGCGCCACTGTAATGTATAAATATTGTATTTAGAGCCTGTTGACTATTGAACATTGAACACAGAACTTCAGCTTTAGACAACAACAACCCATCAAGTAGATATTAAAAATATTGTTGGGTTGCTGCTAATAAACAATGAAAAATTTAAGCTTAAGCTTTTTAAACTATTGGCAAAGGCTCAGGGCTATTTAGCCGGCTAACGCTGTTAGTCGTTTACCTAGCAGAATTAAGAGAGATTCTTTATTGCTTGGCATAGAACAAGCCTGAGCAGAGATAGAGATAAAAGCTCAAGTCAAACTCACCAATATCAACCGCTTTAATTGATTGGGATCCATCAATGACCATTGCAGAGTTAAGAAATCATCCTTTTTTACTTTTAGTATTAAAAGATGGTGAAAATGACGGCTATTTTACCGCCGAATTTATGCGTAAAAGCAAACAACAATTAATTGATATGTCGTTGAGGATAGCCTCTGATAAGCTCTCAATAATTTATGCCGATCAAATAAAAAAAGGCTGTGAAATTGTATTAGGTATGAGTAACTTAGGTTTATTAGAACTTTGTGATAACGATACTGAGCAAGCCAAGGCGATACTAAAAACCCACGGTGTAGTTTACTGCTTTAGGGCCGGCTGGGCAAAGTATGCTCAGTTAAAAACCATATCAGCGTCCTACTTCGACAGCATTTCAATTTCTTCCTATGCCTTAGCGATTAATGACACCTCAGATATTCGCCTTATGCATGCCTCGTTAGTGAATGAAGGCTATCAAAGCGCTAAGCTTTTACAAGTCTATAAAACCATTGCGGCTAGCTATTGCGCTAGCACTATACTTATTGATAGTGATGAAGAAGTATTGAAGTTTGAATTACAAAGATTTCTTAACACCGCTATTGCATTATTACTGATTGATTCTGATAAAAAGACCTTTACCCATAGCTTATATCAAGCGTTAACGACTTACCTTTTGAGTACAGAAAAAGAGCTAGTGCTGATTAAAATAGAGTCTTGTATTATTAGCTTTACTGAAAAATTATCACGATTAACCAAAGGTGATCTTCAAGCGCTAGCTTTATTGGACTTTACTGAACTCAAGGGTATTATTCACCAGCAAGAAAATATCGCTATTTATATACAAGAAATATTAGAGCTCCCTATCACGGTTGCCAATGAGCTGAATGATGACTTTGATGGCGGTTACGACTTTCATGCTGATGATGAAGACGATATCGCTTACTTAAGGCCGGATGCCTCATCATATTAGTAGGTATTTGAGCGATTTTTTTAAATTAGTTATACTCGTCGATATTAAATTTGTATATATAACAGGTCACTTGCAGTAATGATAAAACCAATTTTGTCTCATACTATTTATCCACATAAAACAAGTAAAGAATGGGTGGTTTTTGTCCATGGAGCTGGTGGTAGCTCTGCGGTATGGTTTCGTCAGATCAGAGCGTTTCAACAACTGCATAATGTGCTCTTGTTGGACCTTCGTGGCCATGGAAAATCCAGTCAGTTAGTCAAAAACTTTGTCGGCAGTCATTATTCTTTTAATAAAGTCTCTGAAGATATTATTGATGTCTTAGATCATAATAATATTGCTTGTGCACATTTTGTTGGCATTTCGTTAGGCACTATTATCATTCGTAATATCGCTGAAATTGCACCAAGGTACGTATCAAGTATGGTTTTAGGTGGTGCTGTTACGCGTTTTAACGTGCGCAGTAATATCTTAGTTTATTTGGGCAATACCTTTAAACATTGTTTACCCTATATGTGGTTGTATCGATTATTTGCTTTTATTATGATGCCGAAAAAACGCCATAAAGAATCTCGTCATTTATTTGTTCGTGAAGCTAAGCGTTTGTGCCAGAAGGAATTTATTCGTTGGTTCAAATTGGCCATGGATGTTAATCCTTTAATGCGCTACTTCAAAGAGAAGGAAATCGACATACCTATTCTTTATATTATGGGTAAAGAAGACCATATGTTTCTAGAGCCGGTAAAAGAAATGGTTAAGCGACACAAAAATAGTTTATTACATACCATTCATCAATGTGGCCATGTCTGTAATGTTGAGAGCCCAGATGTTTTTAATAAACACTCTTTAGATTTTATAGCGCAGCAAAATAGCTAAACGGCTTTATGGGTGTGAAACTAGCATATAAAAGTTAACACTCAATAACGCACAAGCAGAGTGGTTGAAACAAGCCTAGTCAGCCTGTTTAGTCACGTTAGATATCTATCTACGCTAGTATCACATAAATATCTTAATAGCGGCGCGTTAGCCCTTGTGTAGTGTGTTACATAAAGAAAATTCACCTCATGATTTACCAATATTCCCACTCATAAATTCATGATAAAATAGCCCTGATTTCTAAACTTATAGCGAGATACCTTACCTGTGACCACAGAAAAACTCTTAGCCCCAATCAAGTCATTCTTAAGATGTGAAACTCCGCAAGCATGGCTTGATGAAGCAGCAAAAAAAGAAAACTTACCGATTCTGTTAATTGATCACCTGATATGCGAGCTAAAAGCCGCACAATCTGCGATGTTTTTCATCCGAAAATATGTGGTTGATAAAGCCAGTGGTGATGCACTATTAGCTTGGTTACAACCTTTTGAAACCCTGATATACAAGCGAGAAGGTGATTGGCGTTCATTAGCAACTAAAAATAAACTGACAAAATCAGTGATCCCAAAAGCAAATTCTCCTTATGGGCAAAGTTTGATTGATAAAATGGTCTTGTTAATAAAAGAAGAGCTGCATCACTTTTATCAGGTCTTAGAAATTATGGATGAATATGGTGTTGAATATCGTAGTATTACCCCATGTCGCTATGCTAAAGGCATGTTAAAGCATGTTAAAACCTTCGAACCTGATGCACTTATCGACAAATTAATTGTTGGTGCTTATATTGAAGCAAGATCTTGTGAACGTTTTGCTATGTTGGCGCCATTGGTTGATAAACGCTTGGGTGACTTTTATATCTCTTTACTTCGTTCTGAAGCGCGACATTATCAAGACTACCTAACACTGGCAAAAGAAATCTCAGGCCCAGAACAAAGTGACAAAGTTGATAGTCGTATTGCTTACTTTGCTGAGGTAGAAAGCCAATTAATCATCAGCCCAGATAATGATTTTAAATTTCATAGCGGTGCACCATCATTTTAGCGGCGAAAACCCCTTAGCTGTTCGACTTGCTCACTAAAGAATAAAGAATAATGACTAAAGGCAATCGTTACTGAAAAAAACATCTATTACAGTGAATAATTAAAACCCTATGACCGTCTTATATATTTTGGCTTTTAGGGTTTATACCTACCCAATGATGAATAATGTCGGATAAAATTTTTAATTCTCAGCATAACTCGCTAGACTGCTAGCAGGCGTTCTGTCTGATGCGCTGCCTATGAACATGATATTCATATAAAATACAATAATAAGGAAAATAATTGATGCGCACTATAATTGCATTAGTTGGAGTTGTGGCCTGTTTATCTGCCTGCCAACCTAATAGTTCAACACAAAAGTCCATTCAAGCACCGACCGAAGCGTCGGTAATTCAACCGGTTGAACAAAATAAACTTAGCGAGTCGCAACGATTAAATGAATGGTTTGCGGTTAAATATGAAGAGCAGCTGCAAAGTAACCCCATAATGTTGACGTTTTTAGGGCGAAAAGAGCAGTACGATCAAATCAATGATATGACTGAAGCTTTTGAGCAAAAGCAATTGGCATGGCAAGCGGCAACGGTTGCTGAGTTAAGCGCTAGTTTTGATTACAACAAATTAACCGCCGAGGCTAAAATCTCATACGATATTTGGCTTTATCAATATGAACAAGCTAAAGCCGGCCAAAAATTTAAAAATAACAATTATGTCTTTACTCAATTCAATGGCATTCAAGCCTTTGCCGCCCAGTTTTTAATTAACTTTCACCGTGTTGATGAGTTAAGCGATATGCAGGCATATATCAAACGTATTGGCGGTATTAGTACGGCAATTAGTCAATTATTGCTGCGAGCAAAAGAAAATGCTGCGTTAGGTACACGACCACCAAAATTTGCTTACGAAGGCGTTATTGAACAGGCAGGTAATTTGATTACGGGTCGTCCATTTTCAAATGCAAAAAGCGCAAGTGATTCGCCACTTTGGTTGGATGCTCAGAAAAAAATTACAACGCTAGTTGACGCTAAAAAAATTACGGCAGCACAAGCAAAAACTTTAGAGTCAGACGCTAAAAAGCAACTGCTTGAAGCCTTTTTACCAAGTTACCAAGCGTTAATTGCTTGGTTTGAAAGTGATATAGTCAACACAGTGAGTAACCCAACAGGCGTTTCATCTCAAAAAAATGGTCAAGCATTTTATAATTATATGATTGGCGCTTCAACAACCACTGAATTATCTGCTGATGAAATTTATGATATTGGTGTTAAAGAAGTCGCGCGTATTACCGATGAGATGATCGCGATTAAAGACCGTGTTGGTTTTGAAGGCGACTTACCCGCGTTTTTTAATTTTATTAAAACGGATGAACAATTTTTTTATCCAAATACTGACGAAGGGCGACAAGGTTATATTAGTGATACTGAAGCTTACTTAGGCTTTATTAATCAACAACTACCAAAATACTTTGGCCTGTTGCCAAAGGCTGATTTAGTGGTTAAGCGTGTAGAAGCCTTTAGAGAACAAGATGGTGCAGCTCAACATTATAACCCAGGTACGCCAGACGGTAGTCGTTCAGGGGTTTATTATGCGCATTTATCTGATATGTCAGCCATGCCGAAAAATGAAATGGAAGGCGTGGCTTACCATGAAGGTAATCCGGGCCATCATATGCAAATTTCCATCGCACAAGAGCTAACATCAGTGCCACAGTTTCGTCGGCAAGCTAACTTTACTGCCTATAGCGAAGGTTGGGGTTTATATGCTGAATTGCTAGCGAAAGAGATGGGCGCGTATCAAGATGACTTTTCTGATTTTGGTCGACTGGTGAATGAAATGTGGCGCGCCGTCCGTTTGGTGGTTGATACCGGTTTACATGCAAAAGGCTGGACTGAAGCGCAAGCTATTGCATACTTTAAAGAAAAAACACCTATTGCTGAAGAAGCTATTATTTCTGAAGTGCGTCGATACTTAGTGTTACCAGGTCAAGCAACCGCCTATAAAATTGGCATGCTGAAAATATTAGCCTTACGTGAAAATGCCCAACAAACACTCGGCGATCGTTTTGACATTCGAGGCTTCCACGATACCGTGCTTGGTGGCGGTGCTATGCCATTAGCCATATTAGAGCGAAGAGTGAATGACTGGGTAAGTAGCCAAATACCTAAGTAGTGATCAACCCTAGGTAGTTATTAGCTTTATTAATGAAGTGCCTGAATGAAAGTGCCTGAGTGAAAGTTCAGGCACTTTTTTATATTCAGGATAAATGGTATGTCAGGATCACAGGGCCGCACTTAGCCATTTAGGTCATTGTGCCGGCATTAGGTTAATAACTTACATCTATGTAAGCACATGATGCCACGGCATTAATAGGTCCATGGGCATCGATGGTAAAGAAGTGGCAATATTTAGGGTGAGAAATAGAGTTAGGCAGGCGGATTTTCTTCTTAAATCACATTTCACCTAAATCAACACTAGTAGGCTGATAAAATGTGCTCAGAAAAAGCGGTTATGACTTGTTGAGCTCAAATGGGCTGTCCATTAATTCCATGGTATCAGGCGTGACTTTAAGCCAAGCACCTTGCTCATACCAATCGCCGAGGACAATACGCTTTGCTGCATTTTTGTTGGCTATTATTTCATGTATCGCAGGTCTGTGCGTATGGCCGTGGATCAAAATCTGACTTTGGTATTGCTCTAAACACTGAACTACTTCGCTGGGCGTAACATCCATAATGTCTTGTGATTTCATCGCTGTGGCTGTCGCACTTTTGTCACGATAATTATTAGCAATTTTTCGTCGAACAAATAAAGGTAAGCTTTTGATCATCGTTTGCCACCACCAACTACGTGATTTTTTACGAAAAGCCTGATAACTAACATCGCGAGTACAAAGGGTATCACCATGCATAATAATCACCGGCTTACCATATAAGTCTATTAAGGTGACCTCGGGTAATAGTTGCATACCGGATTGCTTAGCAAAACGTTTACCTAATAAAAAATCACGATTACCATGAATAAAATAAATTTTACAACCCAGTGCTGATAGTGCTTTTATCGCTTGAGATATGTCTAGAATAAAAAGGCTATCGTCATCGTCGCCAATCCAGTATTCGAATAAATCGCCTAAAATATATAATACTTGTGCTTTAGGTGCTTCGTTTTTTAAAAAAGCTAAAAAACAGGCCGTTATATCGGGCCTGTTTTGCGCGAGATGTAAATCAGCAATAAAATAAGTTAAAGCTGATTTATTGCTCAAGTGAGAAATTTCGCTCATGGCGTTAACGTGCGTATTTAAGTATTAGGCTACGATAGTTTCTTCAATTAGTATTTCTTCTTTTGGCACATCGTCATGATAGCCAGAACGACCGGTATCAACTACAGCCATTTTGTCAACTATGTCCATACCTTCAACCACTTTAGCAAAGACACAATAACCCCAGCCTTGCACATCTTTACTTTTGAAGTTAAGGAAGTCGTTATCAGCTAAGTTAATAAAAAATTGTGCTGATGCTGAATGTGGGTCTTGGGTACGTGCCATAGCTAAAGTACCACGGGTATTGCTTAAACCATTATTTGCTTCGTTTTGAATTGATTCACGGCTGTCTTTTTCGTCCATACCTGATGCGAAACCACCGCCTTGCGCCATAAAACCTTTAATAACACGGTGAAAAACTGTGCCATTATAAAAGCCGTCTTCAGCGTATTGTTGGAAGTTTTTAGCGGTAACAGGTGCGTTATCAAAATCTAATTCAATTTTAATGTCGCCTAAGCTTGTTTTAAATGTGATCATTTTTTTACTCATAAATCTAAAGGAAATTTAACTGGCTAAATTGTAACTCAATAAAAGAAACATTTCTTGGCAAAATTCATCGTAAATTTATCAGAAAATTTCTCTGCAAATGAGCCAAGTTGATGATTCATACCCATACTTGGGGTACAATTGCGATAATTCCCGTTGTGGGGATAAGTGAATTTAATCACGTATTGATATTAGACAGGAAAAAGCGCCATTATGTTGCAGATTTATAATACCTTAAGCAGGAAAAAAGAAGTTTTTAAGCCGATCACTTCCAACAAGGTAGGTTTATATGTTTGCGGTATTACTATTTATGATCGATGTCATATCGGTCACGCCAGAACCTACGTTGCCTTTGATATTATTGCCCGTTACTTAAAATATTTAGACTACGACTTAACGCATGTGCGTAATATTACTGACGTTGACGATAAAATTATCAAACGTGCTAATGAAAACGGTGAAACCTGTGAAGCCTTAACCTTACGTATGACCGAGCAAATGTATCAAGACTTTGATGATCTTAATATTATGCGCCCAGATGTTGCCCCAACGGTTACCGGTCATATGGTTGAGATCATTGCTTTGATTGAACGCCTTATAGCGCGAAAAAATGCTTATGTTGCCAGTAATGGTGATGTTATGTTTGAAGTCAGTACCTATAAAGATTATGGCAAATTGAGTTTGCAAAATTTAGATATGCTGCAAGCGGGTTCTCGTGTCGATATTGACGAAGCAAAGCGTAGCCCATTAGATTTTGTGCTGTGGAAAATGGCTAAACCCGATGAGCCAAGCTGGGAGTCATCTTGGGGTAAAGGTCGCCCGGGTTGGCATATTGAATGTTCCGCGATGAATCTAAAGCATTTAGGTGAACATTTTGATATTCATGGCGGAGGCTCAGATTTACAATTTCCACACCATGAAAACGAAATAGCTCAATCTTGTTGTGCTCACGATACACCGTACGTTAATTACTGGATGCATGGCGGTATGGTGCAAATAAATAAAGAAAAGATGTCAAAATCTTTAAATAACTTTTTTACTTTGCGCAGCGTGCTTGATGCCTATGATGCAGAAAGTGTGCGTTTCTTTTTAACCTCGAGTCATTACCGTAGCCAATTAAATTATTCACAGGATAACTTAACGCAGGCGCGTGCAAGTTTAGAGCGTATTTATACGGCGTTGCGTGATGTCACGCCCATTAAGGTAGAGTTAAAAGGCAACGCATATGTTCAGCGTTTTGAAAAAGCGATGAATGATGACTTCAATTGTCCTGAAGCTATGCCAGTTTTATTTGAATTAGCGAAAGAAATCAATCGCATCAAAGCAACAGATATTGAAGCCGCCTCTAAACTGGCCTTTATTTTAGTTTCATTAGGTGCAGTATTAGGCGTTGCGCAAAATTCACCGGAAGATTTTTTACAAGGTGGGAATGGCGATAGCGATGAAGTGGCAGAAATTGAAGCTTTGATTAAACAACGTAATGACGCCCGTGCCAATAAAAATTGGGCAATGGCGGATGACGCACGCGATAAGCTAGCGGCATTGAATATTATTCTAGAAGATAGTGCGGGCGGTACAACGTGGCGTAAAGGCTAGAGTTACCTTAGCACAAGCGTATTATAAAGATAAAAGCCTGCAATAGCAGGCTTTTATGTACTGATGTGCCGGCAGTTTTTTGTTCCAGACAAAAAATAAATACCTGCGTCCATGCAGGTAGTGTCATTAGCGCATTAATGCACAAGCGCTTACATTGACAAATAACCAGACTATTTACTATGAAACTCTTCGCACGCAATAAGGGTGTTTTCTATTAAGCTAGCAACCGTCATTGGACCCACACCGCCGGGTACCGGCGTGATATAACCCGCATTTTCTTTTGCTTTAGCAAAGCCAACATCACCCACTAGCTTGCCGTTCTCTAAACGGTTAATACCCACATCAATAACAATAGCGCCTGCTTTTATCCATTCACCAGGAATAAATTCAGCTTTACCAACAGCTACCACCAATAAATCAGCATTTCTTACTTTGGTTTCTAGGTCTTTAGTAAACCTATGGGTGGTGGTAACCGTACAACCGGCGAGTAATAACTCCAGTGTCATAGGACGACCAACAATGTTTGATGCACCGACCACAACAGCCTCTAAGCCGTGAGGTTCCACGCCAGTTGAGGCGATTAATTTTATAATACCTTTTGGCGTACAGGGACGAAGTCCAGGCTGGCGTAAAGCTAATTTACCTACATTGTTGGGATGAAAGCCATCAACATCTTTTAATGGATTAATATGCTCAATAATTAAATTGGCATCTAAGCCTGCAGGTAAGGGCAGTTGAACAAGAATACCGTCTATTGCATTATCGTTATTTAACTCATCAATTAAGTTGAAAAGTTGCTCTTGAGATGTTGTTAAAGGCAAGTCATAAGAACGAGATACAAAGCCAACTTCTTCACAGGCTTTTCTTTTACTACCAACATAAACTTGAGAGGCGGGATCTGAACCGACCAAAATCACGGCTAATCCGGGAACACGCAGACCATTTTTTATGCGTTGTTGTACTTTATCTTTAACAGAAAGGCGTAGTTGCTGGGCGATCAACTTACCGTCAATAAGAGCTGCAGTCATAATTCTTCACAAAAGGCTAAAAAACGTGGTTATTTTCGCATAATAGAAAAGCTATTTGTAGAAAATAAATGCATAGCGTGTCGAAATAATTATTTATTGATAAATAAGGGGGATATTTTTATTTTATCAGCCAATATCAGTGGTATTTTAATCAAGATGCTGTAAAAATGAGCGAACGCACATTTATTTAAAAAAAGTGTTTGACGGACAACGGGCAACTAGGTAATATCCGCATCCGTTGAGAGAGCAAGCTTTTTTAACGTATGTCGGTGATTAGCGCAGCTTGGTAGCGCACTTGGTTTGGGTCCAAGGGGTCGCAAGTTCGAATCTTGCATCACCGACCATTTTTTTATTTTTAATGTTTTTATTTTAAAATAAAAAAAGGCAAGTTTTATACCTAATAAAACTTGTTTAGCATCTGTAGGCAATGTGCGCCCTTAGCTCAGCTGGATAGAGCAACGCCCTTCTAAGGCGTGGGTCGTAGGTTCAAATCCTACAGGGCGCGCCATACAGTGGTGGCTATAGCTCAGTTGGTAGAGCCCCGGATTGTGATTCCGGTTGTCGAGGGTTCAAGTCCCTTTAGCCACCCCATTTTTATGTATGGTTTAGTAAAAAGTATATCGGTGATTAGCGCAGCTTGGTAGCGCACTTGGTTTGGGTCCAAGGGGTCGCAAGTTCGAATCTTGCATCACCGACCACTTCTTATTTTTTATTTAATTAGTCTACGTAGTTTAAAAATCAGCGATGGTTTGGGTGTTATTAAGTTCAGTCGCAAGTTAGAATCTTGCATCACCGACCACTTCTTATTTTTTATTTAATTAGTCTACGTAGTTTAAAAATCGGCGATGGTTTGGGTGTTATTAAGTTCAGTCGCAAGTTAGAATCTTGCATCACCGACCACTTCTTATTTTTTATTTAATTAGTCTACGTAGTTTAAAAATCAGCGATGGTTTGGGTGTTACTAAGTTCAGTCGCAAGTTAGAATATTGCATCACCGACCACTTTTTATTTTATGTGATTTATTTAACTACCTTACGTAGCTTAAAAATGTAGCTTAAAAAATTAAACACTGGCTTAGGTTCCACTAAGCTCAGTAAGAAGTTCAAATATTGCATTACTAACAACTTTATTAAAATTCTTCAGTTAAATATCCCTAAATAGCCATTTTACTTTCTATTATTACCTCAATAGCATTAAATTTTTAATTTATTTGCGTTCTATGCTCGACTCTTGTTTAAAGCACCGCTATAATTTCGCGTCATTATTTTAATCTGAACATCTTTATTCGGATTTTCCGGGTTCTGCTAGTAATGCTGGCAGGCTGCAGACATAACTTTACTATAAAGTTTTGTTGACTATATTTAGATGCGTTATAGAAAGCGTACAAACGCTAAGTTTTTTGAGGTAATTAAATGCAAGTTTCAGTTGAGACTACACAAGGTTTGGAACGTCGTTTAACGATTTCTGTTCCTGCCGAAACAGTAGATGTTGAAGTTAAAAATCGTCTTCGCCACATCGGTAAGACCCAACGTATCAATGGTTTTCGTCCAGGCAAAGTGCCACCATCGGTTATTCAAAAACGCTATGGTCAATCTGTTCGTCAAGAAGTTGCTGGTGAATTTATGCAACGCAACTTTGTTGATGCGATTGTTGCTGAAAAATTAAACCCAGCAGGTCGTCCAGCATTCGTTGCCAAAAGCAATGAAGATGGTCAACCATTAGAATTTGAAGCAACATTTGAGATCTACCCTGATGTTGTTTTAAAAGATTTAGATAAGATAGCGGTAGAACGTCCTGCAGTCGACGTTACCGAAGCTGACCTTGATGAAATGTTTGAAACATTACAAAATCAGCATAAAACGTGGAAAGAAAACAAGCGTAAAACCAAAACAGGCGATAAGCTAACTATCGATTTCAATGGCCGCGTTGACGGTGAAGAATTTGAAGGTGGTAAAGCTGAAGGTTTTGAACTTGAATTAGGTTCAGGTCGTATGATCCCTGGTTTCGAAACAGACATCATAGGTATGAAAGCTGGCGACGAAAAAACTATCACGGTATCTTTCCCAGACGATTACCATGCTGAGAAGCTTAAAGGTAAAACTGCTGAGTTTGATATTGTTGTGCATACAACTGAATCAGCCGTTTTACCAGAAATAGATGATGAGTTTGCAAAACTATTCGGCGTAGAAACGGGTGGTGTTGCTGCACTTCGTGAAGAAGTTGGCAAAAACATGGCGCGCGAACTTAACCAAGCTGTTAAAGCTAAAGTTAAAGAGCAAGTGATTGAAGGCCTACTTGAAGTTAGCGAATTAGATATTCCAGCGGCACTTATTGCGCAAGAAGTTGACGTATTGCGCGAGCAAGCTATGAAACGTTTTGCCGATCAAATGGACCCTAATAACTTACCAGAGCTTCCAGCTGAAATGTTTGAAGAACAAGCAAAACGCCGCGTTAAAACGGGTTTGCTTTTAGGTGAAGTGATCAAAGTTAACGAATTAAAAGTTGACGAAGCTAAAGTAACTGACTTAATTGAGTCAGCCGCTTCAGCTTATGAAGATCCATCTGAAGTTATTGAGTACTACAAAACTAACAAAGAACTTGCTCAACAAATGCAAAATGTTGCATTAGAAGAACAAGCCGTAGAATTGTTACTTGCCAGTGCAAAGGTAACAGACAAAAAAGCCAGCTTTAAAGATATTATGAATCCTGAAGGTAAATAGACCTTTTAGATTGACATTCTGCTGAGCAATCGCTTAAATGGCTTGTATGGGGACATATGAGCCATTTTTTTATAAAAGGAAAGTTAGTTGTTTACTTCTCACAATAATTCTCACGATTTAACGAGTATGACCGAAAGTGCCTTAGTACCTATGGTTGTTGAGCAAACTGCCAAAGGTGAGCGCTCTTACGATATTTACTCAAGACTGTTAAAAGAGCGCGTTATCTTCCTTTGTGGTCAAGTTGAAGACCATATGGCTAATTTGATCGTTGCTCAATTGCTATTTTTAGAATCAGAAAGCCCAGATAAAGATATTTATTTATATATAAATTCTCCAGGGGGTTCTGTGACTGCAGGCATGGCTATTTACGATACCATGAAGTTTATTAAACCAAATATTAGCACAGTTTGTATTGGTCAAGCGGCTAGTATGGGCGCATTTTTGCTGTCTGGTGGAGAAAAGGGCAAACGTTATTGTTTACCTAATGCTCGTGTCATGATTCATCAACCTCTTGGTGGTTTTCAAGGACAAGCTTCTGATATTCAAATTCATGCAAAAGAAATTTTGTATATCAAAGACAAGCTTAATCGTTTAATGGCAGAGCACACCGGCCAATCCTTAGAGAAAATATCTGACGATACAGACCGTGATAATTTCTTAAGTGCTGAAAGCGCGGTTGAATATGGTTTAGTTGATGCCATACTAGAACAAAGAATGGATAAATAACCTTCTATTTTGTGATGCGCGTTGTTATTTTTTTCGCGATTTATGAAATACTGAATAGTATTTGTTTATAAAATTTTAAAATATTAGAGGTACCGTATGACCGATATGAAAACAGGTGACGGTGATGACGGAAAATTACTGTATTGCTCATTTTGTGGTAAAAGTCAGCATGAAGTGCGTAAGTTAATTGCAGGCCCTTCAGTCTTTGTTTGTGATGAATGTGTTGAGTTATGCAATGACATTATCCGCGAAGAAATTAAAGAAATTGCGCCTAAGCAAGATAAAGAAAGCTTACCAACGCCAATCGAAATTCGTGAAAGCTTAGATGACTACGTTATCGGGCAAGAACACGCTAAAAAAGTGCTTGCTGTTGCGGTTTATAACCATTATAAGCGCTTGCGCAATGGTGACTCACATAATGGTGTAGAGCTAAGCAAAAGTAATATTTTGCTCATTGGCCCCACGGGTAGTGGCAAAACATTACTAGCGCAAACATTAGCGCGCTTATTAGATGTGCCATTTACCATGGCTGATGCCACCACACTAACCGAAGCAGGTTATGTGGGTGAAGATGTTGAAAACATCATTCAGAAGCTACTGCAAAAATGTGATTATGACGTTGAAAAAGCACAACGTGGTATTGTTTATATCGATGAAATTGATAAGATTTCGCGTAAATCAGACAATCCATCAATCACCCGTGATGTTTCGGGCGAAGGTGTGCAGCAAGCGTTATTGAAACTCATTGAAGGTACTATTGCCTCTGTACCGCCGCAAGGGGGTCGTAAGCATCCACAACAAGAGTTTTTGCAGGTTGACACCTCGAAGATTCTATTTATCTGTGGTGGTGCGTTTGCAGGCCTTGATAAAGTTGTTGAACAACGTTGTCAAACCGGCACAGGTATTGGTTTTGGCGCGACAGTTCGTGGCAAAGACGACGAGAAAACCTTAACGCAGCTTTTTCAAGATGTTGAGCCTCAAGATCTTGTTAAATATGGCCTTATCCCTGAATTTATTGGCCGTCTGCCTGTCGTAGCAACCTTGACAGAGCTTGATGAACAGGCACTTATTCAAATCTTACAAGAGCCTAAAAATGCCTTAACTAAGCAATTTTCTGCGCTTTTTGATATGGAAAATGTTGAACTTGAATTTAGAGCCGATGCTTTAACCGCTATTGCCCATAAAGCTATGGTGCGTAAAACGGGTGCTCGTGGCTTACGCTCGATTGTCGAAGGGGTTCTACTAGAAACTATGTATGAATTACCATCGATGGAAAATGCTGTTAAAGTTGTTGTTGATGAAACGGTGATTAGAGGCGAGTCTAAACCTATTATTATTTATGAAACGCAGCAAGATAAAGCGTCATCAGAATAATTATTTCGCTAATTTAAGTCTAAAAAGTGATGTTAGCCAGTTTGGTTAACGTCACTTTTTTTTATTCATCTGTTGAAAGTATTTACAAACACCCCATATACAAATACATATCCTTAAAAATCACATCATACTATTCACCGAGAGAGTAACCAATGACTAAAGAGTTATCTGGCGTAGTTGAAATTCCCGTATTAGCCTTACGTGATGTCGTTGTCTATCCACAAATGGTTATCCCATTATTTGTTGGTCGCGAGAAATCTATCCGTTGTCTTGATATTGCCAACGAAAATGATAAGCAAATATTCCTTGTTGCACAAAAAGATGCTGCAGTGGACGACCCCGCACAAAGCGATTTGTACCAAACCGGTACTATTGCTACTATTTTGCAAATGCTTAAATTACCTGATGGTACCGTTAAAGTACTGGTTGAAGGTGTGCGTCGAGCTCAAATTACTGAGTTTGTTGAAACCGATGAATACTTTACCGCCAATGCTACATTTTTAAGTGTTGAAGGTGTTCCTGACGATAGTACTGAAGTGTTAATTCGCTCGGCTATTTCTCAGTTTGAAGGTTATGTTAAATTAAATAAAAAAATACCACCGGAAGTGTTAACGTCGGTTTCAGGTATTGATGATGCCGAGCAGTTAGCTGACACTATGGCCGCTCATATGCCACTTAAATTAGTCGACAAACAAAAGGTACTAGAAATTACCCATGTTTCAGAACGTCTTGAGTTTTTAATGGCGTTAATGGAAGGTGAAATCGATTTATTGCAAGTAGAGAAAAAAATTCGCACGCGTGTTAAAAAGCAAATGGAAAAAAGCCAGCGTGAATATTATTTGAATGAGCAAATGAAAGCAATTCAAAAAGAATTAGGTGATGACGAAGAGGGGACGAACGAAGCTGATCAAATAGAAAAGCAGATCGAAGCAGCGCAAATGCCTAAAGAAGCAAAAGAAAAAACCTTAACAGAATTAAAAAAATTAAAAATGATGTCACCCATGTCAGCTGAAGCCACTGTTGTGCGCAGCTATATCGAATGGATGATTAGTGTGCCGTGGAAAAAGCGCAGTAAATTAAAGCGTGATCTTAAATTAGCACAAGAAGTGTTAGATAAAGACCATTACGGACTCGATAAAGTTAAAGAACGCATAGTAGAGTACTTGGCCGTTCAACAACGTGTTAGTCATTTAAAAGGGCCTATTTTGTGTTTAGTTGGGCCTCCAGGTGTAGGTAAAACCTCGCTAGGACAATCTATTGCTAAATCGACCGGTCGTAAATATGTCCGTATGGCGTTAGGCGGTGTGCGAGATGAAGCTGAAATACGTGGACATAGACGAACCTATATTGGCTCATTACCGGGCAAGCTAATTCAAAAAATAGCTAAAGTTGGCGTGAAAAATCCGTTATTTTTGTTAGATGAAATAGATAAAATGGCTTCTGATATGCGTGGCGATCCTGCCTCGGCATTATTAGAAGTGCTAGATCCAGAGCAAAACAGTAGCTTTAATGATCACTATTTGGAAGTTGATTATGACTTATCTGATGTGATGTTCGTTGCTACGTCAAATAGTATGAATATTCCTGGCCCCTTGCTAGACCGTATGGAAGTCATCCATCTATCGGGTTATACCGAAGATGAAAAGCTTAACATTGCGAAAAATCACTTGCTTGATAAGCAAATAGAACGCAACGGTTTAAAAAGTAAAGAAATTGAAATAGAAGACAGCGCTATTGTCGGTATTATTCGTTATTACACTCGCGAGGCTGGTGTGCGTGGCTTAGAACGTGATATCTCTAAGTTATGTCGTAAAGCGGTTAAATCGATTTTATTGGATAAAAACGTCAAAAAAGTAACGATAAATCAAGCGAATTTATCAGAATTTCTTGGTGTGCAACGCTTTGATTATGGTAAAGCAGACGATGAAAATCGTGTTGGTTTAGTCACTGGTCTTGCTTGGACTCAAGTCGGCGGTGAGCTACTGACCATTGAAACCGCTTCTGTGCCAGGCAAAGGTAAGTTGAGCTATACGGGTTCGCTTGGTGACGTAATGCAGGAGTCGATACAAGCGGCAATGATGGTAGTGCGAAGTCGCACAGAAAAGTTACGGATTAATAGTGACTTTCATGAAAAACGCGATATTCATGTGCATGTACCTGAAGGTGCAACACCAAAAGACGGCCCAAGTGCTGGTGTCGGTATGTGTACGGCATTAGTATCAAGTTTAACCGGTAATCCAGTCAGAGCTGATGTGGCAATGACTGGTGAAATTACTTTACGTGGTGAAGTACTGGCAATTGGTGGCTTAAAAGAGAAATTACTTGCCGCGCATCGTGGTGGTATCAAAACGGTTATTATACCTAAAGATAATGAGCGCGATTTGATAGAAATCCCTGATAATGTAAAAGCTGATCTAGCCATTTACCCAGTGAAATGGATAGATGAAGTGTTAAACATTGCTTTAGTACATCCTGTTGATAAATGGCAGTCAGACAAGGAAGTGGTTATAAAATAGCTGTTTTTGTTAAAAAAATTAAAAAAAGAGCAAAAAAATTGATAAAAACGTAATTAACGCTTTTCAAACGCTGAAACTATGGTAAGTTAATGGCGCTAACAACGCTAGAGCCCCCAATTTATAAGGGGACTAGTAGAGATAAAAATTATTATCAATATTTTAGTTTTCTTTAACTCGGCGCTTTATGTTCAAAAAGAAGCTTAAGATAAAGTTTTTGCTGGACGCTAAACAGAAGATTGCGCTGAATAATAACAATTGAAGGGGAATACACTGTGAACAAATCTCAACTTATCGAGAAAATTGCTGCGGGTGCTGACATTTCTAAAGCTGCGGCTGGTCGTGCATTAGATTCATTTATCGAAGCAGTAACAGAAGAATTAAAAGGTGGCGAGCAAGTGGCACTAGTTGGTTTTGGTACTTTCTCAGTACGTGACCGTGCTGCACGCACAGGTCGTAACCCACAAACTGGTGCGACTATCGAAATTGCAGCAGCAAAAATTCCATCTTTTAAAGCTGGTAAAGCACTTAAAGATGCTTGCAACGCTTAATTAATAGCCTTGCTAAAGATTGAACATTAAGCCGCTTTCATAAGCGGCTTAATTGTTTCTAGCGCATGAGTTATAGTTGAAAAGACTAATCGTTATAACATCACTTCCTTCAGTAAACTATAAAGCTTATACCAATTTCATTAAGTTATTGTCACTTATGCTGGTTAAAGTACACCACGGCTACGCTGCGCTTAATTAATATCAGCGCCAAACGTAATAAAACTGGTTTAATCCCCCCTTTTTACCTCTGCTTGCAATTCTGTTTTTTTATCTGACTAAGCAATTTATGCTTTTTTTAACTGCAATTAAACCTTGAACGGGTACCTATACACTTAGGGGGAGGAAGCAATGTTACTTGGTATATTAGAAAAATAAACTTGAGCCATTAGGCGGTTATAGCAAGGACACGTTTACTGCGACTAATTTATCACTATTATTACGATGAATAAGTGGCTTTTTTGCGACGGTATCGCTAGAAAAAACCGGATAAAATTGTTACGCTATGGCACTTATAAACGAGGGTGTTAATCGTTACTTATTGCTTTAAATAGCTTTAATTAAAACCTCTTACACGGCTAATACTCAGCAGTTTAAATAATTTGATCAACATAGGTATAAATTAAATAATATGACTACATTCTGGCTGGCAGTTTTATCATTAATAGTGATTGCTTTAATTATTGTCTGGCGTATTTTTTCTTCATCTAAAAATACTATCGGTGCGGAAAATCTAAATATTCGTCAAGAAACCAATGTCACACTTTACCATGAGCACTTGTCACTTCTCGAAAACGATTTGGCTGAGGGCAGTATTGGGCAAGACAGTTACCTACAATTAAAAGCAGAGTTAGATAAAACACTTTTGCAAGATGCTACCTTAAGTAAATCGTCAACGCTTGAAAAACAACAGGCATCATGGTTATGGCCACTAGGCATAGCAATAGCTGTTGTTAGCTTTAGTTTATATACCTACATGAACCTGGGTTCGTATGCTCAATTGAGTTCACCTGTCGTTAGTAATGAAAATATCGCACAGAGTGAATTAACCCCAGAACAAATGCTGGCTTTTCGTTTACAGCAACTTCAGCGCGAGGTAAAAGACGACCCTAGTAATTCACAAGCTTTGTTCAGTTTAGGTCAAGCCTACATTTCTGCCGGTGAGTTTGACAATGCGATTGAAGCGTTTGACGGCGTAATGAAGCAAGTCGGCGAGCATGCCGAGTTATTAGGGCCAAAAGCTCAAGCTATGTATTATAAAAATAATCAGCAATTGAACTCAGACATTCAAGCTGTGATTGATAAGGCATTAGTGTTAAATCCATTAGACGCATCAACCAATATCCTTTTAGGTATGGACAGTTTTACCAAGCGAAAATTTGCTAAAGCAGTGCAGTACTGGGAAGTGGTTTTAAATAGCGACCGGCCAGGGATAAGTACACAAGCGCTAGCGGGCGCTGTAGAAGAAGCTAAAAACCAATTGCGCTTGAGCAATAAAAACACAGCTTCTGGAGCCGTTAGTGCTGAACTTGAGGCAAACTTGCCCCATCTTACTATTGAGGTTTCTTTAGCGGCTAATGTTCAAGAACAATTGATCAACAGTGAAGATAAGACCGTATATATATATGCCATTGCTACTGAGGGGCCTAGAATGCCTTTAGCTGCGGTAAAAATTAAAGCCAGTGACTTGCCGCTCAGTATAGTTTTAGATGATTCACAAGCAATGACGCCGCAAATGCGTTTAAGTAGCGTGGATAAAGTTCATATTTACGCAGTCGTGTCGATGCAAGGTAGTGTGGGTATTAAGTCAGGTGACTTTAAAGCCGAAGCACTTAATGTTGATGCGATGGAAAAAAGCTTGATCACAATGAAAATATCAGTACAAGTACCATAAAGTTAATGGCTAAAGTATCACTATAAAATTTACCTTTGGTAACATTTATGGTGATATTTAAGCAGAGAAGATCTGATTTGGCGCTAGTCTTGTCTAGTTAAAATCAGCTAAACTAAGTCCCAATAATGTTTTAACATTAATTTACAGGAATTATCATGATCCCAGAGCTCGGGCACTTCGCACTCATTATCGGGTTAGCGTTTGCATTATGTTTAAGCGTAGTGCCGCTGATTGGCGTAGCGCAGAACAATCATCAATTAATCAATAGTGCCAAACCCTTGAGTTTTGGTCTTTTCTTCTTTGTAGCCATCAGTATTTCTTTATTAGGCTATAGCTTTACGGTTGATGACTTTTCAGTCAAATATATTGCGGGTCACTCTAATAGTTTATTACCCTATTATTTCAAAATCAGTGCGGTCTGGGGCGGACACGAAGGCTCTATGCTACTTTGGGTTTTTGCCTTAACGTGTTGGACCTTCGCGGTGAGTATTTTTAGTAAGCAATTAGAAAAAGAGTTTGTTGCCCGTGTTTTAGCGGTAATGGGCATGATTGCGGTTGGCTTTATTCTCTTTACGCTATTAACCTCTAACCCGTTTGAGCGTTTATTACCAAATTTTCCGCTTGAAGGTCTTGATTTAAATCCATTATTACAAGATATTGGCTTAATTATTCATCCACCAATGTTATATATGGGTTATGTTGGGTTTTCAGTTGCTTTTGCTTTTGCTATTGCTGCGCTTATGGCTGGAAAAATGGATGCCGCATGGGCACGTTGGTCTCGCCCATGGACGGTTGCCGCTTGGTCATTTTTATCGGTAGGCATCGCGTTAGGCAGTTGGTGGGCATATTACGAACTTGGCTGGGGCGGTTGGTGGTTTTGGGATCCTGTTGAAAATGCTTCATTTTTGCCGTGGCTTGCTGGTACTGCGCTGATTCATGCGTTAGCAGTAACAGAACAACGTAACACTTTTAAGCATTGGACATTATTACTGGCTATTTTTACTTTTTCTTTGGTTTTATTAGGCGCATTTTTAGTCCGCTCAGGTGTTATTACTTCAGTACATTCATTTGCAGTAGATCCAGAGCGCGGCATTTACTTACTGGTATTATTAGCGATAGCCGTTGGCGGCTCGTTAACGCTTTATGCTATCAGAGCTGCCAATGTGAGTAGCCCAAACCGCTTTACGTTTTATTCACGTGAAAACGCTATTTTAATTGCCATGTCAATATTGGTCACAGCGACAGTGACTATTTTACTAGGCACACTTTACCCGCTAATCATCGATGCTATGGGCTTGGGCAAAATATCAGTAGGTGCACCCTATTTTAATGCGGTATTTGTTCCTATGATGATCGCTCTATTTCTATTTATGGGTGTTGGGCCGCTTACTCGCTGGAAAAAAGCGCGTAAAGGTGAACTAGCTAAACATTTAAATAAAACTTCAATTTTTAGTGTCTTCTTTGGTGCTGCTTGGCCGTTTATCTATGCGGGTGAATTTAGCCTAAGCGCATTCATTGGCATGACTTTAGGTTGTTGGATTGTCTTAGCGGTTTTAAAAGATGTATTTATCAATGCTAAGCAGGCCGACGGTAGCTTGAAATTTTCAGCCGTGCCACTTAATCATATTGGTATGGCGCTTGCCCATGCCGGCATTGCAATTACGGTTATTGGTGTGACTATGGTGTCGACCTATGAAAAAGAAATGAACGTGAAAATGGCGCCAGGGGAAAGTGCTAATTTATCAGGTTACATGATAGAGTTTGTCGGTACTAAAGATGTTTTAGGACCAAATTATAGCGCAATTCAAGGGCAACTTAAGGTCTCACTGGACGGTGAATTTGTTACCTTATTAAAGCCTGAGCAACGTACTTACAAAGTACAACGTACCGGGATGACCGAGGCCGCCATTCATACCAACTTATGGCGTGATATTTACGTCGCTTTAGGTGATCCGCTAGAGCAAAACTCCTGGTCAATGCGCTTATATTATAAACCTTTTATTATCTGGATATGGTTAGGTGGCTTTTGTATGGCAATAGGTGGTTTCTTAGCCATATTAAGTAAACGCTATCGTAAGCGCGTGCTGGTAACAGAACAAAAGCTTACCCAAGCTAAACCCGTTGTTTTACAAGAGGCATAATTAGTGAAAAGTATTATTCGTTTTATCCCATTAATTCTATTTTTTTTATTGGCGGTATTATTATATCGAGGTTTATTTCTTAATCCGCAGTCGATGCCATCAGCTATGATAGGCAAGCCATTGCCAAACTTTGAATTGCCGACATTAAAAGCGATTGAACAACCGGTAGGTCGAGATGATCTAAAAGGCGATATTGTTTTACTTAATGTTTGGGCGACTTGGTGTATACAATGTAAATATGAGCATCCCTATCTGCTTACTATTGCTCGTGATCCGCGTATTAAGCTCTATGGCCTTAATTTTACTGACGATCACAAGGCCGCCTTAAGTTGGTTAAAACAATATCAAGACCCTTATGTATTCTCAATTTTTGATGAACAGGGTGCACTTGGTCTAGATATTGGTGTATTTGGTGCGCCTGAAACTTTTGTTATTGATCACACGGGTATCATTCGTAAGCGTTTTGCAGGTCCGATTAACGATCAGGTATGGCAAAAAGAGTTTCTGCCGTTAATTGAAACTCTCGAAGCAGAAATGGCAGAAGGAGCGTCTTAATGCAAAACCGGATAGACAATCAGATCCGAACATTACAGCATGCCATACGCTTGTTTATTATCAGCATGCTGCTGAGTGTTTTTTGGGCAACTAGCGTAAATGCTAGCCCAGTAGACACTTTTGAATTTAAAGATGAAGCAACCCAATTACGCTTTCAAATATTATCGAAAGAGTTACGGTGTCCTAAGTGTCAAAATCAAAATTTAGCCGATTCGAACTCTAAAATTGCTGTAGATTTAAGAAAGAACCTCTACAACTTGCTGCAAGAAGGTATGAGTGATCAAGAAGTTATTGACTTTATGGTCTACCGATATGGCGATTTTGTTTTATATCGACCGCCATTGAAAGAACAAACTTATATTCTATGGTTTGGTCCATTGGTTATTCTTTTCGGTTTTATCATCGGTGTGATATTTGTTTTACGAAAACGTAGTCAAGTTAAGGCAAATGAACATGATTTATCAACACAAGAGCAAGCTAACTTGGATGATATTCTCAATAAGTAGTAAAGCTATAAAAAACAGCTAAAGCTAAACTTGATGATATTCGTGTTTTTTATACTTGAATGATGGTTATTTAACCGTTATTTCATCGCTAGAGTAAAAGGGTTTCATTTTTATTATTATTGGGCTAACATGCCCGTTCATATTGCGATTTTAAAGCGTATAAGTTAGTGAAATAGCCAGATTAGTTTGCTGTTAAAGTGAATTGATACTTTAACAAATTAACCAGCTACTCAATAATTACAACGTATAATAGCGGTAAAGTAATGCCGCAGTTAAAATCGCCCGAAAAGTACAATACCCTCGTGTAAAGAGATAAAGATGTTAGAAAATATTCGAGAAAGCTCTCAAGGATTAACGGCTAAGATTATTCTTGGTTTTATTATTTTAACCTTCGCTGTTGCCGGCATTGGTAGTTACAGTAACTCAGTTGATACGTCAGTGGCTGATGTTAATGGTGATAAAATATCACAAGATGAGTTTAATAAAGCTTATCAAGCACAACGTAACCGTATGGCGCAGCAGTTTGGTGAAATGTTTGAAACATTATCAGCTGATCCTAGTTACATGAGTAATTTTCGCAAGGGTGTGGTTGATAATTTAATTAACCAAAAACTTATTGATCAAAACTCAGAGGCGCTTGCCATTCGTGTAGCAGATCAGCGAATTAAAAGTACCATTCAAAATATGCCAGAATTTCAAATTGACGGTGTTTTTGACAATAATCGTTACTTAGCGATGATTAATCAAGCGGGTTTTTATCAGTCAGCTGATTTTCGTGACTATCTACGCACTGAAATGACCCGTCGTCAATTAACTCAAGCATTGGTAGCAAGCGAGTTTAGCTTACCGTACCAAGAAAATATGTTTACTGCTTTACAAAATCAACAACGTGACATTCGTTATGCTACGATTAATGCGGAACAATTTAAAGCGAGCATCGAGTTAAGCGATGAAGAAGTTAACGACTATTATCTTGCTAACCAATCGCGTTTTGAAAATCAAGAGCAAGTAAAAGTTAACTACATAACACTTGATGTTGACACTATCGCCAACACAGTGACATTAACCGACGCTGATGTTGATGCTTATTATAAAAGCAATATTAGTCAATACCGCGATGAAGAACAACGTCGTGTTGCCCACATTCTCATTGAATTTGGTGATGACGAAGCGAAAGCTAAAGTCGAAACAGAAGCCTTACTTGCTAAAATAAATGCCGGTGAAGACTTTGCTACATTAGCAAAAGAGCATTCAGCAGATACCTTTAGTGGCGAAAATGGCGGCGATCTAGATTGGATTGATGCTGGCGTAATGGACACAGCATTTGATGACGCAGTATTTGCTTTGTCTGGTATAGGCAGTGTTAGTGATGTGGTTAAAACTGACTTTGGTTTTCACATCATTAAATTAACTGATTATAAGGCTGAGAAAGTGCAAAGCTTAGCTGAAGTACGTGACAATATTGTCTCAAAAATTAAAAGTGAAAAAGCGCAAGACAAGTTTTTTGAGCTTCAACAAGAAGTAGCTCGTTTAAGTTTCGAGTTTCCTGACAGTTTATACGACGCTGCAGGCGCAATTAATGCCACTATAAAAACATCTGACTGGTTAACGCGTGGTGTTAATAGCGGCCCTTTTAATGTCAGCAATGTTGTTGATGTGGCTTTTTCTGATATCGTGGTGAATGAACAACTAAACTCTGACATTGTTGAAGTTAGCGATAGCTTAGCCATTGTTATGCGTCTAAATGAATACCAAGCAGCGAGTGTTAAACCCCTTGCTGAAGTTAGCGCACAAATTGAAAATATTTTACGTGCGAAAAAAGCTTCTGAAAAAGCGCAAACTGTTGCGGATGAATTGCTTATTGCATTCAAATCTGGCAGCGATATCACTGAGCAATTAGCTGAAATTGGTGCTGCCATGGAAGTTAAAGCCGCAGTGGCACGTGTGGGTAGCGGCTTAGATGCAAGCTTGGCCCGTGAAGCCTTCAAACTACCTCGTCCAAGTGAAAACGCGGTATCGGCAACGACAGTAAATCTTAGTAATGGCAATTTAGCATTACTTGAAGTGCAAGCCGTTAACGAAGGTACAGCCGTTAACTCACCGAACTTGTCGCAGCAGTTAACTCAGCAATTGGCACAAGCGGCTTATTTAAGTTATGTTGAATCGCTGAAAGTTGGCGCAGAGATTGTACGTAAAAAAGTGCAAGCACCGACGACACAATACTAACTCAAGCTATCATTTGAGCTAATAAAGCGTTAAATAAAAAACCAGCCAATAGGCTGGTTTTTTGCTTCTTAGGGTTTAATATTTGTTTGTTAACCCGCACCAATGGGTAATAATTCAATGACACTGGTATAACATCGAAGAGCATAAATACCAAAAATCATCCAGTTAGTTGTTCTATAACTAAGCTATGTAATTGTGTAAAAGAAGTGGGTTATTAGGTAGGTAGGTGTAGGTAGCTCATTTGAAAAAATAAAGTGATCAACTTGGTATGGCAGATAACTTATTTGTCATGCTTATACCAATTTCATTAATGAGATTGGTATTACAATCATTAAAACGACGTAATTGGCCATTAAAGCTAACGATGCAGCAGTTGAAAACGTTGGCTCATTATCAACCTTTTAGTGTACTTGTGTTTCGGTCTTTGTAAAATATCAGCAGTTTTACCAAACTCTAAAACTTCACCTTTGCTTAGTACCATCATCTCATCACTAAAGTGTCTGACAATGCCAAGGTTATGAGAGATTAATACAAATGCCAAGCCCATTTGTTGTTGTAAATCGAGCAGTAGGTTGATCATTTGCGAGCGTAACGATGGGTCGAGTGATGCTAAAGCCTCGTCGAGAATGATCACTTGTGGTTTTAATATTATCGCCCGTGCTAATGAAATACGTTGCTTTTGACCCCCTGAAAACATATGAGGATAAAAGCTCATATGCTCAGCTAATAAACCCACTTTTTGCAAGGTTTCTCGGATCAACTGATGGCGCTCAGTTTCATTTAGCTTGGTGTTGAGTTGCAGTGGTTCATCTAATAATTGTTCTATCGTCAGACTAGGATTTAAGGTGGTGCCTGAGTCTTGAAAAATCATTCGGATATATTGACAACGTTGCTTAAAGTTACCTGGTTCTAAGCTTTGGCCATTTAAACTAATGTGGCCAGTGCTTGGCAATTCAGCGCCAACTAGTAGTTTAGCAATCGTAGACTTTCCAGAGCCTGTTTCGCCTACAATAGCGAGCGTTTTATGCGCCATAATATCAAAAGATAAAGGTTCAAGTGCCGTGACGCATTTACGATTAAACCAATAATTTTTATCTTTATAGGTTTTACTCAGGTTACTGACTTGTAATAAAACATCACTCACGAATAGTTATCCTTCAGTGGAAAATGGCAACTGACTTGATGGCTATGAAAATTCTTAATTTTTGGTGCGTGCACACATTTTTGTTGTGCTCGGGGGCACCTTGGGCCTAATCGGCAGCCTATCGGTAAATGTTGCAAAGTAGGTATACTACCAGGCAATGTCATTAGTCGAGATTTATTTGGGATCATTCGGTTAGCTTTTGGGCTACTGTCGACCAAAGCGCGGGTGTAGGGATGATAAGGTTGGTTAAAAATTTGCTCTGTGGTGCCTGCCTCAACAAATTGGCCACTATACATCACGGTAATGGTGTTGGTCCAATAGGTAACATTTTCTAAATCATGACTTATTAATAATATCGACATATTTTTTAGTTGATTCAGGCTCGCTAATAAACGAAATATCTGGCCTTGATTGGTACTTTCCATTGCCGCAGTAGGCTCATCAGCAATAAGAAGCATAGGACGACGTGCTAAGGCCATTGCGATCATTACACGTTGGCATAATGCATCGGTTAGCTGATGAGGAAAACTCTTCACACAGACTTCATGCTGCTTGATACCCACTTTGTGCAATAAGTTAATAGCAGCCAGTTTACGCTGTTGTCTTTTTTGCCAAAAATAGCCCGTTAGTTGCTCAACATCTACCGCTTCTTCTAATTGTTCGCCAATGGTGGTGGTTGGATCTAAACATGCCATAGGTTCTTGAAAAATCATGGCGACGTCTTTTGATATAATCGCTTTTCTTTCTTCAGCAGATAGCCGCATTAAGTCGTTGCCACGCCAATGAAAACGGTCGGCATCAACTTCCCACTTCTCATCTAACACGCCGACAATCGCTTGTGCTAATAGCGATTTTCCAGATCCAGATTCACCTACTAGACCACGAACCTCACCTTCTTTCATGGTTAGGTTTACTCGGTCAACAGCAAATATTGGCTTTGTTGAAGTCTGCAATTTTATCGAAAGGTTGCGAATATCAATTAAGTTCATTAGTTTTCCTTGCGCACTTTTAGGGCATGGCGCATGCCTTCACCGACTAAGTTTGTCGCGATAACTGAAAATAAAATAGCTAAGCCGGGTAGGTAAACGGTCCAAGGAGCAATGTAAAATAACTCAATGCCATTAGCCAGCATTGCTCCCCATTCTGGCATAGGAATAGGGGCACCTAAACCAAGAAAACCCAGTGCTGCAATGTCGAGAATAGCAGCTGATTGAGCAAGTGTTGCTTGGCTAATTAATTTTTCGATAATATTGGGGAAAATAGAATAACGTAAAATTCTAATCGAACTAGCGCCATCAAGACGCGATGCTAGTACGTAGTCTTTGGCAAATTCTTCCTTAACGGCATTGCGAGTGACATGTATGAATTGCGGTATTAACACCATAATGATGGCCCACAAGGTATTCTCTAAACCAGGACCGAGTATGGCAACAATGATAATCGCTAAAAGTAAGGAAGGAATGGATAAAATAACATCGAGAAAATGGTTAAGAAAGCTAGATTTAATCCCGGTGGTTAAGGCGGATAGTGAACCGATAACAACACCAACGGCTAAAGAGGCAATAACCACAATAATACTTAAGCCAAAAGTTAATGAGGTACCTTGAATTAAACGCGACAACATATCTCTACCTAGGTTGTCTGTACCAAGCAAAAAGCTGACATCGCCATCATCACTCCATGCCGGGGGTAATAATAAGTGATCTAAATGGTTTTCCACTGAGGAATACGGCGTAATGATATTGGCTAATACTGCCAGCACAATTAAAAATAAAAAACAGCAAAATCCAATCATAACAACAGGAGGTTGTTTGAAGTTATGCCACAACTGCACTAGCGGGGTTGGGAACTCTTCTTCTAAGTATATTTTATCACGTGCCATGATTAGGCTCCCGAGCTAAAGGGTTAAGCGCTGCATAGACTAAATCTATAATCATGTGAACAATGAATATAAAGCTTGAAAGCACAATAAGTCCGCCTTGAATAGCGGTATAGTCACGCTGATATATACTTTCGATCAACCAGCTGCCGATGCCAGGCCAACTAAAAATAACCTCTGTCACCATAGCTATAGTAATCAGATTAGCAAATTGTAACCCTATATCTCTGATAACTTTAATAATAGCATTACGCATAGCATGACGATAAATAATTTGACTAAAGGTTAAGCCTTTTGCTTTTGCCGCTTTAATGTAATGAGTGTCTAAAACTTCGAGCATAGCTGAGCGGGCTAAGCGCATAAAGATGGTGGCGGGTGCTAATGCCACTACAATCACAGGTAATATAAGGTGTCGAGTGGCATCTTGAAAAGCTTGCCATTTATACGGACTGTCGCTGAGTAAAATATCAATTAACTGTAAACCGGTAATATGTTTAATTTCGAACAAAAGACTTATTTGTCCGGAAGAAGGAAACCAACCTAATTGGATAGAAAATACCAATATAGCGAGTATGCCCAACCAGAAAACTGGGATTGAGTAGCCAATCATTGCAATGGTCAATATTAAATTGTCAGCCGCTTTTCTGTGGTAAATCGCGGCACAAAAGCCAACGGGAATACCAACAAACATTGCCACTAACAAAGCAACGCTGGCCAACTCGACCGTTGCAGGTAAACGGTTAAGTACTTCGCTTGAAATCGGTAGGTGGCTGGTCATTGAATAACCCATGTCGCCTTGAAATAGGTGTTTCAAATAACTGACATATTGCCCCAGTAAACCCGATTGCTGTTGATATTCATCAGCTAAAATCGCTAGCTGCTCTGGTGAAGCACTTATTTGGCCAGTTAGGTTAATGAGTTGCTCACCAGGAAATAAAAAACTCAAACTAAATGACAACATTGTTAATAACAACAAGGTAAAAAAGAACAAACTAAAACGACGCAGAGTAAAAATTAGCATATTAGTTTTTTGTAACCCCGTTAAAATCAACCCCACCGATGGCGCGTAAGACAGTACCTTTTACACTATTATGCCGTGCTTGATATCTTTTTGAATGGGCAATGGGAATTAAAGGGACTTCTTCATTGATCAACTTTAACGCCTTTGAATAATAGATTTTTCGTTTATTAATGTTATTTGTTTTTAGCGCCTTTTGGATAAGCTGATCGAATTTTTTATTACACCAAAAGGTGCGATTGCTGCCAGTATCTGCTGAAGAGCAGCTGAGTAATGACGAAAAAAAGTTATCGGGATCAGGGTTATCAGCTGACCAACCTAATAGCACACTTTGATGCTCGCCTTCAGAAACCTTTCGTAAAAAAGTTGACCATTCATAACCTGACACTATATTAACCTCTACCCCTATTTTTTGTAAATCAGCCTGAATAAGTTTTGCCATCGTAATGGCATCAGGATTGTAGGATCTCTGCACCGGCATTGCCCATAAATCCATAGAAAAGCCATTGCTATAACCTGCTTGCGTTAATAATTCTTGTGCAGTAGCTATTGAATAATCTTGGCTTGTTATCCTTGCATCATAAGCCCAAGAAGAGTTTGGAATAATGCCGTTAGCAATTTCTGCTTGGCCGGTATAAACCGCCTCTAGAATTGCTTGCTTATTAATAGCGTAGGATAAAGCTTTGCGTACTAAAGGATCGTTAAAGGGTGGTTTGCGGGTATTGAAACCAAAATAACCCACATTGAAAGATATCACTGATTCTAAAATGAGATTGGGGTGTTGTTTAATTTTTTCATGTGCAATAGGGTAGGCAATTACATCACATTCACCGGCTAATAACTTAGTTAAGCGAGCGGTATCTCTAGGAGTTATGTCAAAAACGAGTTGTTTAAGCGCTGACTTACCTCGCCAATAATTTGAATGAGGTTCATAACGAATAAAAGCCCCTGAACTATACTGTTTAAACTTAAAGGGCCCAGTGCCAATGGGAAGCATATCTATTTCTTGCATAGCGTTAAGTTCGACTAATTCGTCGGCGTATTCTTTTGATAAAATAACGGCTGAATCACCACCAATGTTGGCAAGAAATGAGCTGTCAGAATGTGCAAGTCGAAAGCGAATGGTGTGGTCATTAATTTTCTCTATATTATCAATCAAACTGGCTAATTGAGCATTCTGAAAAAATGGATATTTGCCACCTGATATAGGGTGATATTCGTGGTTGATATCCAGCATGCGATTGAAACTAAACAGCACATCGTCAGCATTAAGCGCCCTTGTTGGCATAAAATAGCTAGTTTGATGAAATTGAATATCTTTGCGAAGATAAAAAGTGATCATTTTTCCGTCACGTGTCACATGCCAAGATTTAGCAATAGCAGGTACAATCGCATTATCAATAGGGCTAAACTCAATCAAACGGTTATATAACTGATGTGACGTGGCATCTATAGTCGTACCAGAGGATACTGTTTGGGGGTTGAAGCTTTCGGGAGGGCCTTCACTACAATAGATAATGCTTTTTTTACTTAACGAAAGTGCTTCGTTTGAATCACAACCTGACAACACTAATATCAATAGTGCAAAGCGGTAATAGTATGTAAGTTTAGAGTAAGCCATAGCTAATCTTTATTCTTCGTCTGCACTACTTGAATCGAGTAGATTATATTTTTTTAAATAGCCTCTTAACTGATGATAGGTTAATTCTAAGGCGTCAGCGGTTTTCTTTTGACTATATTGGCAATGCGCCAATGCCGACTTGATCAAGTCGACTTCATAGTTTTGTGATAAATCTTTTAATGACAGTGGGAATTGTAAAGCTTGCGTGCTTGGCTGAATTTTTTCTTCTACTTTAACTGGCGTTGCTGTCGTCGTTTCACTGGTTTGAGTAACAGGTGAAGCTATGATGCGATCTTGAGTTTTAATACGTTTAGAAGGGCGATAAGGTGACTCAAATGGATCTATGACTAATTCATGCACAGGTAAGTGTGGATTATTACAACGATAAACACTGCGTTCTACTACATTCTTTAATTCTCGAATATTACCCGGCCAATGATGTTCAAGCAAGGCACGTTTTGCTTTTTCGGTAAAACCACTAAAAAGCTCAAATTCAAGTTCGCGCGCCATGTTAATAGCAAAGTGCTCGGCTAATACCAGTATATCGTCTAAACGTTCGCGTAAAGGCGGCAGGGTAATTACGTCAAAGGCCAATCTATCAAGTAAGTCGGCACGAAACTCGCCTGCTGCGGCCATTGACGGTAAGTCTTCGTTAGTTGCTGCGATTAATCTAGCATTAGTTTTAATGGTTCTTGAGCCGCCCACACGTTCAAATTCACCATATTCTACAACACGTAATAATTTTTCCTGGATTAACCCAGTGGTATTGGCGATTTCGTCTAAAAACAAAGTGCCGTTATCTGCGCGTTCAAAACGACCTTCATGACGTTTACTAGCGCCAGTAAAGGCACCACTGTCATAACCGAATAATTCACTTTCTAATAAATTTTCATTCAAGGCTGCACAATTAAGTTTTAGATAATTTTGATCCCATCGTTTAGATAAATAATGTAAACGGGCCGCAACTAGCTCTTTACCTGTGCCGCGTTCACCGATGATCAGCACAGGCTTGCTTAAAGGTGCTATCTGTGAAATTTGCTCAAGCACTTCTAAAAAATTGTTAGATTGGCCAATGAGATTATCTTGTTGTTTAAAACGTGTCATGAACTGACCTAATAATTGGTTTTTTTCACTAACAAATAGTGTATTTTATTAACGGCTTAGAGAGAAGCCTTTTTTTAAATAATAATAAAACATTATTAATCAATATATTATAGTGTTATAAAAACTTGGCGCAGAACGTGAATAGTAAAACCTAAGACAATTAAGTCACTTTTCGAACGAGGAAGTAAATATGGGTATTTTTTCAAGGTTTACAGATATCATTAATTCTAATATTAACAACTTATTAGACAAAGCAGAAGATCCTGCAAAAATGGTGCGCTTAATCATACAAGAAATGGAAGACACGTTAGTTGAAGTGCGCTCTTCATCAGCAAAAACTTTAGCAGATAAAAAAGAATTAGCACGCCAAGCTAGTCGCTTTGAAGCGGATGCATCACAATGGCAAGAAAAAGCTGAGCTAGCATTAAGTAAAGATCGCGAAGATTTAGCGCGTGCAGCATTAATGGAAAAGAAAAAATGTGTTGAAAGCGCCTGTGCTTTGCGTGAAGAGTTAAGCCGCGTAGATAGCCATATTGCTAAATTGCAAAGTGAAATTTCACAGTTGCAAGACAAATTAGCCGATGCTAAGTCGCGTCAAAAAGCGATTATTATGCGCGAAAAAACAGCGAACTCACGCCTAAAAGTGAAACAGAATATTGACAGCGATAAGGTTAATGACGCACTCAGCCGCTTTGACCGCTACGAGCGTAAAATTGATGGTATAGAAGCACAAGTCGAATCTTACGATATGGGCAGCAAGTCATTGGCTGATGAAATTTCAGAGTTGGCTTCAGATGAAAAAGTTGATGATGAATTAGCGCAATTAAAAGCTAAAATGAAATCAGAGACTAAAAATAAATCATCATAGATTAAGAATATATGCCTTAATTAGGTGCAATTAAAGGAGAAAAATCGTGGAGGAGATTATCATAGCCCCAGTAATTATATTCATGGTCGTCGTAGCGCCTATTTGGTTGATATTGCATTATCGTAGTAAACGCCAAATTAGCCAGGGTTTCAGTGAAGAAGAGTATATTCAACTGACTGAGTTGTCTGAACTCGCCGATAAAATGGCTGACAGAATAAAAACCTTAGAAGCTATTTTGGATGTTGAAACACCGGAGTGGAGAAATAAATTATGACTGGCAAATCCCGAGGTGAGTTATATCGAAATACTAGTCAAGGAAAGTTAGCCGGTGTCTGTGCCGGTATTGCCGATTACTTTGGCTGGGAATCATGGTTGGTGCGTATACTCGTGGTTTCTGGTGTGTTGTTAGGCATGGGATGGTTTATTGTTATCTATATTGCGGCTTGGTTTATATTAGATAAAAAACCCGCCAATGTAGGCCATGTTAACCGTAACGCCCAAAGAGGTCATTTTGGCCATGGTCAGGCTGGTCAGCAGCAGCCTAAGCAGCAAGCGCCAGAACAACAAGGGTTTGATGAAGACATTACCAACGAGTCGATTAAAGTGAAGTCGCGAATCTGGCAAGCAGGTGAGCCGCCTAAACAAGCATTTCAGGATATTAGGCGCAAGTTCAAGATATTAGAATTGGAACTACAAGTGATTGAACGCTATGTCACCTCACCAGAATTTACGGTGTCACGAGAAATTAATCAACTATAAAAAAAAGCGGCTAGGCCGCTTTTTTTATCGTTGTAAACTTAATGATAAAGCCGTTATAGCACTGTTATCTCAATGTAAAAGTCGCTAATATCTAAGGCAATAATAGTATTGTTAAGACAAGTATTCTACCTTCAACGTATTGAAAATAAAAAGATAGCATTCAAGTATGGCATTTATTAATAAAGCTCAGTTAAACAAGTTAAAACAAAAAGCTAGCGATATCGTTAATCGTTCTATCGACCAACATATCACATTGGCTGTAACCGGACTTAGCCGCAGTGGTAAAACCGCTTTTATTACCTCTTTAGTGAATCAGTTACTCAACGAAGGTAATAATTCGCAGCTCAGCTTTTTTAATGTGGTCCATCAAGGTCGTTACATTGCCGCTAAACGCGTGCCACAAAAACATCTTCATATTTCAAGATTTGAATATGACGGGGCACTATCAGCCTTGTGTCAGTCGCCGCCAATATGGCCAAAACCTACTAACGGTATTAGCGAGCTACGCTTAGCGGTGCGTTATCAACCGAAAGACTCGTTATTAAAGTATGCTACGGAGTCGGCAACGCTCTATATTGATATTACCGACTATCCAGGTGAGTGGCTGCTTGACTTACCTATGTTGTCGTTAACATTTGAGCAATGGTCGAAACAGACCACAGAACTCCTTAAGCAAGCTCCCAGAAGTGAACATGCACAGGGCTTTCTCGATAAACTGGCTGAGTTTGATGCCTTTGCCACTGTTGACGAAGCCGTTTTAGCGCAACTATCACAAGAATATACCGACTTACTGTTACTCTTTCGTCATCAACTTGGCTTGTCTGTTATTCAACCAGGACGTTTTATTCTACCCGGTGAGTTAAAAGATGCGCCAATATTGCAATTTTTTCCTTATAACGGATTTGACGATATTGACAGTAATGACTACCAAAATGCTAAAGACGACAGTTATATCGGCATGTTGCGCGCACGATTTATTGAATATAAAGAGCGTGTAGTGCGGCGTTTTTATCAAGAGCATTTTATTAATTTTGATCGACAAATTGTGCTTGCTGACTGTTTAACGCCATTAAATAAAGGCCCAGAAAGTTTTGCAGATTTACAACATGCCATGGCAATGATCATGGAAAGCTTTCAATATGGGCAATCGAGTTTACTGTCGCGTTTATTTTCGCCTAAAATTGATCGATTACTTTTTGCCGCCACTAAGGCCGACCATGTTACACCTGAACAACACGGTAATTTAGTTTCCTTGCTCAACAAGCTAGTTTTTCAAACTAAGCGAGCGCTGAGTTTTGATGCCATTAAAATGAAAACAATCGCTATTGCCTCGGTCAAAGCAACCAAAGTAGGCAAAAGCCTGTACCAAGGCCAAAATATTCCGGTTATTAAAGGTCGTCAATTAAGTAATGGCCAAATGATGACCTTATTTCCTGGTGCGGTGCCGGCGAGTATTCCAACGCTTGATTATTGGCAAAAGCAACCTTTTAACTATATTGCTTTTTCGCCGATTGAACCGGCTAGTAGTGACGAATGTTTACCGCATCTTCGCATGGATCAAATGTTGCAGTTTTTGCTTGGAGATAAATTAAAATGACAGAAAATAAAGAAAAACATCAACAACAAATATTATTTGATGTTGATGTTGCCGATAAGCCAACAAGAGAAAACACCCAGCAAATTATTGTTAATGAGCAGGATTGGGTTTGTGATGAGCAAGTAGAAACGGTTGACGATAATAGCGTTATTGCCAGCAAAAAACCAAGCTGGCTTTGGCGTACACTAGGGGTGGTTTTTGTTACTTTAGTGGCGGTTGAAGCGGTACAGTTTTTTGTTAATGGCTTTAGTCAATCGCCGATAATCGCCAGTTTGTACGCTATCTTACTGGCTGGTTTATCACTTATTTGCGGCCGTAGTGTGTGGCGCGAATTTGCTGGGCTTAGGCAGTTTAAATATCAGCAAAATCTTAAACAACAAGCACAAGATATTATCAATGAAGAAGGCAAAATTGATGCCATCAGCCTTTGTGATAAAATATCTCAGCGTTTACCGGTTGACCTAGCTGAATTTGATCACAGCTCATGGCAGCAGTTAAACCTTGAAGAGTACAACGATGTGGAAATAATGCAGTTATATGCTCGCAACGTTTTATCTCAAGTGGATCAAAAAGCATTGAAAGAAATTGCAAAATTTTCCTCAGAGTCAGTGGTTTTAGTAGCCCTAAGTCCGATTGCCATTATTGATATGTTGCTGATGTTATGGCGAAATTTACGTTTGGTTAATAAAATAGCCGCTTTATATGGTTTAAAACTAAGTTACTGGAGCCGAGTCAAACTCATTAAACAAGTGATTATTAACATGGCTTATGCAGGCGCAAGTGAATTAGTGGCTGATTTAGGTGCAGATCTGTTAGGCGCAGAGCTGTTAGGAAAATTATCAGCGCGTATGGCACAAGGCCTAGGTGCAGGTATGTTAACCGCCCGATTGGGGCTCAAAGCCATGCACTTATGTCGACCTATTCCCTTTACCGACGATGCGCCAAAGCTTGGGCATATTCGTCAACAGATTGTCAGCCAAGTGCAATCACTGGTGAAAAGGAGCTAGCCAAGTCACTGAAAATAAATATAATTTTTTTAACTGTATATTTAGATGTAACATAAATTTTACAGTTTTATTGATATGGTTAAAAAATAACCACCGTAAAAGCCGTGCTTTTTCTATGAGTGTTGCCTTATGATTATGACAACTAAAGTAGTTCCAAATATCAAGATATAATTAACAAAAAAATTGATATTCACTCAGTAAGGTTAAACGAATGGCGAAGGCGAGTAAGTACGTTTCTAAGGTTGCAGATGAACATGGTAACATTGCATGGTCAGCAGCAGAAAATCAAATTTGGCAAGCGTTAATTACGCGACAACTTTCAACAGTAAAAAACACCGCATGTGATGAATTTATCGCCGGTTTAAGTAAGTTAAATCTGCCACTTGATCGTATTCCTCAACTAGAAGAAGTTAGTGAGGTATTAAGGGCAGAAACGGGTTGGAGCTGTGAACCCGTGCCAGCACTGATTGGTTTTGGTGAGTTTTTCCGCTTACTGTCAGAAAAGAAATTTCCTGTTGCGACCTTCATTCGCTCCGAAGAAGAGTTTGACTATTTACAAGAGCCCGATATATTTCATGAAATATACGGTCACTGTGCCTTACTGACTAATTCGTCGTTTGCTAATTATACCCAAGCTTATGGCATGATGGGTTTAAATGCTTCGAAGGAAGACCGTGTGTTTTTAGCTCGGCTTTATTGGTTTACCGTAGAGTTTGGTTTACTTGATACCCCAAAAGGTTTACGTGTATATGGTGGTGGTATTTTGTCTTCTCCAACTGAAACAGAATATGCATTACATGATAAAAATGTTGAAAGAAAGCCACTCGATGTTTTAGATGTTTTACGGACACAATATCGCATTGATATTTTGCAACCGGTTTATTTTATGCTCACCAAGATTAGTGATCTCGATGAAGTACGAAAACTAACTGTAGAAGATATTATGGCGTTGGTAGAACAAGCGAAAAAAATAGGTCTACATCCAGCTAAATTTGAATTAAAAACAACTTCAAAAGTAAGTTAAAGGAATTTTTATGATCGGCGAATTATCAAATCAACAATGTGAAGCATGCCAAGTAGATGCACCAAAGGTTAGCGATGACGAATTAGCAAGTTTATTGGCTCAAATACCTGATTGGGTACCTGAAGTGAATAACGGTATTATGATGCTAGAACGTGTTTATAAATTTAAAAACTATAAACTAGCATGGGCTTTTGCAAATAAAGTGTCTGAATTAGCAGAAAAAGAATTTCATCATCCAGCCATTTTATTAGAGTGGGGCAAAGTAAAAGTTACTTGGTGGACCCATGCTATTAAAGGGCTGCATAAGAATGACTTTATTTGTGCGGCCAAAACAGATCAGCTTCTTTAACTTCATACGACACACTAATACTAAGCCTCCTATTAAAGGGGGCTTTTTTTTATTGTAAAAAATAGTTTACAATGGTGATATTGGATTTTGTGATTTGCTTGAGGTTATTAAATGCGTTTAGAAATTGGTTGCAAGGACCGAGTTGGTATTGCGCAAAGTGTATTAGCAATATTTGTTGAACGTGGGATCGACCTACGTGGGATCGAGTTAAAACAACCAGGGAAAATTTTTATTAACATCCCTGATTTAGAGTTTTCAGAGCTGCAAAATTTCATGCCGCAATTGCGATTAATAGATGGCGTCATCGATGTTAAAACAACACCTTACATGCCATCTGAACGTGAAAGAAATGAATTTGAAACCTTAGTTAAAACCTTTCCAGACCCTTTTATCTCGATTGATAATAATGGCCAAATTCGTGTGGTTAATAATATTGCTGCGCAAATAATGTGTAGCTCGCTTGAGCATATTATTGGTGAGTATGTTGGACAATGGCTTAAAGGTTTTAATTTTACCCGCTGGTTGGGCAGTGCAGAAGTGCTGGCCCAAACTCGCCGTGTTAAATTTCAAGAAGGTGACTTTGTTGCAGATATCATCCCTATTCACATTGCTGAAGGTGATGGCAGGCAAGTACTTGCGGGTGCAGTACTGATATTAAAATCAGAAGCGAGATTAGGTCAACAAATTAGTGCCTTTAAAAAAGCCAATGAAAACGATTTTAACGGCATCCAGTCTAATAGCAGTTCAATGCGTAAATTGATACGCGAAGCAAAGCGTATGGCCTTGCTCGACTCTTCTATGTTAATTGTGGGTGAAACAGGATCAGGTAAGGAGTTATTAGCTCGCGCTTGTCACGCGGCCAGTGATCGCAAGGATAAGCCTTTTATGACCTTAAGTTGTGCAGCATTACCTGACGATGCCGCGGAAACAGAGTTATTTGGCTCTGGCGCCGCTGGAGAAGCAAAAAGTAAAAAAGGTATATTCGAATCAGCGGACGGCGGCACTGTATTTTTCGATGAAGTAGGCGAGATGTCAGCCAAGTTACAAACTAAGGTGCTGCGGGTCATTCAAGATGGCACTTTTAGACGCATTGATGACGAAAAAGAAATCAAAGTTAATGTCCGTATTATAGGTTCAACCAATCGCGACTTACTTAATATGGTTTCTCTTGGAGAGTTTAGAGAAAACTTATATTATCGTTTAAATGTTTTGGGGCTTAATATTCCATCGTTGCGTGAGCGACGTTCAGATATTGTACCTTTAGCGGAACTTTTTGTCGCTAAATTTGGTCAACGTGTTGGCAAGACCCATGTTTCTTTCGATAAAGAATGTCTTGAGTTTATTGAACACTATCCTTGGCCTGGTAATGTTAGACAACTAGAAAATGTGCTGATTAGAGCTGTATCCTTAATTGATGGCAATATCATTACAACCTCGCACCTGCATTTACCTGCGTATACGCGCGAGCATGGTTACCTTGAGCAAGATTTTGAAGGTACTTTGGATGCGGCAGTGAAAAATTTTGAAGCCGATTTATTGCGTAAACTTTATCCTGCTTATCCAAGTACGCGACAATTAGCCAAAAAATTAGGACTGAGTCACACCGCCATTGCCAACAAATTACGTGACTACGATATTAATAAAAAAACTGTTAAAATTTAACGTTAACATGCCGATATTGGTTTTACTGCAAAAGTTATTTGAGTATTAGATATGAAATTATATGGTTACTGGCGTTCATCTGCTGCGTATAGAGTAAGAATTGCTATGCACTTAAAGGGGCTGGCGTTTGAATCAGTTCCTGTGCATCTAGTTAAAGACGGTGGCGAGCAGCATAAAAAAGCTTACACTGAATTAAACTCAACACATTTAGTTCCCACCTTGATTGATGAAGATGTTATTTTGCATCAGTCGATTGCAATTGTTGAGTACCTAGATGATAAATATCCGTCGGAGGCTATTTATCCTGAAAATATTGTGGCTAAAGCAAAAGTAAAGGCGTTTGCGCTTGATATTGCCTGTGAAATGCATCCGGTTAATAATTTACGCGTACAACAATACCTAGTTAATCATTTTTCACTACAAGAAAGTGATAAACTTACCTGGAGTCATCATTGGATGAATGTAGGTTTTGTGGCTGTAGAGCAGCAGTTAAAAGTAAACTCAGGAAAATATTGTTTTGGCGATATCATTACTATGGCTGATATTTGCTTAGTGCCTCAAGTATATAACGCCTATCGATTTAATCTTGATATGAGTGAATTTCCAAATATTTGTCGGGTGGCTGAAAATTGTAATCAACATGCGGCCTTTATTGCCGCTTTGCCTGAGAATCAGGCGGATGCACAGTAAGGTGCAATGTTATTAAAAATTTATTACTTACTATGCCATTACTTAAACCAATTCATTAATACAATGGGTATTACATAAATTTAAGGTTATTATGTCAACTAAAAATACTGAACAAAAACAAACTCCTTGGGCCATTATTGCAGTAATTATTGCTATTGTCATTGCCTTGGTTATCTATTTCTACGTGATTGCAGCAGATGAAAAAAACAGTAATGATACCGTTGCTACTACTGCCGTTGCACCGGTTCAAACACCCGTGCTTGAGCCAGAAATTACGCCTGAGTTAATTGAACCAGAAATGACGACAGAGCAGGTCGAAGAAGACATTATTGAGCTTGAGCCTGAAATTTTATTACCCACATTGGACGAAAGTGACACTTGGTTTAGCACTAAATTACCAACGTTAACTTGGCGCAAAGAATTACTGAAACTGGTCGTTACAGAAGATATAATCCGCCGGTTTGTGGTATTTACTGATAATTTCAGCCAAGGTACCTTAGCTTATGAGCACACCCCATTAATTACACCTAGTGAAAAATTTACTGCGCTAGAAGAACCTACAGACAAGGGCATTAAATTGCAGTGGGATGAAAGTAGCACTCGTCGTTTTAGCAACTACGTTGATCTTCTTCGCTCAATGGACAGCGAAACGCTAGTTAAATGGTACGTTGAACTAAAGCCGTTAATTGATCAAGCTTATGGTGAGTTAGGTTACCCTGAACAAGATTTTACCGAAGTATTGCACAATGCTATAACCAAGGTTTTAGATATGGAAATTCCTAAAAACGAGCCTGAGTTAGAGCGCCTTAGCGTTATGTATAAATATAAAGATCCGTCGCTAGAGTCTTTAGATGACGCAGAAAAACTATTGCTAAGACTAGGTAAAGAAAACTTACTGGTTATCAAGTCAGTGTTGTTAGAAATTAACGAAAAGCTAGCAAGATCGCGTTAAGTACTGGCTAAGTATTAAATGAATCAGTCAATCAAACGAAGATTACCTGCGTGTATAACAACCCGCGATTATGCTCTTGTAAGATGATTCGCCAGTCAAGCAGTGGTGCGCTGTGGTTTGAAAATTACTGCAGCGTTGCCACAACATGAAAAGTTTATTATTTTCGTGGCCCCTCAGCCCTTAAATTTGGCGAGGTGTTGGCATAGCGATTATTTTTTCATTAAATATTAAGCAGTGATTTCTCGCTAAGGGCAGTATCTATCACTGGCCAATAAAGTCGTTATTGACAGCCATTGGTGGCATTGGTGTTGAACATAACCATAACTAAAGTCTTGTAGACCACATAGTTGAAAATTTAAAGATAATAAGCAATTTATTTTAGCGATAGCACCGGAAGGAACTCCCAGCAAAACACATCGAGTGGAGAACTGGTTTTTTGCATATTGCCAAGCAAGCGAATGTGCTAGTGCTACTCTTAAGTTTTGATTTGATTAAAAAGGAAGTGCGACTTCATCCTGCAGTCGTTATAACGAACGATATAAATCAAGCGTTAATCGAATTTAAGCAAGTTTTCACTGATGTTTGTGCAAAAAATCTGCAAGCAGTCTGAATTTAGTAACTAGCGCTTGCAACCAAGCCATTGATTAGCCATAATTCGCGGCGTGTTAGAAGATATTCTTTTTAGCGCCTCTATGGTGACCCTTTTGGTCCCTCCGCAATGATACTCTGTGAACTCGGCCAGGTCCGGAAGGAAGCAACCGCAGCAGACGACTCATGTGCCGGAGTGTGGCTATTAGGGTTGCCACCAATATTTTTTATCAATGACTTACACAAGAAAGCGTAACTGCTACAATTGGTGCAATAACGAAGTCAGTTATAACCACTCATTTGTAATCTTGTAATGGTATTCTTTTATCGAAATAACCCTGTTTGTACATTATTAAGCATAGCTTAGAAAAAGCAGCTTCAATTAGTTATCAGCGATTATATATTTTTTCTCTCTCCGCACCATCCGCACCAACACAACATACTATCATCTCGTTAAGCACTGTATTACTCATCAAAATTACGCCAAAATTTATCTGTGATGACAGGCCAGATTGCAACAAAATTACCTTGCGCCGTAGTAGAACTCTTGATCCAGAATTGCCCCAATAGCAAAGTGGACGCTAATGGAAACGTTATTCCTTGTCAAAATTCCTTAAATTTTTGATACCAACAGGCGATCCTTTCAGACTACTCCATCAGACAAGTCCTCAGAAATGGTAATTAACTAAATTTGATGACTTAAAAAATGAATACTGCAAAATGCTCTAGACCTAGCCCAATAGTAATTAGGAGATAGTGACGGCAGTTGAATGGAAGTAATACCAAGTTGCTTAATTATCTGCTCATTTTTGATGGTTAAAATGAACAACACCGTCGTTATAAAATTGCTAAGGTGAACAACTACTGACTAAATTTAATGCTTTATATTTATCCATTCTCCCTCATAAAAAAGCTGATCACTTAATTAAATTAGTATAAAAAAATTGACGACAAGAAGATTAACATCCTAGCGTTAAAAACCTATGTTCCCAAACAAGACCTTAACAAATTTATTGCCAACACAAAGCTTAAATATTTTTATCTTCACTGCCAGATGGTCTTTTAAAAATCGCTGCTATACTTCAAAACGTAGTAGGCTTAGTTGTGGGGTTTAGCCTGTTTTTCATTCGTTATACGCTAGCTGAAAATAGCAAATTTATACATCCTATTCTAGGTGGAAAAAATTATGATCAGACACTTTTACGTTACAGCCGAAATTGATGAAGTTGAAAAAGTTGAAAAAGATCTCAAGTCACACGGTTTTACTGATTCACAAATTCATGTGCTGAGTGAAAATGATACTGAGGTTGAAACCCATGATTTACATGCAGTAGAGTCCGTATTGAAACAAGATGTTGTCCATTCAACAAAAATTGGTGCTATTTATGGCGTTATTGGCGCTATTATCACTCTCTTGATTTCATATGCTATGGGCTGGACAGCATCTACTGTGGGTTGGATACCCTTTATTTTCTTGTCTATTATTATACTTGGTTTTTGTACTTGGGAGGGCGGCCTTATCGGCATTCAAACACCTAATATCAATTTTGTACAGTTTAAGGAAATGTTGCATGAAGGTAAGTATATTTTGTTTGTTGATGTCGACCCTGAACAAGAAATGGCAATAGCTTCAGTGATGAAGATGCATCCAAATATTCAAGTGGCAGGGATAGGGGAAGGGGCTCCTCGTTGGGTGGTAAGAGCCCAAGATAAGCTTAGACGTTTTATGAAAGTTATGCCTTAATTGAGGAAATAATGAGATCTCTAGGTGACGATAAGAGTAGTTAAAGTTATAAAATTTAATCCTTTATTATATGAGTGAAAACATAAGAAAAGTATTTACATGATGACGTTTTAGCGAAAAATAATAGATAAAACAGATAGTTTCTCGATCAGTCTATACTGATAAAAATACTAGGGTTATACATTTTCGTAAAGAATTAAATAGCAACATTGACTTATATTGCAAATACAGCCAGTGATAATGTGTGTATTTTACCATTGAGTCCTATCACTGAATAACATCGATGCCGATCACTTTTAGCTTACATGTTGCATGCTAGTCACTTAAATTTCTTATTAATTATTCCTCTTTATTTTCACGATAGTTTTGATGACAATCGCTATTAGTCTCTTTGGAACTGACTAGGCGCTCAGTGTAAGAGAGAAGGTTTTTATGTTTTTACAGCCAATAAGAAGAAATTTTAGCTGCAATTAATGGTATTCAAAGCAAAGGAAAACAGGGCTATAAAGTTACCTTGTGAGGTAAAGTATTAATCAAAGGCAAACTTGGCGTAAACCTATGCTTAATTCTCACCCAGATTATAAATACAACCAATTTAATAGCAGAGAGAGTGTTACCCACATCAGTAGAATCAAGGGAATACCAATACGCATAAAGTCAGAAAATTTATAGCCACCGGCATTCATCACTAATAAGTTAGTTTTATAAGCCATAGGTGTGGCATAACTCAAGTTAGCACCGAATAATACCGCTAAGATAAATGGCTCAGGTGAAAGGTTTAACTGGCTAGCCACTGAAATAGCAATAGGTGTACCAATAACGGCTGCAGCATTGTTAGAAATAATATTAGTTAATATGGCTAATAACAACATTAACGCGGCTAAAATTCCGCCTGGTGGTAAACCAAAAGATAAGGCGACAAAAACCTGGGCTATATATTCTGCGCCTCCGGTTATCATCATTGCAGAGCCTAAAGCTAAGGATGCGGCAACAATTAAAATAACTTGGGTACTAAGCGCAGATGCAGCTTCTTGCCAATCTAAGCATTTAGTCACCAACAGTATCAGCACCCCACATACTGAACTAATTTCAATGGGTAAAATACCCAGTGCCGACGAAACCACCACGGCGAGTAATGTGCCTAAAGCCAATGGCGCTTTTTTTGTTTGTGGCAATGACTCTGCCCCATCGATTATTAACAGACCTGTTTTGGATTTTAATAAACTTATTTGCTCGGTTTCTCCTTGCACAAGTAATACATCACCAATCTGCAAGCGACTGTTTCCTATGCCATTAGCACCAATGTCCATGGCTTTACCTGCTCTGTGCAATGCCACTACCGTTATGGCATGTTTACGAATGAAATTGGCCTGTTGTAAGGTGCGACCTTCAAGACCAGAGCCAGCGATGATGACAATTTCAGCCAAGGTTTGTTTTTCAGCTTTTAATGGATGTTCGTCGTCAACTTTATGTAAGCCAGAAAATAAAGTGGCTCCTAATACGGTTTCATATTCTTTTAGACGATCGGGGTAGTCATGAACCTTTAATCGGTCGCCAACAACAAGCAAAGTATCGGGTAAAGGGATAATATTTCGATTTTCGGGCCCTCGCTGGATACTCTCTATTTTTATTTGGCCATCGGTTAAGGCAATTATTTCGGTAATGGTTTTTTCGTTAACAAGACTGTTTTCGTTTATATTGAGGTAAGCACTAAATATACGTGGCGACGTATCAGGCATTGATGGTGATCTACGGGGTAAAAGTTTTGGCGCAATTAGCCATAAGTAGAGTACAGCAACGACTGAAGCCATTAGTGCCGGTTTAGCAAAGTCAAATAGCCCAAATTCAGCTGCGCCCATATTTCTTGCAATACTAACCACGAGTAGGTTTGTTGAGGTGCCTATCGTTGTTGCCATTCCGCCGACTAAGGTGGCTAACCCCATAGGTAACAACATGGGTGATGAGTCTGTTTTAGTGCGTAACGACACGCTGATCAAAATAGGCAGTAATAAAACTACCACAGGGGTATTGTTAATAAAGGCACTTAACCCGCCCGCTAAAATAAGTGTGATCAATAAAGATAGTGCGGGACTTATTTTCCATAACTTAGCCAGGTATCGGCCAATAGGCTCCAGGGCCCCGGTGCGCACAATGCCATGACCAATAATCATCAAGGAACACACGGTAACCAAAGCCTCATGGCCAAAACCAAAGAATAAAGAGCTTGGCTCAAAGTGTTTGCCATCGCTATAAAATGGAAAAACAGTAAACATCACACTTAAAATTGCTATCACAGCAAGTGAGGAGGTTTCTAAGGGAGTATCTTCTCGACGAAATAAATACAATGCCAATACGGTTATCAATAAAACAGCTAAGGCATGATTATTAGGAAGCTCTGGAATATTCAAAGGCTTTACCCAGTTGATTTAATTATTTAGTTTTTAGCGCTAGCCCTGATTTGGTCGAATTCCATCATTTATTCATTAACATATTAAGTATGTGCTTTCATAAATTCTAATGCTTTTGCTACCGCTAATTTGACATTGTTTTCCATTTCACAACGTTCAGATGCGGGTAAATAAAAGGCCATATCAACTTCATGACGGATGTAGCGGGTGGGTAATTGGTTTAACACCACGCAAACCAAATCTGCTATAAACTCAGCATTATAGCTTTCTTCTAATTTTAACGTAGCAAAGTGCTGATCCACTAATTTTTCATAGTAGTTGTGAATATCATCAGAAATTTTCATGTAGGCGCCGCTTCATTAAATGACTATATTTTCAAGCGTAATGCTAGCGCAATGAAAATACCAACTTTTTTTATGTTTTTAGACTGATTTTCATCAAAAAAGTTAATGGCAGTAAGCTATTAGTTAAAATTTTTCAGCTTGGGCTATTTCACGCTCTAATTTAGATATGGCTTGACGACATCGACCAAGACGTTGGTGCAGCGCAAGAATTTCTTCAGTAAATTGCTTTGCTTGTGTCACTGATGTGTCGTGGCCTTGTCGTTCACGCACTTGGATCATTTCTACTAATCGGCGTTCAAACTCGAAGGTTTCATTGAGTTTTTTATGTAAGTTGTGACTCGATTGCATTACCGCTTGAGCCGCTTTTTTATAACGACGGGCTTTTATGGCAACAAGCCTTTGAGTTGGCTCTTTATGTAGCGCACTATTTGAATTCAATGCGTTACGCAACGCCGATATTTGCTGTTCTAGTATGAGCAAGCGGCTGTGCGCAAGTGCATTCTTGTTAGCGGATAGTAATCGAGACAATTCATTGGTTTTATTTTTTACTTCAACAATATAAGGGTGGAACAGATCGCTATGGGTGAGGAATAATGCTTCAGAAAAAATATCATTTTCTTGAATTATTTTATGCGATTTAGAATGCTTATTTTGTTGATCAACTTGCAGAGCTTGCTCGTCAAGTTGATCGAGAATGGCGTGAATTTTATTAATTGCACTTTGCATAAGTAACCTTTCTTAGCTTAGCCAAGCTTGGTAGCCTAAGTTAACAGACATTAAAATGACCACAGTAATAAATACTGGGCGGATAAACTTACTACCAAATTTAATCGCCCAATGAGCGCCTACCCACGCACCTAGCATCATAAATATTCCCATAGAAATGCCTAAGACAAAGTTAACATGGCCAAGATAGATAAAGGTTAATAAGCTAAAAAAGTTACTGACAAAATTGGTTGAGCGGGCTAAGCCAGAACTTAAAAGAATATCGATCTTATATATTGCACTAGACGAGCTTACCCAAAATGCGCCTGTACCTGGGCCTGCAAACCCATCATAAAATCCAAGTATTAAGCCTTGCACAACTTGCTTGAACTTAATCGACATGGTTTTTAACGGCAAACCATGTATGTCACTAATGACTGAGCTTGAAAGTAAGGTATATATCGCGGTCATTACTATGAGTACTGGGATGTACTTATCTAAAAATTCGACGGATAAAAAATTAACCATTATGGTGCCTAAAACAGCACCAATGGCAGTAGCAATAATAGCAAATCGCCAATATCTAGGGCTAAAGAGCCTTTTACGATAGAAGGCAAATGATGCGGTGAATGAACCAAAAGACGCAGCAAGCTTATTGGTACCCAAGGCAACATGTGGTGGCAAGCCTGACGTTAGTAATGTTGGTACCGTTAGCATTCCGCCGCCACCGGCGATGGCATCAATTAGCCCTGCAACAAAGCCGACACTACATAAGGTTATCCATAAACTCATGTCTAGGACGGGATCAATAATCATAGAATTTATTGCGTATAAAATTTAGCGCTAACTATACCACAGTGAAAGCTTTATTTGATTGCCCTTTATTTTGCAATTTTCAGGTGTGAAATCATTTTTCAATTAATGTGTACTAATTAAACCTAACTTAGATATTTTGAATATGTAATTAATGAGTGGTGGTACTAATAACTTAGGCTTTTTTATAACCTTAAATACCAATATCCCTCTTAAAATAACGAGTAATACAATAGTTCCTCAGTATTACTTGGGCTCATTGATAAAATAAATGTTAACAATAAGTAGTTAAACGTTCTGTTTTGTTTACGTAGGTTTAATTTATTGTTAACTTATTGTAATTATTGGTTTATCTTAATTGACGGGTTATTTTTTATATCGTCCAAATTTTTTTATTTTTTTAAATCCAGTTCTTCATTAGATATTATAATTGAACGTTATTAATTGTTTTATATGGTTTAATTATAATGTTGAACTAGGTTGTTGTGATGTATTAGTGTTTATTTATGTAAGTTTCACTCGGGATGACATTTTATTTTTTTAGTCAGTATTGTGCAGGTATTTTGCTGTTTTCACTTATTTACTTAATCTAAAGTCAACAAACGTAACCCTTTGTATTGACCTAGTAACTAAATTGCAACAACATTGTATTGACCTGTTAACTTAAATATTACAGTATTGAGTTCGATGTCTTAGCTGACATATCAGGTTTACGACCAAAAGAGCAAATTAGGTTTTACAACCAAAAGAGCAATAATAATTCAAAAACAGGCAAAATAGCCTTGAATTTAAACACTAATATCACGAAAGTGGTCCAGGGAGTACATCAATGTATCAAAGTAACAAGCTTACTAAGGCTGTTCGCTTAGCTCTTGTAGCCGGCGCAACAACAACTATTTTAGCGGCACCAGGTGCTATGGCATTTGCTGAAGAAGTAGCAGCAGAAGAAAAAGGCGTTGAACGCATCCAGGTAACTGGTTCACGTATTCGACGTTCTGAATTAACAGCTGTAACACCTATCATCGAAATCAGCGCTCAAGAATTTGCAATTTCAGGTAACCTTAACATTGAGCAAAAACTTGCTGAGTTACCTTCTACTTTACCTTCGTTTGGTCCTAGCTCAAACAATCCAGGTGATGGTACTGCGACCGTTGATTTACGTGGTTTAGGTACTTCCCGTACGTTAGTTATGGTGAACGGACGTCGTTGGGTTCCTGCTAACCAATCAGGCGTTGTTGATTTAAATACTATTCCAGCTTCTTTAATTGAAAATGTTGAAATCATTACGGGTGGTGCTTCTGCGGTATACGGTTCTGATGCAATCGGTGGTGTTGTTAACTTTAAATTAAAAGATGATTTTGAAGGTGTTGAAATTTCAACCTTGTATGACGTTACGACTGAAGGCGATGCTGAGAAGTTTAACTTAGATTTAACTATGGGTGGTAATTTTGCTGATGACCGTGGTAATGCGGTACTTTATGTGGGTTACTCTAAACGTGAATCGTTATTCCAAGGCGACCGTGATTTTGCAAGTGTTGCGTTAACTGAAGGCGATGGCGAATTAGTTCCAGGTGGCTCTTCTGGTATTCCTGGTACGCGTGTATTTGGTGGTCCAACGCTTAATATTGGTCCAAACGCAGGCTCAAGTTTAGGCCGATTCAATCCAGATGGCTCAGGTAACACATTCACGCTTGCCGACCGTTTTAACTATGCACCAGATAACTTCTTACAGTTACCACAAGAGCGTTTAACCATGAACGCATTCTCTCATTTTTACATTAATGACGAGACTCGTATCTACACTGAACTTTCCTTTATTCGTAATGAGGTGCCGCAAGAGCTAGCACCAACACCAGCATTTACTACTATCGAAGTAAATCCTAACAGTGCATTTTTTGGTGCTGACGTTCAAGACGCCTTCTTAAATGCACAACAAACAAATGATAATGGAACTCCAACTGATGAGTCAGATGATTTCCTTGAATCAGCATTAAACGACGCGGGTAACTATGAAATGTTTGTTGGTCGTCGTATGGTAGAAAATGGCTCACGCCAATCTATCGATACACGTGATGCAATGCGTATCTTAGTGGGTATTGATGGTTACTTTAACGATGACTGGTCTTACGATGTTTATTACAGTCGTTCACAAATGGATCAATCAACGCTACTAAATAATGATGTTGCCGCTTCACGTTTTAAACAAGCTCTTTTAGTGAATGACGCGGGTACAGCGTGTCAAGATACTTCAGCGGGCTGCGCACCACTGAATATTTTTGGTGAAGGTAACATTTCTGATGCTGCTATAGATTTTATAAATATTGGTGCAACTAACGTTATTACACTTAAACAAGAAGTGTTTATGGCAACAGTATCGGGTGCATTACCCTTTACTTTTCCTGGTGCAACTGAATCAGTGGGTATGGTATTTGGTTATGAGAAACGTCAAGATGGATCAACTTTCCGTCCGGATGAATTCTTATCAGCAGGTGATGTATTAGGTTTTAATGCTGGTGAAGCAACAGTGGGTTCATATGCTTCTGATGAGATTTTTACCGAATTCTCTTTACCACTGCTTAGCGGTAAAGAATTTGCTGAAGAATTAAGTTTATGGGGTGCAGCACGTTTTGCTGATTACTCTAACATCGGTCGTGTATCATCATTTGCTGCGGCCTTGAACTGGGCGCCTACTGATTGGATTAGCACACGTGTTGGTTTCCAATCAGCAGTACGTGCTCCAAATGTTTCTGAGTTATTCTTAGGTTCATCTGCAGGCTTCCCTGGTGCGGTTGATCCATGTGCTGTTGATGGTTATAAAGCGGGTATAACAAGTGATGCACTTTGTCTTGCTGATGGTGTTGCGGCTGACCAAATTGGTGTATTCGAACAAGCTAATACACAAATTGAAGGTTCATTTGGCGGTAACTCAGAACTGCAAGAAGAAACGTCTGATACCTTTACTGTTGGTGTTGTTGTTCAACCAATGGAAGGTTTAGATTTCACTATTGATTACTTTAAAATTGAAATTGAAGATGCTATCTCTCTATACGGTGTAAATAATACACTTGATGTTTGTTATAACGTTGTAAAAGATGCGGCTGATGAAACTTGTCAAAATATTACTCGTCGTTCAGACGGTAACGTTAGCCTTGTTAAATCATTGAATGCAAACATTGCATCAATTGAAACAAGCGGTGTTGATTTTAACGTTACTTATAACACTGAACTAGATTTTGGTTTGTTTGATAGCGGTTCAGACTTGAACATTCAATTTCGTTCAACGTTCCTTGATACCTCTGACGTAGTTCCAGTTGTTGGTTTAGATAAAATCAATGAATGTGCGGGTTCCTACGGTGCTACATGTGGTAATCCACAACCTGAGTTCCAAGCTAACACTCGTGTTAACTGGACAAATGGCGACTTAACATTATCTGCATTGGTTCGCTATATTGGTACAACTGATGATGATCAACTGTTAGGTGATGACCCAGTATTACGTAGTGACTTAATTGTTTCTGAAATTGATCCTGCAGTATATGTTGATTTAAGTGCTTCTTACGTATTTAGCGATAACTTAAACATGAACTTCGGTGTTAAAAACGTATTTGACGAAGAGCCTACTGCTTTAGGTGATTCACAACAACAAGCTAACACCTTCCCAGAAACATATGATGTTATTGGCCCACGTGTATTCTTAAGTGCTTCTTACTCGTTTGATTAATCAAAAATTAAGATTATATTTTATCTAGTTTTAATTCAGTACTAATCAATTGAAAAGTGACCAACATTTGTTGGTCACTTTTTTTTTAATTTAATATTAGATGATGTGTGGCAATAAAAGTCCTAGATTCAAATAATAAGTGCATAACTTGAATAAGTCAGGCTGAAGTGACGTGGTCTAATGGATTCGACTACCTAGTTAAGAGATAATAATTTTAATTGGAGATCGAAAATGACAAAACGTAAAAAATATTCAAAAGAATTCAAACTTGATGCTATCGCTTTAGTCGTTGAACAAAACTATAGCCAGGCAGAAGCCTCAAGAAACTTAGGGGTTAATCCTAATATGCTGGGTCGTTGGATCAAAGAAGCTGACAATGAGGATGGTCACGCTTTTCGTGGCAACGGGAAATTAACACCTGAGCAAGCAGAAATCCGTAACCTAAAAGCTCAAGTAAAGCGTTTAGAAATAGAGCGTGAAATCCTAAAAAAAGCGACGGTCTTCTTTGCCAAAGAAACAAAGTAAAATATTCGTTCATTGCCCAACATAAGAAGATCTGGCCTGTGGTAGTCATGTGCCACGTACTGGGTGTTAAAAGTAATAATTTCTATAGCTTTCAAAAGCGTAAAGTAAGTGCCGCTATGATCCAACACATCAAGAAATGATGGCGTTGATCAAAGATATTGCTAAATTCAGTGACCATACTTATGGCGCTAGGCGGATTAAAAAAGTACTCAATACATTAAGCCTTCCGGTTAGTCGACGTAAGACGGCTCAGCTCATGAAAGAAGCGAACGTTTGGGTTCGTTATAAAAAGAAATACAAGGCAACAGCGAGCATAACAAACCCATTTATCAAAATGAGCTAAAGCAAAACTTTGCTGTTGAAGCACCTAATAAAGCGTGGGTAGTTGATATCACCTATGTTTGGACATCAGAAGGTTGGTTATATTTATGTGTCGTGATTGACTTATATTCACGAAAAATCGTGGGTTGGAGCATGGGATCAAGAATGAAAGCGCAGCTTGTTTGTGATGCATTAACAATGGCTATTTGGCAACGACAACCCAAAGCAGGGTTGATAGTTCATTCAGATCAGGGGGTTCAGTATGCCAGTCATCAATATCGTCGATTACCCAAGTCTCGTGGGTTGGTTGGCAGTATGAGTAAAAGTGGGTGTTGCTGGGATAATGCCGTTGCCGAAAGTTTCTGCGGGAGCTTGAAGCAAGAGCGTGTTCATTGGCGTAATTATGAAACACGTTATGCCGCACAGCAAGATGTACTGAACTACATAACCATGTGGTACAACAGCCACCGACTTCATTCATATCTGGATTATCAAAGTCCTAACGTTTTTGAATCAGTGGGTAGAGAATTAGAAATGGTTGCTTAACTAGGTTGACTGAATTTGGTTGACCACGTCAAACTTATTGGTATCCAAGTTAACGCGAGGAGAAAGCTCGAAGTTAGTAATGTTAGGCTTTACACCACTAGCATCAATAACCATAGAATTTATTGCGTATAAAATTTGCTGATAATTTGAGTGCTGTAGGACTTGAATTTAATAGCGATTTATTTTTTCAATTTGCTAAGTGTGTAGTCAGTTTTTGGCTATTGTGTAGCAATTATACATAGCTTATATATAACTAATACACTTTGAATATGCATGTAGAAGCTTTGGCACTAATAATTTTTTCTCTGCCATAAATTTAAATATAAAAAACTTTAAATATAAAAACACCTAATCAACACTATCATCGTCTGCGCTCAGCTAAGCATAAATTTATGAAATTTTTTCATTTTGTCTACATGAGCGTGTCTGTTATTAAGTCATTTTAATCATTTTTTTATTATTCCCTGATTATTCTTTTATACCTTCCAAAACGTTATTCTTTTAAATGTTGGCTCCCTTAACAAAATTATTAAAATTTAATATGCTGTCGCATTTGGCTTAATTTTTATAGTGAACAAGGTTACTGCGATCTGTTGATGTTTATTTTTGTAAGTTTCCACGTGAAGAGATACTCTTTATCTAATTGTTTATAAAGTATTTTTTGTTTAATTTCACTGCGACTTCTTATAAAAGTAATTCAAATGTAATTGTTTGTGTTGACCTATTAACAATATTAAGTTTAATATCTTAACCGATAGGTCAGGTATCTGACCAAAAATAATTCAACAAGGCAACATAGTCTTGAATTTAAACACTAGTCTCACGAAAGTGATCCAGGGAGTATTTATGTACAACAATAGCAAAGTCGCTAAAGCAGTGCGCATCGCCATGATGTTTGGTGCAGGAGCAGCTGCGGCAATTTCAGCACCTGCATTTTCAGCAGAAGCAGACGAAGCAGAAGTTGAAAAAGTAGAGCGTATCCAGGTTACAGGTTCTCGTATTAAACGTACTGACCTAGAAAACGCTTCTCCAGTAAGTGTAATCACTACTGAAGATATGAAAATCCAGGGTATCACTAACGTTGCTGATGCACTTCAAAACTTAACTGCTCAATCAGGTGGCTTAACTGCTGCTGTGAACAATGGCGGTAACGGTAATGCGACAGTAAACTTACGTGGGTTAGGTTCTAACCGTACATTAGTGTTGATCAATGGTCGTCGTGCTGTTGCTTCAGGTACTGGTGCTTCTGCTCGTGTTGATTTAAATACAATTCCAATGTCAGCAGTAAAACGTATTGAAGTATTAAAAGATGGTGCTTCTGCAATTTATGGTTCAGACGCCATCGCTGGTGTTGTTAACATTATCATGCGAAATGACTTTGAAGGTATTGAGTTTGACGCAACTTACTCAGAAACTTCTGAAGGTGATGGCGAAGAGTCTGCATTAAGTACAACAATCGGTCTTTCAAGCGATAAAGGTAACATAGTTGTTAACTTAGGCTATTATGACCGTGGTTCTGTACGTCAAGCTGCTCGTGGCTATTCTGAGTGTCCAATTTGGGAAACTGATGACGGTGATGGTCCATATAAATACTGTGGCGGTTCTTCTTTCTCATTAGGTATGAATATGTATGATGGACGTGATTTTTCACGTTATCAGTTTGAACCAGGCGGAAATGGCACTTCTACACCAGAAGGTATGCACCCATGGGTAAATGCCGGTGATAATAATGACCGTTATAACTACTCTGCATTGTCTTACCTATCAACACCAGCAACACGTTATAACATTTCAGTGCTTGGTAATTACGAAATCTCTGATAACGTAAGCTTCTTTTCTGAAGCTTATTATACTAATCGTAGTTCTGTACAGCAAATGGCTCCACAGCCTGTATATTATGGTTATGGCGCGAATGGTAAAGACTGGATGCCTTCTCAAAATCCTGAAGTTTATCCATTTATGGGGCTTTACCCAACTCTTGCTACTCCAGGTGAAGACGTTTTATCGTATCCTTTACGTCGTATGCAAGAAGTTGGTCCTCGAATTTTTGAACAAGAAGTTAATACTCTTCAACTGACTACTGGTCTTGAAGGTATGATTGGCGATTATTCTTGGGATGTTTTCTATACCTATGGTCGTAATACGGCTATTGATAAGTCTAAAAACTATATCAACATGGATAAGATGAACAGATCTGTAGAACAAAACTGTGAAGGTGTAACAGTTACAGGTACTCATGATAACTATTCTGTTCAAGGAAATGACGCAGCGAATCCTTGTATTAATTACATGGGCTTAGGTGCAGTAAGTGCAACAGATGCTGACTACATTCGTTATACGGATCAAGGGACATCTGGTACTGAAATGCATCATTTAGGTGCTGCAGTGTCTGGTGATTTATTTACATTACCAGCAGGTATTGTTGGTTTTGCAGTAGGTGTTGAACATCGTGAAGAGTCAGCATTCAATCAACCTGATGCATTTACTGCTGCAGGAATCGGTGCTGGTAATGCTGTACAACCTACTGCTGGTGAGTACTCGGTTGATGAAATGTACTTCGAAATGATTGTGCCATTATTATCTGGTGTACCATTTGCTGAACAAGTTGATTTAGAAGTCGCAATGCGTGCATTTGATTATGATACTTTCGGTTCAGATGATACTTACAAGTTAGGTTTAACTTGGAGAATGAACGATATGGTCATGCTTCGTTCAGTTCTATCAACAGCATTCCGTGCACCTTCTGTAGGTGAGTTGTTTGGCGGTCAATCTGATAGCTACACTAACTACAATGATCCTTGTAAGGGTGTTGGCGGTGCAGATGCTAGTTCAGCATATGCTGGTGCTTGTGCTAAAGATGTCTCTGCTGGCTTAATCCCAGGTGACGGTTCTTGGGACCAAGGTAACGGTCAATTACGTGCTGTAACAGGTGGTAACCCAGAGTTAGGTCCAGAAACTGCTGACACTTTCACTGTAGGTTTAGTTGTTGAACCAGTAGAAGGTCTAAGTTTTACTATTGATTACTACAATATTGAAATCGACAATGTTGTAAGTTCAATTGGTGTTGGCACACGTTTAGACAAGTGTTACTCTGCCGGTGCTGAAGGTGGCGTAGGTGGTTCTAACTCATTCTGTAATGGCGTTGTACGTAACAATGTAGGTGATTTTGACGGTACACCAGCAACTTCTGATAACCTTTCAACATGGGTTGTTAACGGTATTGATTATAACGTACAGTACAAGTTTGAAGCGTATAATTTAGATTGGAAATTAAGCTTAGATGCTTCACAAATTGATGAATGGTCTACTGTTGCTTTTGAAGGTGAAGATCCAATTGATACTGTTGGCGCTGCTTCAAGTGGTTCAGGTTCTATTCCAAAGCTTAAAGTGAACTTTGGCGCACAAGTACTTGGTGATAACTGGTCAATTAGTTACAACGTAATGTGGGTTGATAAGTTAGAAACATCTTCTTTATTCTATGCTGATGCTGCAGATAGAGCAGACGTTGCTGCGGGTAATTCAGATAACTATGCTGACGCATTTGCATCACATAACATCAGTGGTTCATATCACATGAATGATAATGTTACAATCCGCTTTGGTATTGATAACTTTACAGATGAAGAGCCGCCATACTACACAGATTACGATGATTCAAATACTGATACTACCTTGTATCACTATGTTGGTACTAACTACTACCTAGGTACAACAATTAACTTCTAATTGTTCACCTTAGTTTGATAAAAATGCGATACTTTAGGTATCGCATTTTTTTTGCTGATTATTTAACAAATAATTGGGATATCAAACCCAATTAACAATGAAGAAAATATCTTTTATGACTGATTTAGCTAAACATGTACAACTTGCTACTGATAAGTGTGATTATGAAAGAACGCATTCTTTCTTATTGGCGTATATTGATAAAGAAGGGGAAAGTGAGGAAGCATTAAATTCGTTAATAAGTTTACAAGTAAAGTTTAAAAAATCCAGGTTAGCCGCTAAGTTTTTATTAGCTTTATGTTGCTTAATTCCAGAAAACAAGAATTACGTGAATAAACTCCTTAGCCTTTGTCATCAAGAGAATTATTGGCTTGAGGCTGTAGAGCTCTTTTCAACTAAAATAGCGGGTAACTCAGCTGACGGAAATAACTACTTCAATCTTGCATATTATCAAAAACTAGCTGGGCTATATTCACAAGCTATTGATAATTATCAAACAGCGATAGAAAAAAAAGCGGGAAATATTGAGGAGATTTACCTGAATTTAGCTGTGCTATTTGGTGATCATCTACAAGACTATAATAACGCAAAGAGCTGTTTAGTAAGTGCATTAGAGCATAAAGAGAATTATGTCCCAGCATTATTCAATTTAGCGGGTATATTTGAAGAGCAAGGTGATAAAATTGATGCTGAGAAGTTATATAAAAAAATAATCAATATTGATGGTAACCATAGTTTAGCAATAGCTAGATTACTTTTCTTATCATCAGAAAATGATGATATCTCAGAATTAATTAAGCAAGCGAAGAATTTAGCTCAATCCAATTATAGCTATGTAGATGAGAAAATTGTTTTGTATTATTCTCTTGGGAAAGTATATGACCAACTGAAAAAATATGAGCTAGCTTTTCATTATTACCAGTTAGCTAATAATCAAGAAAAACTGATAAACCAATCATATTGTGAAAAAGAGCAAGAACTACTAGTAGATCAAAATATTGAACACTTTTCTGAAAAATGGCTTAATAAGTTATCAGAAGGGAGCTTTTCAGCTCCTATCTTTATCTGTGGTATGTTTAGATCAGGCTCTACACTAATAGAGCAAATACTTGCAGCACACCCTGAGGTTACCGCTGGAGGGGAAAATGAATTCTTCAGTCAAAAAGTTAAATCTTTACTTTCACCTTACCCATTATCCTTACATAACATTGAATTAAATGATATTGAAAAGTGGAGAGGGGAATATCAAGAAAAAATAAAGTTAATGTTTCCGAACGCTAAATTAATTACAGATAAAAGACCAGATAATATCCATTACCTGGGATTAATAAAAACAGTATTTCCAGATGCTAAGATAGTCTTTACAACAAGAGATATAAGAGATAACAGCCTTTCTCTTTATTTTCAGCAACTATCAAAGGAATTTAATTATGCGAATGATATTAATCAAATTATACATCATTCCCAACAGCAAAAAAAATTAATGACACATTGGAAAAAACTTTTCCCAAAAGATATTATTGAAGTCAGTTATGATGAATTGGTTGATAGTCCCAAGCCTAGTATTGCCAAGCTGCTTAAATTTTTAAAACTAGATTGGCATAACGATTGCCTTGAATTTCATCGAGTAAAAAATAACGTTAAAACAGTGAGTTTATGGCAGGTTCGGCAGCCATTATATAAAGCTAGTTCTGGTCGTTGGAAAAATTATAAAGAAAAAATATAAGTGATATGAAAGACCTATAGTTCAATATTTATAATTGAACTATAGGTGTATAAATTGTTTAGTTACTACCTTTTGCTTGCCCGCGATTTAATGTTTTCATAGCTCTATCAGCGGCTACTTTTTCTTCTTTCATTTGTTCTGGGCTTCTACATACTCTAGTACCAATTTTGGTACCTGTAACTTTTTCATATGTACAGATTTTGCCATTTTCTTGGTTTGCAGTATTTCCTGCAGTATTTGCAGGTTTCCCTGAACAAGCAGCAAGGATAGTTGTAAATGCGATTAGGGATAATAACTTGAAGTTCATTGATAATTCCTTATTAATTTTTATTATTACATATTGTAACTAAAGATTAATTTTACACACACTAAAATGAATATCTATAAATTTTCTATTTAAAGTATGAAATAATGTAACAAAAAGTATCTTTTTTAAATGGGTTTAATGTCTTCGGTAACGGTAATTCTTTCTTCATTACTCTTAAATGGAATAGTGCCATGCCAAAAGTACGATGGGAATCTAATCATTAGTCCTTCCTTAGGCTCAATAATCCTATCCGGCTCTAATTGAGTCATCATTTTAAAACCTGGTTGCCCTAGTTTTAACCACCCTTGCTTATCTTTATTGTTATTAATTATTTTTGGGGTTTGCGCATAATAAGGGCCACTATACCAGCCAGCAGGATGATGATGATTTTTATGGAAACCTGCATTATGTAGAATAACAGACCAAGAATCTGTTTCAATTAACTTACCCGTATTTTTTGCTAATATGGGATGTTTATTATCTTTGGGAAGTTTTGAGAAAAATTCACTGGTTTGTTCTCTAAAAGCTGTGCGTAACTGCTGTATTATTGGTACATGATAATCAAATAATTTTTCTGAGGTTTGGCTACCACTGATAAATGATTGATCTAGAGGGTTCGTTTTTGCGTGATGATAATCCCTTAATGTATCGACTAAACTAACGTTAAAGTCTTTTAAGCTTGAAAAACCCTTAGGAATTGATATTTCTGACATAAGTACGTGATCATAATTACAAAAATAATCATATTCAGCACTATTTAATAATTTAAGTGCAATTGACTTGTACGCAAACAACCCTTGATTATTAAGCTGTGCTTTCAATAGTTTATTTAATATTTTTAAGGCTTGTCTTGGTTTGTCAATACTTAGGAGACTTATGGCTAATTCTTCTTGGACTAATAAATCATGCCCCCCATATTTTGATGCTTTATTGATAATGGAATGTGATAGTTCTAGATCACCAAGTTCTCTTAAAACCACAGCATATTTAATTAGTGTAGGATAATGACTACCATTCAAATCTATAGATTGCTCTAGAATTTCTTTTGCTTGTAAGTATTCTCCAGCAAGAAATAATTTATGACCCATACTAAGCATCAACTCAGTAGATTGGTTATACTTTTTAAGTGCATATTTGTATGAATCTAAAAACTCAGGATCTTTATTTTCCCAAAGAATTTGGTTTAACCAGTGATGGGCATCTATATCTAACGGATTTAGTGAAACGGCTTGTTTATATAGATCTTTGCTGGCTTGGTATTCTCCATTAAGAGTGTGACAGCTTGCTAAATTTTTGATTATTTCTATATTACTAGGTGAAAGCTCTAATGCCAGTTGTAAAGTGTTAATAGCATCTGGCCATAAACACTGTCTCTTTAGGCTTATTCCTTTATTGTTTAACGCGGATAAGTTATTGGGTTGAATTAACAAAACCTGATTAAATAAATTAAGAGCATTAACTAGATCATCGGTATTTAAATAAGACTGACCTAAAGCTATTTTAATATTAATATCTTGGCTATTTAATTGATTGGCCTTAAGCAGATAAACTAAAGCTTTTTTATATTGTTTTCGATCATTTAATAAAACTCCAATATGGAATAGAGCAGAGATATCGTTTTTAGATAAAACTAATATTTTCTTATATACACTGAAAGCATCATCTATATTGTTATTATGAGAATGTAGTTTTGCTAGATTTGCTAATGCAGGTAAATGTTTAGGATTTAACTTTAACGTTTTCTGAATAGAACTCATACATTGCTCTAAATTACCTAAACCTTGATTTGCTATTGATTTTAAATGCCAAAGATTGGCGTTCATTTTATCTTGAGATAAATGTATATCGATATAATCATCAGCATTTTTAAACTGTTTACTATTTAAGAGGTTAATAATGTTATTTTGAATTTGTTGAGTGAATAATTTTGTTTGCATCATAAAACCTTTATATCGAACCATGGGTGTAGTTATTTATAAAATATACTTAGCTACATATGTATTATGACTATTATACTAGCTTTCATTAATAGTGTGTAGTTAGTTTAATTTTTATAACGTATTGATATTAAAATATAAAGTCATAATTTTTAAATATTTATTGTGATTTTCAACACCTTGAAATATTATTTAGTTGACTTACTACGAATGAATAAAACATACATAGCAAATATTTAATCAATATATGAGAGGTTGTTTTATAGTCAACAAGAACTAAAAAGTTATAATTTTTTGGTTACTTGATACTAATAGAATAAATTTAAAATTCATCGTAAATCAATGCAAATTGGAAGAGGTGTTATTCAATGACAATGTTGACTGATTTTTTGAGCTATATTGATCACCTATTGTGAACAGTTTTATAATTGGTGTGTTTTTACCAAAGTAAAAAAACAAGTAAAAAACGGTTAAAAGTACATCAAGCATTATTTTTAATTTATTTGAAAAAATACTTGATACATATACCTTATAGTGAATTATGGAGTGGTGAAAAAGTTACCTCGATATTACGTACCACCACTTTATGAGTAGTTACCTCAATGTGCAGATAATATATTGTTATCAAACTTATTTTTCAACCTTTGTACTGACTTTCACATATAAAGAATAGCTTCTTTTGGCAAAATATAATTACTATAGTGATTTCATTATAATTACAAGTCATAACACTATAAATAATCATCAACAATACGGAAAAACAACAACTTCCCATGTTGCTAGCTTTAAGTTACCAGCAGAATGGCGAGATTAAACAAGCAGAAACTATCTACAGAGCTCTGATTGCTGATCGTGTGCAAAAGAAGCGGTTTATTTACAGTTAGCCCTAATTTGTGCAAAAAAAAACAGATTGAGTGAAGTGTTCTGGTCAAACCACATAAGACACATTTATTGTGGACTGTTCAGACTCAATTGGAGAACAATCACCGTTTGATGAATGCAGCCTGATTTTCAAGCTAACACTCGTGTTAACTGGACAAATGGCGACTTAACATTATCTGCATTGTTCCGTTATATTGGTACAACTGAAGATGATCAATTAATGGTTAGTGATACATTACAAGCTAGTGATTTAGTTGTTCCTGAAATTGACCCTGCAGTATATCTTGATTTAAGTGCTTCTTACGTATTTAGCGATAACTTAAACATGAACTTTGGTATTAAAAACGTATTTGATGAAGAGCCTACTGCTTTAGGTAATTCACAATCACAAGCTAACACGTTCCCAGAAACATATGATGTTATTGGTCCACGTGTATTCTTAAGTGCTTCTTACACGTTTGATTAATCACTCATTAAGACTATATTTTATCTAGTTTTAATTAAGTATTAATTAATTTAAAAGTGACCAACATTTGTTGGTCACTTTTTTTTTAATCTAAGGTTAGATGAGGTATGGTAATAAGATGTAATGTCACTATTCTAATTTATAATTTTATTTATAAAAATAAAGCCTGATAAATATGCAAAATATTAGTTCATCAACTATAACAAAAAAACTGCAGCAACTTTTTTCGCTATTACAAAAAGGCCAAACAAAAGTTGTACTTGAAGAACTTACTCTATTGTTAAGCTCTGTGGATGACAATGCAGATGTTATGCATTTAGCGGCTATGGCACACAAAGCTGATGGCGCTATAGACAAGGCTATTGATTATTTTATTAAATCTATCAATATTAATGATAATCAGCCACAAGTTCATAATAACCTTGCCAATACCTACAAACAAAACCTGAACAGTAAACTTGCCGTAAAGCATTATAAAAAAGCGATAAGTTTACATCCTCGCTATATAGATGCGCTGAAAAACCTAGGTTTATTGTATTTAAATCAACAAGACCTTGGGTTAGCAAAAAATAACTTTGAGCAAGTACTTGTTTTGTCAAAAAATGATGTTTCAGCATTAACATCGCTCGGTAACATATTTAAAGCACAGCATGAGTTTCAAACCGCAATTCAATATTATCAACAAGCGCTTATGGTAAACCCTAATTACGTAAATGCGTTACATAATTTAGGTGTTGCTTATCGCATGTCAGGTGAATTTTTATTGGCTATCGACTGCTTTAAAAAAGCACAAATCATTGCTCCTAACCTTGCCGATCTTGATTATAATGAAGCCAATGCTCAGTTTGATATGGGTAATTATCAGGAAGCCGAACAAGCTTATTGGCGCTCTTTGCATAAAGCACCCGGAAACTGCGAAGTGCATGAAACCCTTAATGAATTTTATTGGCAAATAGGTAAAAAAAGTGAGTTTGGTAAAAGTTTTAAATTAGCTATTGAACATTTACCTAAGAACTATTTGTTACGACATGCTTATGCTGAAAGTTTGTTATCTGCAGGTAATCAAGCACATGCCATAATAATAGTGGAGCAAGCATTAAAGTTAGAAAAAACGCCAGATCTTTTACATTTAAAAGGTAAGTTATTAGCTTCTGCTGGTGACATAAAAGCGGCAGTATTACTCATAGAGTCTTCACTGCTCAAGCAATATAAGCTTTCAAACGCGCTAGACTTAATTGAGTTATTAATCATAGATTTTGATTATGAAAAAGCTTTGCTTCAAATAGCCTATGCAGAGCAAATAGCGCCAAAAAACCAATTATTAATAGCTTATAAAAGTATCTGTTGGAGATTAACCAATGACCAGCGCTATGAATGGCTAATAGATTATCAAAAACACATTCAAATTTATGATATTCCTGTTCCTAAGGGTTATAGCTCTAGGGCTGCGTTTTTAGACGAATTACAGGGGGTTTTGTTGTCAATGCATCAAACTGAGCATGAACCTTTAAAGCAAACCTTAAAATTTGGCACTCAGACACCGGGTCGGCTTTTCCATAAACCAATTAAGCAAATTGTTGAATTAAAAAATGCCTTTGAAGAGGTAACGCGAGAATATATATCTGCACTTCCTAAAGATAACTTACATCCTCTGTTATCGAGAAAAACTAACCAAATCAGTTTTGCGGGTTCCTGGTCTGTTAAGCTTAAGCCTAATGGTTTTCATGTTAATCATGTTCACCCTGAAGGTTGGTTAAGCTCTGCTTTTTATGTACAAGTACCAGACTTTTCTCATTACCCACAAACTTCAGAGCACGCCGGGGCAATAAAATTTGGTGAAAGTTCTATGCAATTAAAAGAACGCGAAAAAATAGCAAGAATTGTGACACCTAAACCGGGCATGGTCGCTATATTTCCGTCTTATGTCTGGCATGGAACAATTCCATTTAATGGACCTAACGGTGTATTTCGACTAACAGCGCCATGTGATATAACACCAAGAGAGGACTAGTATGGAAAACACCGATGCTTGGTCATTATATTGGCAAGGCAGCCATCAAGAGAGTTGTATTGCAAATAATAGTGCTGAAGACCAATCTATCCTTTTAGATAGTTGGCGAGACTTTGCGTTAAGCCTCAAGGATTGCTCGACAGTACTTGACCTGGCAACTGGGAATGGCAGTGTGCCAAATAATTTATTAAAATTTAATCCATTACTAGATATCACAGCGGTTGACCGTGCAAATATAAATCCTCAAAAACATATTGAAGATAATTTTTCATTAAAAAGTGTTGAATTTATTCCTAATATTGACATCACAAAGCTGCCTTTTAAACCATGTATTTTTGATGCTATTACTAGCCAGTTTGGTCTAGAGTATTCAGCACTTGGCTTGTCAACTAGTGAACTGGTACGTGTGTTAAAACCTCAGGGTCAGTTTTTGTTTATTATGCATCATCAGGATAGTGAGGTTGTTGCTCCTGCGCGCAGTAAAGTTAAAGAATTTGACTTACTGTTTAAAAGTGACTTACTGGCAAGTTTTGAATCATTTCTAAATGGAGATATCTGTTTACAACAACTTAATGCTACGGGAGAAAAGATCCTTAATGATGCTACCTGGGTAAAAAGCCAAGCGATAACAGGACAAATTTTTTCAGCTATTGATCAACTTATTCAATTGAAAGAAAAAGGGCAAAAAACTGCGGTATTGATGCAAACATACCAAGTAATGAAAACAAGAGTCTTTGCAGAAAGCTCAAGATTGGAGCAATTAATTTCTGCGTCATTGTCTAAAAAAGAAGTCATAGCACTTTGTAAAATACTCGAAAATTTGGGCACGAATACAGTTTTTCAGTCAATAGACTTAGCGGGTAACGCTGGGGTATTAGGCTGGAAAATTAAAGGAAGTAAGCTATGAGTAAAGCAAACTTGTTACAACAAGTAGACCAAGCGTTTGATAACCGTAATAATCAGCGGGGTTTAGAGTTGCTTAGAGAGTATGTTGCTCATAACGCTAAAGATACAGAACAAGTTTATCGTTTAGCCGTGATTGAAGAGCAAATAGGCTTAGAGAAAAATGCGGCTAATGCATATTTAACCTGCATAAATAATGATAAGAGCTTTATAAAAGCTTATCTATATGGCGGTTATTTTTTTCAGCAACATGGGCAAATGCAAAAAGCACTTGCCTTATATTCACTTGGCAATGATCAGGATGCTAGGCTGAGTCTATTACATCAAAACGAAAATTTATCTTATGAAACACGGCTTAGATCTTATACAGCAAATATTGCACTTAGAGAGAAATTTACCAGCCTTCATAACGTCAGTGTTGAAAATGGTCAGGGTAGTTTAAAAATAGCGGCTGCAGTATGGCCACAAACACATAACGATGCTGTTGAGTATTTAACAGTGCAACAACAACCTCATTTGTTTTATATTCCTGAGTTAGCCGCTAAGCCCATTCATGATAACGATAGTTTTGATTGGTGCCATTTTCTTGAAGCAAGCTTTAATGACCTCACAAGTGAGTTAGCTGAACTGCTAAGTCTAATTAAAGACAAAGGAGTTCCTTATTTGGATAGCAGTTATCAAGCTAAAGGGTTTGAGTCACTTATAGGTTCAAAAAACTGGACTGCGCTTAATCTTTATAAGGACGGTGTTGCCAATAACAGTTTGTTGTCGCTAATGCCAAAAACGACAAAGTTATTGGAAAAACTACCTTTATATAAAGTGGATAACAATCCATTTGAAGTGTTTTTTTCCTTATTAAAGGCCGGTCAACATATCGCACCACACTTTGGACAATCTAATCATAGCTTAACGGTACATTTACCCATTATTGTACCAAAAGGGGGGTACCTAACGGTTGCAGGAAGAAAAGTAGTGTGGCAAAAAGGTCAGGTAATTATTTTCGACGACTCCTTCGAACATGAAGCTATTAATCTGTCCGCGGAAGATCGCGTCGTGTTGATTTTTTCTATTTGGCATCCTAATTTATCAACCGCAGAGCAAGAAGATATTTTAGCCAGCTTTCGCGCACGCACTGAGTGGCTGCAAAATCGCTATCAATATTTAGCTTGTGATAACTGATTATAAAAACCTCTAAATAAGGCTAATTCTTTTTCATAGTGTCGAGCAAAATTTTGCTTAGCAGTATTAATTGGCTGTCTTACTTGCAGTTCACTGAAGGTAAAGCTATTGACATGTTTTTTATGAAAGTTTAGATAGTCATCATCCCAATCCAAAGCGCAAAAATCAAAAACACGACTTGCTTCATCTATGGGGTTATTTGTTAATTGATTGTAATCTACATCAATTACTTGTTTTGGGAAACTTTGACTCCAAAAATCCATTAATTGATTTGCCTGAAAAATGGCATGGGCAATGGTTTTTAAGTTTGCGGCATAGTTGTGGTGTGGAGCAAAGGGCTGACAAAAAATAGATAAAGCCAAATCTTCTGGTGTTCTTCTCATTTGAATGACTTTTACTTGATCAAAAATTGACAGTATAGCACCAACATAGCGAAAATTATGTGGCATTTTATCAAGGATAATGTCAGCGTTAAGCGCTGTTTTAGTAAGGTATGATTGTCTAAACGCTTGACTGTTTTGTTCAAAGAACAAATCCCAATTAACCTTTCTATTATTTTTTTGAGCATTAATTTTGTTTTCGATAAATAGCGGTAGCGCTTCATTTTCGCCGCTACTTTCTACTTTAGGATGTTGAGATAATATACGATCCATCAGCGTAGTGCCCGATCTTGGCATGCCAACAATGAAAATGTTGTTTGTAGTTAAAGGGGGGGTGTTATGCAAAGGTGATGAAACTTGTTGAAGAAATTGACCATGATTTACCTCGCTAAGAGAATCATAAGGCAAATTACTCTTGCTGATAACGTCTTCTTGTAAGTTGTTTGCTTTGTTAAAGCAACGGAAGGCAAGACGATATTGCGCTAATTTTTCATAGGCTTTAGCTAAAATAAATAAATTTTGTTGATATTCATAATCATTGCCTACAGATTGTTCTAATAAGTTTGCTAGCTGGTTCACTGTTTGCTGGTGCTGAGCGCCTATTTCTTGTTTTGCACCCCAGGCAATATAGCTATAAGGATTGAAGTTTAAAGCTTTGTCGGCAGCTATTAGTGTGGCTTCTTTGTTGCTTTCAAATCGACAAATACGTATTTCAATTTCATATCTTGTTAGGCTAAGGTTTTTTAAAGTAATAGCTTTGTCTAGCTGAATTCTTGCTTGTTTTACGTTTCTAGCGAGTAGATACAAATCGGCGAACTTTAAAAAATTATTACTATCAGGTTTACTGCACTGAAGGAAAGCATCAAAAGCACAGATAGCATTTTTATACTCTCTTAATTTTGCATGACAGATCGAAAGGTTTTTTTGAATATCAGCTTGATTCAGCGCCAGTGTACTGAGTTTTCGCCATACACTGATAGCCTTAGACCAATTTTCGTTTTGCATATGTGCTTTTGCAATAATAATTTTGGTCTGTAAATTGTCACTTGGGTACTTAGTAGCAATATCAAGTACTAAGGCAGGTTGCTTTAATGATAGTGCTAAATGGGCGAATGAATTTATTATATAGGTATCGTCTGGCATATGTGGTCTAAAATCATTAATTAACTTTAGCGCTTGCTCAGTTTTATTTGTGGCGATTAAACACATTGAAAAGTTAAGCGTAATATCGACAGCTAAAGGTTCTTCGGCTAATGCGGCAGTAAATAAAGCTATGGCACGATCGTATTTTTTAAGATGAGTATATAAGGTCGCTAATCCAAAGGTAGCGTCATTACTTTTAAAATCATTAAGAATATTTAAATATGCTTGCTCAGCTACCTCAAACTTGCCTTGCTGATGAGCTGTTTCTGCTATTTTGATTGCTTCATTTAATGTCATATTGATAATGTTTTATTTATGTATGTCGCAAGAGACACTGACACATACTGGTTATTTAATATAGGAATGAGATAATACAGCAAAGTAACGCGCTAATAAAAGTGTTTCACAGTATAACCTTGAGGCAAAAAATGAAATTATCCTTGAATAAAAATCAACATATAGCAAAACTCAAGCATAGTTATCTCAATAACGGCTTTGTTAAGTTAGAGAGTGCTTTATCAAATGATACTGCTAGCTTACTTTATGCAAACATAGCTAAGCAAGAACAGTGGAATTTAGTTTTTAGAAATAATGGCATTCATCAAGATTTAAATAATTTAGCAGTAGAACGTTGGGATGATAAGGAAAAGAATAATCTTACTGAATTGGTACATACGCAAGCGGTAAATGCTTTTCAGTATTTTTATGAAACTATTCCCATTTACGATATTTACTATGATAAGTTAATGCCAAAACACTTCTTTAACGATATTGTTAAGTTTTTAAATAGCGAAGAGACATTAAATTTTTTTAGAGAAATTCTAGAAGCACCAGAAATTACTTTTTTGGATGCTCAGATCACTCGATTTAAAGCTGGACACTTTTTGAATCGCCATAACGATAACGTGAAAGGCAAAAATAGAGTGGCTGCGTTTGTCATCAACTTATCTAAAGATTGGCGTACTGATTGGGGAGGGGCACTTCATATACTCAATAATGATTTAGAAATTGAACAAAGTTTCGTCCCGTCGTTTAATGAAATAAATATATTTAAAGTCCCGGTCGAACATCTAGTCGGATATGTTTCACCATTTGCCACTGGGCATCGTTTATCCATAACAGGTTGGCTAAGAAGCGGTGACAACCCAAAAAAATTATAGGAAAAAAATGACTATTCAGGCTAACGACATTACAAACGTGTTGGAATTAAAAAATGAGTTTTTGGAAAATGGTATCGTTAGAGTATTCAATTTCTTAGAGCAAAATAGCCTAGAAAAATTGAAAAAATCGATGGAAACTAGTGTTGCTTACGCTAATGCCTTTTATTTAAGTGGGCAAAATAGACAACCAAGTGATGCCGAGTTAGCAGCACTGCCTGTGGCAACGCAACAACAACTACATAGAGACATCCATAAGGCTGCCTCTCAAGGGGCTGGTTTTTTATATGGGCGCCATAAAATAGAAAAAAGTTCTATAGCTGAACTTAGCAATACACTTGAGTTACTCAATAAAGAAAATACCCTAAACCTGATTAGAGAAATAACCAGCATGTCAGGATTGCAATATGCCGACGGACAAGCAACAAAGTTTCGCAGAGGCGATTTTCTAACTCGCCATATCGACAATGTTTCTGGTGAAACTAGGCGTATTGCTTATGTTTTAGGTTTAACAGAGGATTGGCATCCAGACTGGGGAGGGCTGTTACAATTTTTTGAAAAAGATGGAACCCCAACAAGATCTTGGTCGCCTGCTATTAATTCACTGACTTTATTTAATGTCGACAAAGTACACTCAGTGACCTCAGTGACACCATTTGCATTAAAAAATAGATATTCAATAACAGGTTGGTTTAGAAGTTAAGGTAGCTTGCAGTTTAAGGCAGCTAAAACAGGTGAAAAATAGGGCGCTTTAGCAAGGTTATTATTAAATTCGCTCCTATGAAGTGATGGAGAAAATATGAAGCTGCATATTACTTGATTTTTTTAAAAGATTTATTTTTGTTCAATTAAAAGGCAAATTAATGAAATTAAGCAGCAATTAGCTAATAAAATTTGACTTACTACGAAAGAGTTAGTAAAACATGAACAGCACATATTTTTACAATAAAGCGGCCTTCTGTAACATCGATTAAATTAATAATTTTCTGTATTAAAAGAATATATTGTTAAATTTTCGTTACAAAAAAATTTACTTCACTCTTTAAAAGCGAAATAAATGGTCTTTTTATTGTACTTAGTTGACAGTTAGGCTGTCGTCTGGGAATATTGTCGTAGTTTTATTTTAGAATAATAAAACTTTAAATGGCAGATTATTAAATTTGCGTTAACAATAAAGTTTGTTATCAAAATTCAATAGCAATGGTTGGGAACTATGTCCAAATTAAGCAAGAAAAGCCTTATCGCAACGACGATAATTGGCGCACTAGCATTTTCAGCAAGCAACTTCGCTGCTGCAGATGCATTAACAGATCTACAAAAAGCAGAAGCTCAGATTTTTAAAGCTTCAAGTCAATCACAAAGCAAAATAGACAACATTTACGGACAAACTCAAGAGTTACTTGCTGAGTACCGTAATACAGTCGATGAAGCTGACGTGTTAAACGGTTATAACGATCATGTTCAACTTATGGTTGATGATCAAGAAGCTAATATTAAATCATTACAAAAACAAATTGCTGGTATAGATAAAACCAAGCAAGGCGTTGTGCCATTGATGTACAAAATGATTGACACATTAGAGAAGTTTGTTGACCTTGATGTTCCTATGAACATTGATGCACGTAAAGAGCGTATTGCTGGTTTACGTGATGTAATGGGTGATTCAGATGTATCAGTATCTGAACAGTTTCGTTTAGTGCTTGAAGCATACGAAATTGAAGCCAGTTACGGCACCATATTCGGTGTGTATCAAGGTGAGCTTGACTTAGGTGATCGTATGATCACTGCTGATTTTGTTCATATGGGTCGTATTTCATTTGTTGCTCAATCTCTTGACATGAAAAACTCTTGGGTTTGGAACAATGAAAAACGTGGTTGGGATGCTTTAGGTGACGAATACTTGAAACCAGTGACTGATGCCGTTCGTATGGCGCGTAAGCAATTACCACTTGATCTAGCTAAACTACCCGTATTTGCAGCAGGAGCAGAATAATGAAAAAAGTTATTAATTTCGTATTATTTGCTGCTTCAATGACATTAGCAGCTTCAGCATCAGCGAACCAGTTAGATGACTTATTAAAACAAGTTAAAAATGACCGTATTTCTGAAGCTAAAATTGATAAAAAACGTGAAGCGGAATTTATTTCTGCGCGTTCTGACAAGCAATCGTTATTGAACACAGCTAAAACAGAACTAGCAAATCAACAAGCACGAAACAAACGTTTGACAAAAGAGTATGCCGCTAATGAAATTACTTTAGCGCAAAAATCTGTAGAGTTAGACAATGCCCAAGGTACTTTAGGTGAAATGTTCGGCGTAAGTCGTGCAGCTGCAGCTAATGCTTATGGTTCAATTGTAACGTCAATTGTTTCAGCTGAATACCCTGGTCGTGGTGACACGTTGGACAAGATTGCTAATTCAAAAGCTATCCCTGAACTTGAGCAGCTTGAAGAATTATGGTTTGCTCTGCAAACTGAAATGACTCAGTCAGGTGAAGTATCTAAGTTTACTACAGAAGTAACTAACTTAGATGGTTCAAAGTCTACTGAATCAGTAACACGTATTGGTACTTTCAACTTAGTATCTGAAAACGGTTACTTAAACTATAATGATGAAGTTGGTCAAGTACAGCCACTAGCTAAGCAACCTGCTGGTTATATCGCTGATACTGCGGCTTCTTTCTTTGGTGAAACTTCTGGTTATTCACCTCTTTATGTTGATCCATCTCGTGGTGCTATCTTAACGCTTGAAACGCGTAAGAAAACATTGATGGAATTCTATCATGAAGGTAAAGAAGTAGGCTATGCCATCACTGTATTGCTATTCTTTGGTCTTCTTATTGCTTTAGAACGTATGATTGTTCTTGGCAGCATGAGTTCTAAAATTCGCGCTCAAGAGAAGAATCTTGAACAACCAAACGACAATAATCCACTGGGTCGCTTGTTACAAGTTTACTTTGACAACAAAGCGGTTGATGCGGAAACACTTGAACTTAAACTTGATGAAGCTATTTTACGCGAAACACCTAAAGTTGACCGTGGTATTAACTTAATCAAAATGTTCGCGGCAATTGCACCACTAATGGGTCTATTAGGTACAGTAATCGGTATGATTATGACGTTCCAAACGATTACATTATACGGTACAGGTGACCCGAAAATTATGGCGGGTAACATCTCTCTAGCGCTTGTAACAACTGCCCTAGGTTTGATTTGTGCATTGCCATTAATCTTAATCCACAGCGTTGTTGCTGGTAAAAGTAAATCTGTATTGCAAAAGCTAGACGAGCAAAGTGCTGGCTTGATCGCTGCTATTGCAGAGAAGGAGTCTAAATAATGTTATTCCTGATAGAGCTTTGGGAATCTGTCAGGAGTTTTATTGCGACTGGCGGTAACGTACTTTACGTTGTTGCCTTCGCACTCTTATTGATGTGGATAATGATGATAGAGCGTTATTGGTTCCTATCTAAAATCTATCCTAAAATGAAAGACGATATTGTCGGACGTTGGGATGCAAGAGAAGATACTACTTCTTGGTATGCACATCGAATTAGAGATACTTGGATCTCCGAAGCGACAGAACTACTAGAGCAACGTATGCTCACAATTAGAACCTTGGTGGCAATGTGTCCACTAATTGGTTTACTTGGTACCGTAACCGGCATGATCGGTGTGTTTGAAGTAATGGCACAACAAGGTACTGGTAATCCGCGTCTGATGGCGTCTGGTATATCAATGGCAACAATTCCGACAATGGCGGGTATGGTTGCAGCATTATCCGGGGTGTTTTTCAGTTCAAGGTTAGACGCTAAAGTTAAACTAGCAAAGGCTAAACTGGTTGACAGTTTACCTCATCACTAGAGAGATATTCGAATGGCACGTAAACGTATTCGTGAGGACGAAGAAGCAGTAATAGATATGACACCGATGCTTGACATCGTATTCATCATGCTGATTTTCTTTATCGTAACTACTTCTTTTGTTAAAGAAGCTGGTATTGAAGTTAATAAACCTAAAGCGGCAAATCAATCGAAGCAAAAGTCAGCTAATATCTTTGTTGCAATTAAAGATAATGGTGAAATTTGGTTAGATAAGCGTCGTGTAGATGTTGAACGCGTAGCGGCCAATATTGAAAAATTATTGGCTGAGCAACCAACTGACGTTGTAATCATTCAAGCTGACAAAGACGCTAAACATGGTGTAGTTGTTAAAGTAATGGATGCAATTAAAGAAGCGGGCATAGACAGAATATCTATCGCTGCAGCTAAGGGGTAGTCTATGGTTCGCTTTTTAGTATCTATACTACTAGGCGCGGCAGTAACATTTGCTTTGTTTTCTTTTATGGCCTTCCTTGTTTCTAGCGGTGATAGAACCAAGGAAGTAGGATTAGAGAATATCATTGTAGAAGTTAATACGACGCCACCTAAGTCAGCTGCTGAACGCCGTCAACGTGTTCCGCCGCCGCCGCCGCCGCCGCCTAAAACGCCACCTAAGCCTCAAGCTCCAGAGCCTGAAGCTAATAACGACTCGGGTGGATTAACGTTTAATATGCCTGGTGTACAGTTAGCCGGAGCAAATGCAGGTATTTCTGCACCTGGTGCTGGTTTTGGTCGTGACGGAGATGCAACACCCATAGTTCGTATTGAGCCTAAATACCCAATACAAGCTGCTCGTGATGGTAAAGAAGGTTGGGTTACGCTTTCATTTACTATCAATGAAATTGGTGGTGTTGAAGATGTTGACGTCATTGAAGCAGAGCCAAGACGTGTTTTCGACAGAGAAGCTAAACGAGCTTTGCGAAAATGGAAATACAAACCAAAAGTTGTTGATGGCAAAGCTATGAGACAAACAGGTTTGACCGTAAGACTTGACTTTAAAATGGATGGAGGGAATTAGTAATGAATAAGATTTTTTCATCTTTACTGTTAATTATTTCAGTTGTTCTAATTCAATTGCCAATAGCTGCAGAAGTATCTGCAGCTGGTGCTGAAAAGTCTGAAAAACCAAAGCGTAAAACACAGCTTGTTGGTCCTAGTGTCGGTAAAAAAGTAGCAAAAGCCTTTGAAGCTTATTCAGCGGATGATATTCCAGGTGCTTTAGTTATTCTTTTAGATATTGATGCGAGTAAAGACTACGACAAAGCTTATGTTTCCCGTTTTATAGCAGTTATGTATGCAACCATGGGTGATGAAGAAGCTAATGCAATTAAATATTTAAAAGCAGCGGTTGAACCTGATCTTCTTAACGAGGGTGATCATGGCGCTGCAATTAAATTGTTAGCTGATTTACAGATGCAGACCAAGGCTTATGAAGAAGCATTAGTTAATTATCAAGCTTGGATGGATTTTACCGGTGAATCTGACGGTAATACTTGGACGAAAATAGCTAATGCTCATTATGCGTTGAAACAATTAGATGAAATGATTGTGCCAGCAGATAATGCGATTGCAGCTTATGGTGACAAGCAAAACAAAAATCCTTATATATTGAAGATTACTTCATTTTATGAAAATAAAAAATATAAAGATGCTGTTAAAACGCTTGAAACTGTCATCCAAATATTCCCAGAAGATAAAACTTGGTGGACGCAGTTAGGTATGTTCTATCTGCTAGTTGAAGATTACCAGAAAGCTTTACAAACACTTGATCTGGCTTATAAACAAGGTTTCCTTGTTAAAGAATCTGAAATTAAAACACTAGCAAGTTTATATTCGCAAAATGTAGTGCCATATAAAGCAGCGATACTGTTAGAAAAGCATATCGATTCTGGCTTAGTACCACGTGATGATAAAAATTTATCTTCAGTAGCTAACGCTTGGCACGCTGCGCAGAATATTGATAAAGCGGCTAAATATTATGGCGAATTAGCTAAAATGACTAACCTTGCTAAACATTACAGCAAACAAGGTATGTTATTAAAGCAAAATGAGCAATTTGAGCCAGCGATCGTAGCGTTAACTAAAGCAATAGAGCTTGGTGTTAAAAATGAAGGTAGACTGCAAATGAGTATCGCAGAATCTCACTTTTATTTAGAACAATATAAACAAGCTTATAAAGCGATTAGTTTAGCAAGGAAAGATCCTAAAACCCGTAAGTCAGCTAAGGGTTGGGAAAGCTTTATTAAAGACACAGCACGACGTAAGAACGTTTCTATCTAATTTTATATACTTAATTAATAGATATGACACTAAAAACCAGCCAATTAGGCTGGTTTTTTTATATCTTGAAGAGTCACTTACTCAATCATGACTTCTTAGCACATCAATTCCAAATCTCAAATAAAACTTTAAACTAGAGTTAAATTAGTTGTTCTAAATCAAATAAAGCTACTTTTAATAGCCTTTTTAGACTACAATTCGCGCCGTTTAGTCAATCAATTGGAATTTCAATGTCAGAAGAAAACTTCAAAGATAGTTCGTCTAAGCGTCATTTATTTGCCGCGTTATTTGTGATGTTCGCAGCACCTTTACTACCCATGTTGGCCGGTTGGTTTACATTATTGTCAAATTAACCAACAACAGTTTTATTTAAAATGAAAATTCTTGTTGTAGACGATAATCCGTTAATACTCAATAGCCTGAGTGATCTGTTATTCGCTCAAGGTTATTTTGTCAATACAGGGTGTCATGGTCTAGATGCCTCTGAAAAGTTACAAAACGAATACTACGATTTAGTGATCGTCGACCACTTGATGCCTATCATGAATGGTATCCAGCTAACTAAACACATACGCCAGCATAAAACTTATCTAGATACACCAGTTATCTTGATGACAACGCAAGGTCATCAATCGTTAAAGCTGATTTGTAATACCAACTTATTCTCAGCGGTAATTGATAAACCGATTGACGTACCAAACCTACTTAAATTGATAAACGGCTTACTATCGGTAAATACTCGCTATCAGTCACTATAATCTTGCAATGAATTGCTTTATTCTGTAACTAAAATATTTTTCGACGCTTAGAATATGACTGAAACACAAATCAATACACTTAAATCCGCAATTCACACCATTCCAGATTATCCCAAAGTCGGTATTATGTTTAGAGACGTAACGGGTATCTTGGATGATGCGGAAGCATTCAAACTCACCATAGACATCTTAGTGAATAAATTCAAAGCGGGTGGTTTTACTAAAGTAGTTGGTACTGAAGCGCGTGGTTTTCTTTTTGGAGCTCCGTTAGCATTAGCATTGGGCTTAGGCTTTGTTCCGGTGCGCAAGCCAGGTAAGTTGCCAAGAGCTACTTATAGGCAAGACTACCAGCTAGAGTATGGTCACGACACCTTAGAAATTCATCAAGATGCGTTAACCCAAGATGATAATGTTTTAATTATTGATGATCTATTGGCAACAGGCGGGACTATTGAAGCAACTACCAAGCTGATAAGACGAACAGGTGCGAAGGTAACTGATGCTGCATTTGTTATATCATTGCCAGACTTAGGTGGTGAAAAAAAACTCGAAGACATGGATTTATCTGTGTTCTCTTTACTACAATACGCTGGTGATTAAGGCTGAAGAATGAGCTATCAGGTTTTAGCAAGAAAATGGCGACCAAAATCCTTTAGTGAGTTGATGGGCCAAGAACATGTTGTGACTGTTTTGGTTAATGCCCTGACCCAACAAAGATTACATCATGCCTATCTGTTTACTGGAACTCGTGGTGTTGGCAAAACTACCATTGCAAGAATTTTTGCTAAAAGCTTAAATTGCGAAACAGGCATCACAGCAACGCCTTGTGGCACTTGCGATGCTTGTGTGGATATAGATCAAGGTCGCTTTGTAGATTTACTTGAAATTGATGCAGCATCTCGCACTAAAGTTGACGATACACGTGAAATTTTAGATAACGTACAATATGCACCAACAAGAGGTCGATATAAGGTCTATTTGATTGATGAAGTTCATATGCTGTCGCGCAGTAGTTTCAATGCCTTATTAAAGACACTTGAAGAGCCGCCAGAGCATGTAAAGTTCATCCTTGCCACTACTGATCCACAAAAATTACCCGTTACGGTACTTTCTCGTTGTTTACAGTTTCATTTAAAAGCGCTAACGATTAAACAAATTAGCGATAAAATCATTGAAATACTCACAAAAGAAGCCGTATCATTTGATGATGAATCAATTGCTATGCTCGCTAAAGCGGCCCGTGGCAGCATGCGTGACTGCTTAAGTTTGACCGACCAATGCATTGCGCAAGGTAATGGCCATATAACCAGAAATGACGTGCAGCAAATGTTAGGTGGTGTTGACCGCGACTGGGTCTTTAAAATTATCATCGCCTTATTAAAACAAGACTCTGCCGCTTTAATGCAGCTTTCACTTGTGATTGCCTCATATGCGCCAAGCTATAGCCGATTGTCAGCTGATCTAATCCAACTACTGCATCAAATAGCGATGACACAAGTGGTTAAAGCTAATTTTAGCTTACCGGTAGAGCACCAACAACTGCTAACGCGTTTCTGTCAGTTAATGTCGCCTGAAGATGTTCAGCTGTATTATCAAATAGTGTTAACTGCCAGAAAAGATTTACCTTATGCAGACGATGAACAAGCTGCATTTGATATGATGTTACTTCGCTTACTTGCTTTCAAACCGGTTGTTAATAGCCATAATTTACCCGAAGCAGGTAAAGAAATATCTGATGATATCTCGCTTAGTGATCCAACGTCAGCAGCTCATGCTAGCGCTAATATGGATGAAAACCTCAATCCAGAAAAAAAATCAGCCTTACCAGAGAATCAACAGCAAGCAAGCGTTAATATAAATGAAGACAAATCGATTTCAGACGCAGGTATAGCCCCTGATCAAGAACTTGAAGCGAATGATGTTTTAGCAGAAGAAATGCGGGCAATTGAACATCAAGCTCATACGCTTATTGAGCCAATATCCGCAGAGAATATATTACAACCTGAGCAGAGCAATAGTGTTCAAAGCCCTATGGATCAAGGCCCTGTTGATCAAAGTCCTATTGAGCAAAACCTTACTGCTAATCATAATGATGAAGATAAAACTATTGTTAGCACCACTAACAATTGTTCAGACTTACCACTGGGTACAGATCACAAAAAAGTATTCGAATCACCCGTTGCGGCAGCAATCGCGACACGAAATATGCTCAGAAGTCGTAAGAAGTCAATGGAGGATAGTGGAAAAAAGTCTAATGGCGCTGCCTTGCGCCCATCATTAGCCACTAGAGAAAATACCAGTGTCAACCCGGTAAAAAATGCCGCTGTAGAGCAGCCTAGTGTTCCTGAGCTAGCAAGATTACCTGAGCAACCTTATAATGAAGGTGTTATCAATCCAGCGACGATTAAATTAGCAAACCAAGTTGATAAATGGGCACACATGATTGATAGTATGTCTTTGCTCGCGCGCCTGAGGCAGCTAGCAATCCACGCTACTATTGATGATAGGTCTACTGATGATTTATTGATTTTACAACTAGATCAATCAATTAAACACTTAAATAGTGATACTGCACATAAGCAATTAGAAGCACAAATATCTGAATATTTACAACGTAAAATTACCGTTGAAGTAAATATTGTTGAGAAAACCGTTTCTGATCCTTATCAGATCCAAGCAGATATTAATGCCAAGCGCTATGAATATGCAAAACAAGTATTAGCTGAAGATGAAATTATTATTGCCCTGCAACAACAATTTCAAGCTAAGCTTGACCAAGAAACTGTTGTAGCGCGTTAATCGCTACTTGAACTTTTAGCCGTTAACTACTATCTTTGGCGGCATATTACATTTGGAGAGAAAAATTATGATGAAAGGTGGCATGGGTAACTTAATGAAGCAAGCCCAAGACATGCAAGCTAAAATGGCAAAAGCACAAGAAGAGCTAGCCAAAATGGAAGTGACCGGCGAAGCAGGTGCAGGTATGGTTAAAGTCACTATGACAGGTAACCATAACGTACGTCGTGTTATTATCGATGACAGCTTAATAGCCGATGATAAAGATATGCTTGAAGACTTAGTCGCCGCAGCAATGAATGATGCTGTGCGTCGTGTTGAAGAGCAAAATAAAGATAAAATGGGTGCTTTAACCGGTGGTATGCAAATGCCTCCAGGGATGAAAATGCCTTTCTAGTTCTAAGTGCATGAAAAAGCCCGCTTTTAAGGCGGGCTTTTTTGTATGGGTCATATGTGGGTCAAAAAACAGAATAAAGTTTTTCATAAAGTGATGATTCGTAGTTCTGGCCAAGTTTCTCTGCCATTTCTGAAATATAGTTTGGCTTACTTTACGATACCTAAGGGGTAATTTCTCTCTGAAATTTGCACATCACCCTATTTACACGCTTCGATATAACGCCTGCTGTTTATTGTGTTTTAACCTGATGTAGATCAGTAAAAGCAAACGTAGAAAATTAGATGAACACTATACTTTTTGTATCGTTTACTTGATTGATCTTGCTCGTATGTCTGAAAATATAATTAATAAGATGTCATATAATAGTCGTGATACAAATTTGTATGATTATCAGCAGTCTTGTGATGACTTTAATGGGCAAACCGACCCCAAAAAAACACTTAATATTGCCTACCAAGCCGTTGATAAGCATTTAAATACCAGCATTGAAGACAAAGTAGCACTTCGCTGGCTTGGTAAAGATGAACAATTAATTGATTATAGTTACCGTGATTTAGCAGAACAAACCAGCCTTTTTGCTAGTGTGTTAGCTAAGTTGGGTTTTGAGCCAGGCGTACGGGTATTTAGCTTAGTGGGGCGATTACCGCTACTGTATATTTCAGCGCTAGGGACGTTAAAGTTTGGCGGCGTTTTCACCCCCTTATTTTCTGCCTTTGGCCCTGAGCCTATTCGTTCTCGCATGGAGATAGGCGAAGTTAATGTATTAGTTACCACTAAGCGTTTATATGATAAAAAAATTGCCACTTGGTGGCATGAACTGCCTCATCTTAAAGTTATTCTATTCATCGATAGTCCTGAACATGAAAACATTTCAGCTCCCTCTTCTCATCCCTTAGACAAAGGCTGTTATTGGTTAACCATACTGCTTACTGATGCTGACAACAGATATCCCTGTGCTAAAACTCATGCTAATGACATGGCTTTGCTGCACTTTACTAGCGGTACAACGGGTCAACCTAAAGGCGTTATTCATGTGCATCAAGCGGTGGTTGCCCATCAAGCTTCGGCAAAGTACGCCTTAAACTTAAAACAAGACGATATTTATTGGTGCACTGCTGATCCTGGCTGGGTGACGGGTACCTCATACGGCATTATTGCGCCACTTTGTTTGGGCGTAACAATGATTGTCGATGAAGCTGAATTTGAAGTTGAGCGTTGGTATCACATTTTACAGCAACAAAAAATAACCATTTGGTATACCGCGCCAACCGCGATTCGCATGTTGATGAAAGCAGGATCCGCTATTCGTGAACAATATGATTTATCCGCGTTAACCTTCATCGCTAGTGTTGGCGAACCTTTGAATGCTGAGGCCGTGCGATGGAGTGAAAAAGTACTGGGTTTACCTTTTCATGACAACTGGTGGCAAACAGAAACAGGCGCCATCATGATTGCTAATTTTGCCAGTCAGCCAATAAAACCCGGTTCAATGGGCTTACCTTTACCGGGTATAACGGCCGCTATTGTTAAGCGTAATGCACAAGGGCGTATTGAAACGATAGAGCAAGCTATGCAAATTGGTGAGCTGGCATTAAAACAAGGCTGGCCTTCAATGTTTCGTGGCTATTTGCATCGTGAAGAAAAATATCAACAGTGTTTTCAAGACGGTTGGTATTTAACTGGCGATCTCGCTAAGCGAGACGCACAAGGCTATTACTGGTTTGTAGGTCGGGCTGATGATTTGATCAAATCGTCAGGTCATTTAATTGGCCCATTTGAAATTGAAAGTGCCTTGATGGAGCATGAAGCTGTCGCTGAGGTGGGTGTTATTGGTATTCCTGACGAAATCACCGGGCAAAAGGTTAAAGCCTATGTGACGTTAAACCCTGATGTTGAATGCAGTGAGCACAACTTAGCCGCATTACAAAAAGAGCTAAAAGGTTTTGCCCGTAAAAAATTAGGCGCGGCAGTTGCGCCTAAGGAAATAATTTTTCGTAAAAATTTACCTAAAACTCGTAGTGGTAAAATAATGCGGCGCTTATTAAAGGCACGTGAACTCAATTTACCCGAAGGTGATATTTCCACCTTAGAAAGTGATGAACAATAATGTTCAATAAGAAGGTAATGAAAAATAGTAAGAAAAAAGAGTAATAAAAAATGAATGATAAATTACATCTTGATAAAGCGCACTTACTTGAACAATTAAAACAAATGTTACGTATTCGTCTTTTTGAAGAAAAATGCGCTGAGCTTTATGCACAAGAGAAAATACGAGGTTTTCTTCATCTTTATATTGGCGAAGAAGCTGTAGCCGTAGGCGTGATGGCGGCGCTTTCCCCAGAAGATAACATTGTGGCCACTTATCGTGAACATGGTCACGCGCTTGCGCGTGGTTTATCAATGAAGTCTGTGTTGGCTGAAATGTATGGTCGCACGAATGGTTGCAGTAAAGGGCGTGGCGGCTCTATGCACCTATTTGATAAAAAGCAGCACTTTTATGGTGGCAATGCCATTGTTGGAGCTGGGTTGCCTTTGGCCACAGGTTTAGCTATGGCAAATAAGCAACTGGAAAAATCAGCGATAGCCGTGTGTTTTTTTGGCGAAGGAGCCGTGGCAGAAGGTGAGTTTCATGAAGCAATGAATCTTGCCGTGTTATGGCAATTACCCATACTATTTATTTGTGAAAACAATGGTTATGCCATGGGTACAGCATTGGCCTTATCTGAATCAGAAATCAATATTGCCAAAAAAGCACAAAGTTATGGCATGCCAGCGCAGCAAGTTGACGGTATGAATGTGGTCAACGTGGAAGCGGCAACGACTAAAGCCGTTCAGCACGTTAGAAGTCATCAACAACCTTATTTTTTAGAGTGTCAGACTTATCGTTTTCGAGGACATTCAAGCTTTGATGGTCAGCTATACCGTGATAAAGCAGAAATAGAACAGTGGAAAAAGCACGGTCCTGTAAAGCAATTAAAGCACTGGTTGATACAAAATCATCAGCTCAGTGATAGTGACTTTAACGGCATTGAATCAGAAATTAAACAAGAGATAATCGAAGCCATTAACTTTGCCGAGCAAGGACAATGGGAGCCTGTTGAAGATCTTTGTAAAGATGTTTATAGCCCAGCAACACCGAAAATAAATATCAAGGCAGAACAAGGAGGCTTGGCATGAAGGTTCAAACAAACAGCAGTCAAACAATGACTTACCGCGAAGCCTTACGTGCGGGTATTGAACAATGCCTAAACGACGATGAACGTACATTTTTAATGGGTGAAGACGTTGGACGTTATGGTGGCTGTTATGGCGTAAGTAAAGGCTTGTTTGAACATTATGGCGCAGAGCGAATTATTGATACGCCGCTATGCGAATCAGGTTTTGTCGGGGTAGGTATCGGCGCCGCGTTAGGGGGAATGAGGCCAATAGTAGAGGTGATGACGGTTAATTTTAGCTTGTTGGCAATGGATCAAATTGTTAATAGTGCCGCCACGTTACGTCATATGTCAGGTGGTCAACTGAATGTCCCCATTGTTATTCGCATGGCATGTGGTGCCGGTTTACAACTTGCCGCGCAACATTCTCATAGCTGGGAAAATTTATACGCCCATATTCCTGGTTTAAAAGTATTAAGCCCAGCAACGCATAACGATGCCCGTTATATGCTATCACAAGCAATACAAGACCCTGATCCTGTGCTTATTTTTGAGCATGTCATGCTATTAAATAACCAAGGTGAAGTCTTTAATGCACCAGACGCTGATATGGAAAAAGCCGTAGTGCGTAAGCAAGGTACAGATATTACTCTGATCACCTATGGGGGCAGCTTACCTAAAGTTTTAATGGCCGCCTCTGCGCTTGAGGCATTGAATATTCATGTCGAGGTTGTTGACTTACGTTGTTTGCGACCATTAGATAACCACACCATTTTAGCCAGTGTTAAGAAAACACACCGCGCTATTATTATTGATGAAGGCTGGAAAACCGGCAGTGTAGCAGGTGAAATCAGCGCTATTATTATGGAGCAAGCTTTTTGGTATTTAGATGCGCCAGTACAGCGAGTTTGTACTCAAGAAGTGCCTATTCCTTACCCAAGTCACCTCGAACAAGCGGCTTTACCTCAGGTAGAACAAATCATCCGTTGTGCAACAATTTTATTTGCAGGTGAACAATAACGCTGCGCTCCAACGTTCAGCAGGTCAGGTAAAATAGGGGGGAAGGCAAGCATGAAAAAATCCATAGACATTACCATGCCATCACTGGGGGCAGATATGAGCGAGGGCATGTTGGTCGAGTGGTTAGTCAAGGTAGGTGATAAGGTAAAACATGGCGATGTTATTGCCGTGCTTGAAACACAAAAGGGTGCTATTGACATGGAAGCCTACCACGACGGCATTATTACCGAGTTATTAGTTCAACCGGTAAACACTGTTCCTGTCGGTAGCGTATTGGCAAGGATAGACACCGAAGAAAAGTCACTAAATGAATCTAAAAATCAAAACACTAGCACTGAAGACATCATCAAAGAACCAATAACCACTGAACAAACAACACCCGAGAAAATAATTGATGAGCCGGTTTCATTATTGGCAGAAGCCTTGACAGAAAAACCGTTAATAAAATCGCAAAAAAAATCGACTGAAAAGCTAAACATCAATACCAAAACTCATAGCAATAACAAAACCAATAGGGTACTTGCTTCGCCCATTGTTCGTAAAATAGCAAAAGCACAGCAGCTGGATTTGTCGAGGATTAAAGGCAGTGGTCCTAATGGTGGCATCATACTAAAAGATATTGCGCAGATAGCACCCAAAACGCGGTTAACTGAGGGCGAGCCATTAGCAAACATGCGTAGTGCGATCGCGGCTGCTATGACGAAATCTAAGCAAGAAATCCCCCATTTTTATCTGAGTGTAGACCTGCCTATAAACAAGGCACAGCAATGGCTACAACAAGCCAATAAAGACAAAACACCCCAAACACATATTCTACTTATTGCACTAGTACTTAAAGCGGTTGCTATAAGCTTACAAAAATATCCGCAATTAAATGGCTTTTACCAACAGGGGAATTTTGAGCCAGCGAGTGAAATCAATATTGCCAATGTCATTAGTTTACGAGCTGGTGGGGTCGTTGTACCTGCATTGCACCATGTCGAACAGTTATCGGTACCAGAAATTATGTCTGCTTTGCGTGATATCACGCGTCGAAGTCGAGCGATTGAAGGTGGTGAGCGTTTACGTAGCTCAGAACTGATGGGCGCCACAATTACCATAACTAATATGGGGGAGCGTGGTGTTGATCAAGTTTTTGGCATTATTTATCCGCCACAAGTCGCTATTATCGGTTTTGGTAAAGTAAAAAAAGTTCCGCAAGTATGCGATGAAAAAATTGATATTGGTGAGCAAATAACGCTTTGTTTAAGTGCCGATCACCGAGTCGTTGATGGCATGCTCGCGGCGAAGTTTTTAAATAGCTTGGCTAAAAATTTACAAAAACCGGAGCAATTATGAATACAACAGAAATCGAGCGCTTGATTATCGAGGCTATAAAGGAAGTTGCGCCTGAAGTTGAAAAAAACACCATTGATTTTGATGAAGATATCCGTGAAGAGTGTGACTTAGACTCAATGGACTTTATTAATTATTTAGCGGCGTTGCAAAAATCAACGGGAATAAAAATTATTGAGGGTGATTACCCTAAATTTCATAGTATTAATAGTGCGTTAGCTTTTCTTAACGATAAGAAAAGCTAAGTTTATAGTCGGTAATATCGAGTGGATAATGTCGAGCGGATAAAGGTGATAAATATGCAATCAAAACAACAAGCACAAACTATTTTTTGGTTTGAGCAATTAACGCTCGCTAACCTTGAACAAGTGGGTGGAAAAAACGCCAGTTTAGGCGAAATGATCGCCAACATGAGTGAGACAGCAGTGCAGGTACCTATTGGTTTTGCGACCAGCGCACAATTATTTGTCGATTTTTTACAACAAAATAAGCTCAATGAAAAAATAAAACATCATATTGATGCCTATGCTTCAGCACAACAAAACTTGGCCACTACCGGCAGTGCGATCAGAAAATTAATTGCTCATGGTGACTTTACCGAGCAGCAAAGCAGTGAGGTTACTCAAGCCTATCAAGACTTATCAAAAAGAATACAAGCAACTCAACACAACAAACTTAATCAAAATGACTTAGTAAACCAAGCCCCTTATATGGCCAGTGTTGCGGTAAGAAGTTCGGCTACCGCTGAAGATTTACCCGAAGCAAGCTTTGCCGGACAACAAGAGAGTTACTTAAACGTTATCGGCATTGAACATTTACTGATCGCCTGTAAACAATGTTTTGCTTCGCTTTATACCGATAGAGCCATTGTTTATCGGGAAAAACAAGGCTTTGAACATGAGAAAGTCGCCTTGTCGATTGGTATTCAACAAATGATTAATGCTCAAGCAGCAGGGGTGATGTTCACGCTTGATACCGAAACCGGCTTTAGTGATGTTGTTGAAATCAATGGGTCATGGGGATTAGGCGAAACAATAGTAAAAGGGAGCGTTACGCCAGACAGATTTATGGTTTTTAAGCCATTGTTAGCACAAAATATAAAAGTTACCTCTAATGAGCAACAACAGAAGTTTAGACCTATTATTGAAAAAAAATGTGGCAGCAAATTAGAGAAAATGTGCTTTGCCCATGCGGATAAATCGAAAAATATCCATATCAGTAAAGTAGAAGCAAGTACTGAAACGCTAGCAACCAGTATTGAAGAACGTACTAGCTTAGTTTTATCTGATGATGAAATACTGCAACTGGCAAACTGGGCGGTGATAATCGAGAAACATTACGGCAAAGCCATGGATATGGAATGGGCAAAAGATAGTGGTTCAGGGCAGCTTTACATCGTTCAGGCCCGTCCTGAAACAGTAGAATCACAGAAAAATCATTCGGTATTAGTCAATTATAAACTGAAAGAAAAATCAAAAATACTTGTGCAAGGTGCCAGTGTTGGCAGTGCTATTGCTACGGGTAAGGTGTTTAAAGTCGTTAACCCTGAAGATGTTGAACATTTTCCTGAAGGCGCTATGTTAGTGACCCAAAAAACTGATCCTGACTGGTTACCTTTAATGCGTAAAGCGGCAGGTATTATTACTGATACGGGTGGTCCAACTAGTCACGCAGCGATTGTTAGTCGCGAGCTAAAAATTGCCGCGATTGTTGGCTGTGAAAATGCCACCCAAGTGCTAAAAAATGATCAAGAAGTTACCTTAAGTTGCGCCCAAGGCACACTCGGTATTGTTTATGAAGGCAGATTAGCTTTTGAAACTGAAGAGGTAAATTTAGCTGACATACCTCACACCAACACAGATATTATGATCAATGCCGCGATGCCCGATGGTGTTTTTAAATGGAGCGCTTTGCCAGTTGCGGGGATAGGCTTAACCCGCATAGAGTTTATTATTTCCAGTCAAATAGGGGTGCATCCTATGGCGTTATTACACCCTGAAAAAGTGACTGATAGTAAAGTTAAACAAAAAATTAGCGAATTATGCCGTGGCTATGCACAAGGTGGAGATTATTTTGTTGATAATCTTGCGCTTGGCGTCGCTAAAATTGCCGCTTCACAGTACCCAAAACCTGTCATTGTGCGTATGTCCGACTTTAAATCTAACGAATACCGTGGTTTATTGGGCGGGGAGTTTTTTGAACTGATCGAAGAAAATCCTATGCTAGGTTTACGGGGGGCCTCACGGTATTACCATAAACTTTATCGCGAAGCCTTTATGTTGGAATGTCAGGCGATTGTTAAAGTGCGAGAGCAAATGGGGTTTGATAATGTCATCGTGATGATCCCATTTTGTCGCACACCCGATGAAGCGGATAAAGTGCTTGCTGTGATGAGTGAAGCGGGGTTAACGCGTGGTAAAAAGGGCTTGCAGGTTTATGTTATGTGTGAAATACCGTCTAATATTATTTTGGCAGCAGAGTTTGCTCAGCGTTTTGATGGTTTCTCTATTGGCAGCAATGATTTAACTCAACTTGTTTTAGGTATAGACCGTGATTCAACTGAGTTAAAAAGCTTATTTGATGCGCGGAATGATGCGGTTAAAAGTATGATTGCACAAGTGATAAAAGTCGCTCATGAGTGTGGTTGCAAAGTAGGGATTTGCGGACAAGCCCCTTCGGACCATCCTGAGTTCGCCGAGTTTTTAGTGGCATGCGGTATTGATTCTATTTCATTGAACCCTGACTCAGTTGCTAAGGCTAGCGTACATATTGCCTTAGCAGAAAACACGATAAATAAGCAAAAAAATCTTTAATGATTAATGTGCTTTGAGTTGCTGTAAATCATGCCAGCTAAAGGTGGGACCACTTTTACAAACATATTGATGCTTGATGTAACAATGGCCACATAAACCAACGGCGCAATGCATGCGTCGTTCAAGCGCAAGGAAAATAGCATCACTTGCCATGCCTTGCTCAGTTAAATAAGTGGCGACACTACTCATCATCAGTTCTGGGCCACAAAGCAGCGCCGTTGTGGGTGGACGAGTAAAAGTGCTCAGTGCTTTGGGTAACATCATTAAAGGGCTACCTTGAACAGTAGTTGGCCATAATTCATCATTAGTATTAACACTGGTATTAGCACGGGTATTGTCATTGGCATTAGCACTAGGATGTTCATCAATGGCATCAAGAGTATTATATATCTTGATCTGCTTTTGCCAACGCGCACGTTCTGGGGTTAACATCTGCGCGGCTTTATTACGAGCACCATAGATTAAGATGAGTTGCTGTTTATTTTTGGCTTTATTAGCTAGTTTATCAGTTGGTTTGTCATGTGAGTTGTTAGTTAATTTGTCAATTAAAGTCACTAAAGGCGCTAATCCGCAGCCACCGGCAATAATGAGCGTATTATGATTAACAATTTTATCCAACGGCCAGCCACGGCCAAAAGGGCCACGCGCACCAAGAATAGCACCGCGTTGCATAGAGAATAAAGTTGAGGTGACTTGCCCCATTTGTCGAATAAAAGCTTTAAACTCACCTCGTTCATTGGGTGGTTCGGTAAAGGTGAAGGGGGCTTCGCCTATGCTAGGGACATTGAGCATAAAAAACTGTCCTGGTTGTACTTGTTGCCAATCATGTGGATGATTTTTATTTTTACTTTGTGCTAAATTTAAAAGCCGAAACAAATAATGACGTGCCTGCTCACCATCATCAATGTAATCCACTAACTCAATACAATCAGGAATATGACTAAGCATGAGTCACCTCAGGCCCATTTTCTTGACCACCTTCTTTAGTGATGCGCTTCATCACTGAATGTACGCCAATAACACCCGGACAGGTTTGTTCACAACGACCACAGCCTACACAGCCATGGCGAGAAAATTCGGTGAAAAATTCATCAGCAAACTTATGCTGCCAAAAACGCTCTACTCTTGTGCCTGCTTCTGCCGAGGGATTATTAAAGCTTGCCTCTCGTTGAAAACCTTCATAAAGACAAGAGTCCCAAAAACGCTGCTGACTAAACTCATTGTTGTCTTTTTTTATCGCTCTGGTGCCATAACAAGAACAAGTTGGGCAGAGCGTGGTGCAACCAGAACAACCCAAGCATTGTATGGCTAACGTTTGCCAAAACTCATTCGTTATTGTCCCTGAATTTAACTTTTTTATACCATCAGTGATATATTTATCGTCAGGAAACTTTTGTTCACATTGATGTAATGCTAAGTCTCTTTGGGTTAAATAATGCCAGTGTGTTTCTATCAGGGCTAATGCTTGTAATGCTTCTGCAGCTTTACTCGTTTGTTCAATGACTAGCCATTTATGACCTAGCGGGTGTAAAATAATATCTGCGTGCTCTTCTCTTACACCTGGCCCTGCATTCACCGTCGGACAAAAACCATGCTCGCAAGGACTAATGCAATCAAGCCCTACCAATAAGCATTGCTGGCGCCTTGCCTGATAATAGCGATCGTCTTTAAAAAATTTATCCTGATAATGAATAGCCGTTAAATCACAGCTTTGTACGCCAAATAAAACAAAAGGCTTGGGTGTAGGTAAGGTTTCTTGAAAATATTCACCATTAAAAACCAGTAAACTTTCTTGTTCGGCAAAAAAGAAGCCTTTGGCTGAGCTCTGTGGTTTGTCATGTACTAGAGGTTGAGTTTCGTCGCTGGCGAGTTGTTGCCAATGATATTGGCCATTGTTGTTTGTGACCACCTGATGAAATTGATAATCCTGAGCTAAATGTGCTTGCAAATGCTGCAAGTCATCAAGTAAATAAATTTTCATATTTTGGCTCCTGCTGCAATTGCTCGATTGTTTTTGGTATTTGCCCTTTCGCTAATGCTGCAACCATGACCGCACAGGCTTTTAACTCAGGCATTTTAGTGATCGGATCTTGCGCGGTATTGGTGAGTTGGTTCGATGGCGCTTCTTTAAAATGATAAGGCATGCTAACCAGTCCAACAGGCACGTCATTAGTGACTATCGCTCTGGTCTCTAAATAACCTCGACGCGATTTAACGCTGACAGCGTCTTGATGGCTGATATGAAGCTTGTTGGCATCAATGGGATTAATAAATAAAATACCAGGGGGTATTTCTCTTTCTAACAAAGGCGAGTTTCGGGTCATTGAGCCACAACCATAATGAAAATGTAGCCGATTAGTGGTCAGCTGCAATGGAAAGTTTTCATCAGGCATTTCATCGATATCACTATGGTTTACTGCAATTAATCTTGCTTTGCCAATAGGAAAACTTGTGCTGTGTAAAATGGCGGTACCCTTGGGGCTGTCATTAGTGCAGGGCCATTGTAAGCCGTAATTATCCTCAAGTTTTTGATAATTCATCGCTTGATATGGCGGAGTTAGGGAGGTCATTTCATTAAATACCTCTTGTGAATTTGACCAGTTTAGTTGCTCAGACCCCATTTGTTTTGCCAACGCTTGTAGCCATTGCCAATCACCTTTTGCTTGCCCAACAGGTGGGATAACTTGGTTTAATTTCTGTACTCGGCGTTCACAATTAGTAAAGGTACCTTCTTTTTCAGCAAAAGAAGCCGCGGGTAAAACAAAGTCGGCGAGCTTCGCTGTTTCGGTTAAGGTGAGCTCAGCAACAACCAATAAGTCTAAATTTTTGAGTGATGCTTTAACATGATTTTGATCTGGGTCGGTCACTACGGGGTCTTCTCCAAACAGTATAAGTGCGCGAAACTCTCCCGATAAAGCGCCCTTGGTCATGCCTAATGAGGTTAATCCTGGGGCCTTTGCTAGTTCTGTATGCCAAGCGTTACTAAACTTTTCATGCGCTTTTTCATCATCAACATTTTGATAGCCTGGATAAACATTAGGTAAGCAGCCCATGTCACAAGCACCTTGAACATTATTTTGTCCTCTAAGTGGATTGACCCCAGTACCCGGCTTGCCAATATGGCCACAGATTAACGCTAAATTAGCTAAGGAAATAACATTATTGGTACCGCTCATGTATTGGGTGATGCCCATGCCATAGAAAATCATTGCCCGTTTTGCTTGACTATATTGCTTTGCGGCTTGGTAAATATCTGCGGCTTTAAGGCCTGTTATTGCTTCAACTGATATTGGTGTAATATTTTCAACGTGTTTAGCTAGGTGCTCAAAACCTTCGCAACGTTGATCAATAAAATCTTTGTCATACCATTTCTCTTTGATGATGACATGTAACATTGCATTTATCAGCGCAATATTACTGCCTAACTTGAGCTGTAAATGCAGTGGCGCTAGTTTCGCCAGGCGTATTTTCCTTGGATCTATGACGATTAATTTACAGCCATTGAGGTGTGCTTGCATAATATGCCCACCTAAAATACTGTGGTTTTCTGTCGGGTCGGCGCCAAAGACCATAATCAAATCAGTGTCGAAAATATCTTTGGCACTATTGGTCATTGCGCCAGAGCCTAAAGACTGCTTTAGTCCGGCAACAGTTGGGCTATGGCAAATACGGGCACAATGGTCGATATTGTTTGTTTTTAATACCGCCCGAGCGAATTTTTGTGCGGCGTAGTTATCTTCATTAGTCGCTCGAGCGCTACTAATAACACCGACACTGTTAGTACCACTATATTCAATAATCTGATTTAATTCTTCAGCAATGCTCACAAGGGCTTCTTGCCAACTAATAGGAAAAAATTGATGATTAATACGTTTTAGCGGTTGTGTTAAGCGGTTTTTATCCGTGATGGCATAGGCGGTACTCCAACCCTTCTCACAGAGTTTCCCTTGACTAATAGGGTGTGAGGGTTGTGGCTCAACGCCGATAAGTTTACCTTTTTCGTCTACAGATAAAGCTATACCACAACCTACGCCACAAAAGGGACAAATAGTATTTATGAGTTTATTAGCCACGTCTAATCCCCCCGTTACTTTGATTAAAATTTGATTAAAATTCACCGGCAAAGCCAACTGTTACATTAATACATTGAGTATAGAGTTTAAAAAACGTCTGCTTATCGGCCAAACCTTGCTTTGCCTGATATAAATCAGCCAACACTGAGATAAGTATATTTTGTGAACAGCTAAGGTTTATTCTTAGGTTTGAAATTATTCATATTTGATCGCATAAGGTTTGTTGATATGTCTGAGATATTTGGTTCTGATGCCTTTTCACCAAAAGAAATTGCCCAGCGTATTAATGATGTAGGTGTTGCTAAAGTACGTTTGCCATTATTATCGTTATTGATGTTGGGTATGCTTGCGGGGGCATTTATTGGCTTAGGCGCCCTTTATTTTGTCTTGATAAAGTCAGATGCCAGCCTGGGTTTTGCTATTAGCCAAGTGCTAGGAGGGGTAGCATTTTCTCTGGGTTTAATTTTAGTCATTGTTGCTGGCGCGGAATTATTTACCGGTAATAACCTATTAGTGATGGCGTGGGCCGAAGGTAAGATATCGACAGCCCAGATCTTAAAAAACTGGTTTATTGTTTGTTTTGCTAATTTTATTGGGGCAGCAGGTCTTGCCGTATTAGTTTTTCTGTCGGGTCATCTTGACATGAACCAGGGGGCTATTGCTGAGCAATATATCAAAATAGCCCTTATTAAAAGTAATTTGCCCTTTTGGAGTGCTTTTTTTAAAGGCGTTTTATGTAATGTCTTGGTGTGTATGGCAGTTTGGATGGCCTTTGCGGGACGAAGCGTTATCGATAAAGTGATGGCTATTGTTTTTCCTATTTCAGCTTTTGTTGCCGCAGGGTTCGAGCATTGCATTGCTAATATGTACATCATTCCTTTGGCGATGTTAGCGCAGACTTTTGGCAACACCGATTTGGCTGTTGCTGCGATAACTTGGTCTGGATTTTTTAGTAATTTAGTACCGGTAATTATGGGTAATCTTGTGGGTGGTAGTTTTTTTGTTGCTTTTGTTTATCACATTATTTATCGGCGCAATCCTAGTTAATATTAACTTAAAATAATTGCATCGCTCACAGTTAAACTCAGGCCTAAGTTTAGGTCTAAGCTCAGGTCTAAGCTCCCAGCTAAATAAGGTCGGTTATGTCATATTTTATTATTGCAGCCCAAGGTACTCAATTAGTTAAATATCATCTCGCTTTTAATATTACGGCATTTAAAAATGAGCATGTGGCTTTTTCTGGTGCTTTGGGTAAACACCCCTATGATACCAATAAAGTGGTATTAATTGCAGAACCCTATGCCAAAAATACGCAGTATTATGAATTTAATAGTGCTGATATAGGCTTGATTGAAAAACTACCTAATCTTATTAATAGCCATGGCGAAGATGCGGTTATGGTCCTGCTTTGGATAAAAAAAGGCTGTGTTGCCATTAGCAGTTCAGTGGTTTTTGTTTGAATTTCAGATTATCTAATTTCAATGTCAGCACCACGAACTGCACAAATATCAACATAGGAGGTAAGTATGTTTGAATCATTTAAACAATGGTTTGAAGCCAGAGATCAAGAAAGCCAATTATTTGAGCATCCAAACTCACTGAACCTTCATATCGCATTGGCTGCTTTGCTCTATCATGTGATTAGTGCTGACGGTTTGGAAGATAATAATGAAAAGCAAGAATTCAAAATTATTATGGCCAAGGAGCTTCAGCTGTCAGAACAACAAATTATGCTGCTTTATCACTATGTGAAAAACCTTAAAAGTGATTTAGAATCTGATTTATTAACGGTTGATATGTACCTAAAGAAGAATCCTAATTTACGTATGGCATTCATGGCTAAATTAAATCAATTGATTGGCGTTGATGGTGTCGATAGCGAAGAACTGAAGATATATTATGAAACATGGAAAGTTATATTCCCAGACCTTGTTAAGCAGCTTAGGGATAAATAATGAATAGGGTTTTAAAAAATTTACTGAGCAGTAAGCCAAATACTCATTAGCTGATTTTGGTTTAAATTTCTTACCTAAAGCAACTAAAGCTGATGTGCTATGCATTTCTCCAACAATATAAAAAGCTAACCAAACAATTTTTTAAGCCCTTGCCTATCATTATCCTCCAACCCATATGACGATTAACCGTTGGGAAAATTAGACAGTGGTTATATATAACTCATTATGTCATTCGTTCTGCACGTCGCCTAAAATATTTTTCCCCCTCAACTAAAAACAATACCGAAGAAGAAACGAGAAAAATACGTAGCCATACAGTTAAGTCAATGTCTGTTGTGCCAAACAAAGTCTGCATGGGTATTAGGTAGGTGAAAGCTAACTGTAAAAAAATAAGTATAACAATAGCGATTAATACATAACGATTACCGGTTAGTCCGGCCCAATTTAAGACACTATTTTTTAAATAGCGTGAGTTAAATAAATAGAATATTTCAAACATAACCAAGGTATTCACCGCTACTGTGCGTGCATGCTCAATGCTCATACCTTGTTTCATTTCCCAAATATAAAGGCCGACTGTTCCACTCATCAAAATAACAGCAACAAAACTGATACGCCAAATTAAGTGGGGCGTCAGCATAGGTTCCTTAGAATTACGTGGCGGGCGTTTCATGACATTTTTTTCGGGCGGCTCAAATGATAATGACAATGCTAGAGTAACGGCGGTCACCATATTGACCCAGAGAATTTGTACTGGCGTTAACGGTAACTGATGAAAACCAAATAAAATTGCCGCCAAAATGATCAGTGCTTCGCCACCACCGGTGGGCAGAATAAAAAGAATCGATTTTTTGATATTGTCATAAACGGTGCGTCCTTCTTCTACCGCATGAATGATAGAGGCAAAATTATCGTCAAGCAATACCATTTCAGCGGCCTCTTTGGCCGCTTCTGTACCTTTATGACCCATAGCTGTGCCGACATCAGCACGTTTCAGGGCAGGGGCATCATTCACGCCATCTCCGGTCATGGCAACAATTAGCCCCAGCTCTTGCAACAGCCTAACTAAAAGTAACTTATGCTCCGGATTGACACGTGCGTAGACATCAATATCTTGGATGCGCTGGCGTAATTCCTCTTCACTCATGAGGTCCAGTTCCTGTCCGGTCAGTATATCGTCGACATTAATCAGGTTGAGTTGCTGGGCGATAGCACGGGCTGTAATACCATGGTCTCCTGTAATCATTTTTACCCGAATACCCGCTGCATGGCAGACTTTTATAGCCTCTATAGCTTCTTCACGAGGCGGGTCAATCAAGCCAAACATGCCTAACAAAATGAGACCATTCTCAACGTCACTAAACTTTAATTCCAGCTGCTTATCATTAACTGGCTTAACGGCAATAGCCAATACGCGCTGGCCTTGATGAGCCATTTCATTAATACGGCTTAACCAGTAATCACTGTCTAATGTCTGAACACCTTGTGCTGTTTTCTGATACGTGCACATCTTTAAAATACGCTCGGGGGCACCCTTTAGGAAAACAAAGGCATCACCTGTGTGTTTATGGTGAAGTGTCGCCATAAAGCGATGTTCGGATTCAAAAGGAATCAGATCTGTGCGGGGATATAGCTTAGTCTCTGCCTCAAGGTCTAATCCAGCCTTGATACCTGATACTAATAAAGCCCCCTCCATAGGATCACCATGCACTAGCCATTCTCCCTCTTTTAGTTCTAGTGATGCATCATTGCATAGCACCGCAGCCCTGATAGCCTCCAACAGAAGTGATTTCTCTTCAGGAAACACATCCATATCTGATAACATTATTGAGCCATGAGGATCGTAGCCGGTGCCAGTTAGTTCAAATAAACTGCTAGTCGTGGCAATCATTCGAACCATCATTTCATTGCGCGTCAGGGTACCTGTTTTGTCAGTACAAATGACGTTCACGGCCCCTAAAGTTTCCACGGCAGGTAATCTACGGATAATGGCATTTCGTTTTGACATACGCTGTACACCAATGGCCAGGGTGATTGTCATAATGGCAGGTAAACCTTCTGGAATTGCCGCTACAGCAAGGCTGACAGCGGTAAGAAACATTTCAGAGAGTGTATAGTTTCTTACTAGTGAACCAAAAATGAATGTAAACATAGCAATCGCTAAAATGGCGAGTGTAAGCCAGCGTCCAAACTGGGCTATTTGACGTAATAATGGCGTTGTTAATGAGTCTACTTGTGATACAAGTTTACTAATGTGACCAATCTCAGTTTGTGCACCTGTTGCAATAACCACGCCGCTGCCTTGACCATGAGTCACTAGAGTGCCTGAGTAAGCTAAACATCGACGGTCAGCTATCATGGACTCTTGTGCAACAGGACTTGTGATTTTTTCTACTGCTATCGACTCTCCTGTTAGCGCTGCCTCCTGTATTTGAAGCCCTTTAACATAAAATAGTCGTAGATCTGCGGGGACCTTGTCGCCTGACTGCAACATGACGATATCGCCAGGTACTAAGGCTTGTGCAGCAACACTTATTTTTTTGCCATCACGTAACGCCATGGCATTTGGAGAAAGCATCCGCCGAATGGCCTTCAAAGCATTCTCGGCCTTACCCTCTTGCACGAAGCCAATCATGGCATTAATCAAAACAACAGCTAGGATCACACTGGCATCTATCCAATGACCCAAGATTGCGGTAACAGCACTCGCTGCTATTAAGACATAAATGAGAATATTATGCAGTTGGTATAAAAAACGCACTAATAAACCACGTCCCTTTGATTCGGGTAAGGTGTTCGGTCCATATTTTGTCAGTCTTTTATTTACCTCATCTTTTGATAGTCCACTCGGTGTTGCCTCGAGTAATTCGAAGACTGTTTGTACCTGTTCAGTATGATAACTGTTTGACATCCTTATCCCTCCAATAGCTATACTAATTTTTGAATGCACTAAACATTCATCATCTGAATCAATTTCTGAATTACCAGCTAAAGAATACGCGTTTACACTCATTGTCGAACTGACAAATATCAGTTCTCACCCACAGCAGCCATGATAGCCTTTATATTCAAGACTAATTTTTGGAGTAAATTCCTGTGGCTGAGATGATGAAAGCGGCTATTTTTGTTGAGCCTGGTCGAATCGTTCTTGATGACAAACCTATACCCAATATTGGGCCTAATGATGCGTTAATAAGGGTAACTACAACAACAATATGTGGCACAGACGTTCATATATTGAAGGGAGAATATCCAGTCGCCAGAGGCCTGACAATAGGCCATGAGCCGGTCGGGATAATAGAGAAGTTAGGCGCTAATGTTGCTGGTTATCAAGAAGGTCAGCGTGTTATTGCGGGTGCAATTTGCCCTAGCGGCTATTCACACGCTTGCCTTGATGGACTTCATTCGCAAGATGGTGGCAGCTGTAGACATGGCCTAAAAGCACTTGGTGGCTGGCGTTTTGGCAATACTATTGACGGTGCTCAAGCTGAATTTTTATTGGTTCCAGATGCGATGGCAAATCTCGCGCTGGTACCTGATAATCTCACCGACGAGCAAGTGCTTATGTGCCCAGACATTATGTCTACCGGTTTTGCTGGAGCTGAATCAGGCAACATAAAAATTGGTGATAGTGTGGCTATATTCGCCCAAGGGCCGATCGGTTTATGTGCTACCGCAGGGGCTAAGTTGCGCGGTGCAACCACCATCATTGCAATAGAAACAGTACCACGGCGAATGGAAATGGCCAGACAGTTAGGGGCTAATTTTGTCATTGATTATCGAAAAACTGAACCCGTTAAAGAAATTATGCGCATTACCCAAGGGCGCGGTGTCGACGTGGCCATTGAGGCATTAGGGCTGCAGTCAACCTTTGAAAACTGCCTAAGAGCACTCAAGCCTGGAGGCACATTATCTAGCCTTGGCGTGTATTCTGAGGATTTAATTATCCCCCTCGATGCTTTTCATGCCGGACTAGGCGACAATAAAATAATTACCTCTTTATGTCCTGGCGGAAAAGAGCGGATGCGTAGATTGATGAATGTGATCGAATCTGAGCGAATTGATCTCAAAGCCTTAATTACTCATCATTATTCGCTTGATCAGATAGAAGATGCTTATGCGCTATTTGCCAATCAAAGTGACGGCGTGCTGAAAATTGCGATAACCCCTAATTGAATATTTTAAGAACGGCACACGACTGAAATACTAGCCATATAAAGTCAATTAAAAAGGTTAGCCTTAGTGCGCTATCCAAAAAAGGGTAGATCAACCATGTGAAAATTTTAATGGCTATGATTGTTATCGCGCTAATGGATTTAATCACACTCTTACAAGCAAAATATAAGTGGCAAGTTAATAATAGAGTAGTTTTTCAGTATAACGATTTTTGATTATTGGCTTGGCATTAGGTCTTAATAAATGAGGATAATAGTATGGACAAACCTATGTATATTGTTGGCATCGATGGCAGTGAATGGGCAAAAAGAGCGCTAGAACGTGCTATTTTATTAGCTGAGAAAACAGGTGCTAAGGTTAAATTGGTGCAAGTTATTACCCCGATCCTATCTGAGCCATTTGTTGTTGATGGCGGTATTGTGCCTATGATAAAAAATGAAGATGAAAAAAAAATTGCCTTGAACATGCTGTCGTCTTTGTGTGATCAATATAAGAAATCAAATGTTCATTTAGACAGTGAAGTGCTAAGGGGAGACCCAGCTGAAATTTTACATGATAAGACCAAAACGGAACATGCCAATATGCTTTTTTTGGGTCGACGAGGACGTTCGCGTTTTTCTGAAATTATTGTTGGCAGTGTCTCTAATAAACTGGCTCACTCTATCGGTATACCTATAGTGCTAGTACCTTGAATAAGGTTTGTTGAGATTTTTATTATCGTATCAATAAGGTATTTTTATTGTGATTTTTGCGACTAATTCAATCATTTTGAGGTTAGATAGGCTTGCGAAATTTATATGTTAACTCGGCTGATATTTATCATTTTATCCTTGGCGTGTATACCGCAGACTATGATCTTTATTTATTAATAGAGCTGATTATGCAAAAACGTGATTATAACCGTTTATTGGTACTAACCAAGAAAGAAGCCAACGAAAATGCAACACGACAAGAATTACAAGAACTTGAAGCGCTAGAGTATAAGGTGATTGTTCAACACCATGGAAATGAATTAGATGACGCTTATGAGGCTAAAGCTTTTTTAAAGTGATTACCGCAACAAGGATATGATTGCTCGCTGTCACCTAAGCTTGTTAATAACAGTATTAATGATGAAAGGGTGAATATTATCTATTAGCCGCATAAGCTGTAATAGCATTCAACTTCCCGTTTATCGATAGTAATACACAAAGAGGTAAAAACACAAAGAGGTAAAAAATTCAGGGAGGGTGATTAATATGTTCCATCAAATAACAACCGTTTTGTTAATGCCGGTATTGATACCACAAGCCATTTTTATCAATAAAATGACAGTATCACTGCCCGAGCCAACAGGAGCTCGTTTAGGTGTATGTGGTGCGGGTAATGAACTGAGATTACTCATCATTGGCGATTCAGCAGCGTTAGGTGTTGGTGTCGATGGACAGGAAGATGCTCTAGCCGGACAGCTATCATCATTACTTGGCTGTTCTTATAGTGTTAATTGGCAGTTACTTGCAAAGACCGGGGCCACTGCTGAAGATGTACTGGTTATGTTACATCATCAACAAGAGCAAGTGTTTGATGTGGTACTCGTATCGATTGGTGTTAATGACGTAACGCATTTTACTCATTTAAGTCGATGGGAAAAGAGTATGAATGTGATGATCAATATCCTAGTATCAAAATTTTCAGTAAAAAAAATACTGCTATCAAACTTACCACCCATGCAAGAATTTACCACCTTTCCTTTACCGTTACGTTGGTGGTGGGGGCAGCGTTCTAAGCAGTTAAATAACCGGCTCACTATTGTTGTTAAAAACTTTAGCCAATGTACTAGCTTTGATATCGATGGACCTATTGAACCAAGGTACATCGCCAAGGATGGATTTCACCCATCAAAGGTAGCCTATCAAGCTTGGGCGAATCAGGCAGCTAAAACAATTACATCATCTTTAGATGACATCAACGCGTAATAAATGACTTTGTTGATTATCTTATATAGGATCTGAATATATGGGTGATGGTTGTTAATCCTATTTAAGGCTATTGTTCACACAGTTTATTTTCTGCTTAAAACTTCGTTATCTTGTGATGTTTACTCGGCTTGCCTCAAGCTGATTAATGTTGTAATTCGTCTACTTATTGTCATTGAAAATAAGGTCAGCGATCGCTATTTTTACATAAATTAACTTAGGTATAAGCAAACAAGGAGACATCAATATTTCTTGAGAGTTAACTAATAAGCTTTATATCAGGTTTTCCCTTATTACTAATTTTTATCCTTTGAATAATGATTAATAGTAGAAATAAATACATGATCGTAAAAACATCTTAGGGAAAGCCATGAAACACCTTAAATACGCGGAAGCAAGTAAATGTGAACGTTGTATTAGATATCAAAATTGCGTTGCCGCACAGTTATTAGCTAGTACGCCTTATATTAAAACCATTAATTCATATTTACTGAGTGCTCATGAACACTTATATCATGCGGGTGATGAGCTGAGTGCCCTTTATATAATTAAATCAGGGGCAATTAAAAGTTATGTTACCCATAATGATGGTGATGAACAAATTTTAAACTTTTTAATTCCAGGCGATATCCTTGGGCTTGATGGTTTAGATACACAGCAATATGGTTCGTCGGCTATTGCCTTACAAACCACGGCAGTTTGTGCCATTTCATTACAACAGTTTAGAAACATACTCGCTGAGTTAGTACCGGGTTGGTTAATCAAGCTTGCCACCGATAATTTGAGCAAACAGGGTCGTAATATTGCTTTGTTAAATAAGAAAAAAGCTAAAGCACGGATAGCGGCATTTTTAATGGATATGGCTGATAACTACAAATCCCTTGGCTGTTCAGATAAGAATTTTGAATTAAGTATGTCTCGTGATGACATAGGTAATTATCTAGGGCTAGCATCAGAAACAGTCAGCAGAACATTGACTCAGTTACAACAAGAAGGCTCAGTAAAAATGGAACGGAGAAATGTAACGATTATAAATGCGCTGCACTTAAGTGAAATGGCGCAACATCGCTAAGCACAATAGGATGATTATTGTAAAATCACCTGTTGGTCTCGGTTAAGGTCTCGGTTAAATAAATGCGTTGAGTTTGTCGAAAGGGAAGCATAAAACGCTTTTTTATGCTTCCCTGATATTTTTCAGGGCTTTATAAATGCTGCTGTTATCTGGTTATTTCGTGAAGTAGGTCACTTGTTATTATTTATTACTGAGTGACTCAATTTTAATGTACTTATTTGAGCACAAGCCATTGGAGAAAATAAACATGTTTTATTATCTCTGGGTGAATTGAGCAGCGATAATTTAAGATGAGATTTAAATAGTTGAGCAACAAGTTAGCGTATGACGTTTATGGTCAGTAAAGCCAATTAACATAGGGCAATGGCAGTAATCGCTGTTGAAATACTGGTCACTAATTAGTGGAGAGAAATAGAACTGGTATTAATTCGCTTAACAGGATAAATTTTTTTTGATATTTTATTAAAACTTAGTTATTAAAACTCAGTTATTAAACTCATCATGGCAATTGTTGTCTCAGCTTAATAATTAAGTGCGACTCATCAAGAGATTACATCAAGATTAATACAGTTTAAGACGTTATACTTTAGTTAATCATTCTTGACCTGATTATTATCATTTTAAAAAATACCCTTCTTATTTATAGTCCACTTAACATACATTATTACTGCCTTGGCGCATTTCAACTGTGCCTGAAATATAGCACTGACAATGTTTAGCGTATTACAGCGAATTCCTTTGTATTTACGTTTATCCCTAAAAAAGAGGCTCAATAATTGTGTCCTTAACTATGAAGGAGATGTATATCATGCGTGATATTTTAATTTGCCTTGATGGATCCGCTATTTCTAAGCAGGCTATTCCCTATGCATTGGCGATAGCACATGCTTTTAAAGCAAAAATTACCCTGCTACATGTTCTGGAATTTTCAGACAATAATATTAAAACACCGGTTGACCCTTTTCTTTGGGCGCTACAAAAACAAGAAATAGAAATATATCTTGATGATATTATGTCAAATTTCCCAGCAAACACTAACATAGTTACTAGCCATATTGTTGAAGGTAAAGCGGCAGAAGAAATTAGTCATTGGATAAAAAAACACCCTGTCGATCTGGTCGTACTTTGCAGTCATGGTGCTAATGGTTATTCGCAGTGGCCATTAGCCAGTAATAGTCAAAAACTACTTTTTGGCAGCAAAGTATCAACATTATTGGTGCCAGCAAAAGAGCATCAACAATATCAAAAACATCAAGAGCAACCTCTTCACTGTAAAAAAATACTGGTGCCGCTAGACGGTTCCGTCTGGGCAGAAAGTGTACTGCCTGTTGCGCTAAGCATCGCCAAAGATCAGCAGGCAGAAATACTATTAGCCCATGTTGTACCAGAATCTGGACTGACTCATATTATGCCGTTTAACAATGATGAAATAGCATTGGAAAATAGTATTCAGCGACATAATGAACAAGTTGCAGCCAATTATCTAGAACAGGTGAGAAAACAATTATCATTGTTAAGCACTCTAAACATCAGTTCGATGCTGATCCCCAAACATGGTGTGTGTGACGAATTATTACAAGTGGTAGCCCAAGATGACATCGATATGGTGATTATGAACGCGCATGGTCGTTCTGCTAGAGCAGGGCGTTACCATGGTAATATTGCCATGGATTTTTTGGCAAATAGTAAGGTGCCTGTGTTGTTGGTCAGAGGTATAACACCGCAAGATGATTTACTCAGGCCTAGCAATATTGATCAACCTGAGTTAGAAGGACGTTATCCTCAGAGGGCTTATTAATGAATCCTCAGGCGGAAATATCTAATGAAGTTTTGTTAGCGATAAAGGCGCAGGAGTTGGCTAAAAGTCAAACCGTGTCGTATCGTCCGCCTGCTCAAATCCCTTTACTTAATGCACTGCCCAAAATACCCAAGTGGCTTGAGCAGGCAAAACTCTTGTTTAATACCCGTGATGTTAATACCGCGAAAGTCGCTGAGTGGGTCTATGACAATGGCTATGTTGTTGACCGCGCCATTACTCAAATACAAATCGATATGCCAACCAGCTATTATCGGCTGTTACCTAGTCTACAAAACACCAGTGGTCAGTCATTACCGCGGGCTTATTCCCTGGCTAGTGGCTTATTAGCGGCCACAGGTATCCAACTGTCGTTAAATTTTTTGGTTAAATTTGTTAAAGGCTATCAACAAGAAACGACGCTCAATATTTCTGAATTATGGGCCTTACCGACACTATTGCGTTTGGTTTGTATCCAATTAATTGTCGAAGCGGTAGACAATATAGTGCCTGAACTCACTGTGCCTTATTCGCGTGACGATATTAGCCAGCCTTTAATGGTTTCTCGTGATGAAATTGATTATTTAAGTCGAGCTATTCATTGTCTTTCAGTGATAGAAACAATCCCATGGCGTAAGTTCTTTGAGCAAGTCAGTGTGGTTGAGGAAAAGCTTCGCCATGAGCCGGCAGACATATATCAAAGCCTTGACTTTGACAGCCGTGATAGGTATTGCAAAGTTATTGAAAACTTAGCAAGGGCAACTGCCCATGATGAAGCTCATATTGCCGAGCGAGCGGTAGCATTAGCCTGTTGTGAAAGTGCTAATGGCGAACGTTATTCCCATGTAGGTTATTGGCTGGTTGATGAAGGATTAATGGCGTTAGAAAATGATTTAGGTTATCAGGTGTCTTGGTGGCAGCGTTTTCAACGTTTTTGTGGAAAATTTTCCAGCGTATTATATTTATTAGCGCTAGCATTCTCTTTGATATTGGCAGAAGTTGTGGTTGTTGTTTATCTCTATCAAAACGATGCTCAAGCCTTAACATATTTTGCGGGTTTGGCATTAACATTAATACCCGCGTCCATGTTATCGATTGCTATTATTAATTGGTTGATTACCCTACTATGGCCAAGTCGAGTTTTAAATAAGCTAGACTTTGATCAGCGTATAGACCCCCAATATAAAACGGCTGTTGTTATACCTAGCATGTTAAGTAGTGATAGCGATATTGACATATTACTGAAACAAATAGAGCTTCATTATTTGTCAAATAGCGATCCTGCACTACGTTTTGTGTTGTTAACGGATTATCTTGACGCGCAAGTTCAAAGTATTGCCAGTGACGCGGATTATCTTAATCGTGTTACTCAAGGTGTCAGAGCACTCAATAGTAAATACGGTGCTGTCAATACCGAGCCATTTCACTTATTACATCGGGAGCGACGTTACAACCTCAGTGAAAATTGCTGGATGGGCTGGGAGAGAAAACGCGGTAAATTAAGCGATTTCAATCGTTTTCTTAGCGACAAAAACAGTGAAGCTATTTTTGTTCATGAGGGAGAGCCGTTAGGGCTGAATGATATTCGTTATGTGATCACCCTTGATAGTGATACACAGCTTTGTCGGGGTGCTGCGGCTAAGCTAATTGGTACCTTGGCGCATCCGCTGAACCGTGCAGTTTTTGATGATAAAACAAGCAAGGTTATTGCAGGTTATACCATTATTCAACCCCGTATTGAAATCGCTCCTACCATGCACCGCCACACTTGGTTTACTCGATTGGCCTCTGGCGATCGTGTTATTGATATATATAGCCATGCCGTGTCTGATGTTTATCAAGATCTTTTTGGTACTGGCATTTTTGTTGGCAAAGGCATCTATGAGGTCGCTAGTTTTGAGCGCAGCCTCAAGCAATGTATTCCGGAAAACACCATATTAAGTCATGATCTATTCGAGGGGATCTTGGGCCGGGTAGCACTGGCTTCTGACATTGTGCTTTATGAAAATTTCCCTACAGGTTATTTCAGCTTTAGTCGCCGTTTACATCGGTGGATACGCGGAGACTGGCAGCTTATGCCATGGCTAGCCAATAGTGTATTTCAGGCTGATGGCACCAAGGTTAAAAACCGTTTTGGTGTGATTGAACGATGGAAAATAATCGACAATTTACGACGCAGCCTTTTTGCGCCAACATTGCTTTTATGGATTATTGCGGGTTGGCTATGGTTGCCCGGTAACGCCCTAGTTTGGACCGCAATGGCGCTACTTGCCCCTGTTGGACATAATTTTTGTCATTTCATGCTAGGGGTCGCACGTGCGACTAATTTTAAAAGTTTGATGCATTCTTTTATCGTGCCACGTGAGGTGGCGGGTCGCTGGTTATTGTTACTCATATTTCTGCCTTATGAAGCGATTATTGCCACCGATGCTATTGCTCGAACACTTTATAGAATGACGGTTAGCCGGGGTAAAATGTTGGAATGGGTAACCGCGTCTGATACTGACAATCAGCTCAATGGTGAGGATACTCGGTTGTTTTATTGGCGTGAAATGAGCACAAGTATACTGCTGACCTTATCGCTAGCTGCAGCCGTTGCTAGTGTTAATTTAGCCGTATTACCTATTGCTGCACCTTTGTTGTTTTTGTGGCTTATCGCACCAGAAATAGCCAGGGTACTAGGGCGTACACTATCGAGTGACAAAGAAAGCTTAAGCGATGATGAGGTGATATTTTTACGCCGTTTGGCTCGACGAACCTGGCTATTTTTTGAGACCTTTGTTGGACCGTCTGATCATTGGTTACCGCCTGACAATTATCAAGAAGACCCGCATGGTACTGTTTCACATCGTACCTCTCCAACCAATATTGGCATGATGCTTTTGTCTAATGTCTCTGCTTGGGATTTTGGTTACCTTGGCCCAACAGATTTGGCTGCTCGTTTACTGGCCAGCATGAATACACTGACTAAACTTGAGCATTATCGTGGTCATATTTTCAACTGGTATGACACTCAAACATTAGAAGTACTCTCACCTCGTTACATTTCAATGGTTGATAGCGGTAATTTGGCGGCGGCTTTAATGACCCTTGAAAAAAGCTGCCAAGAAGTGCAAAACACTGCCATATTTACCTATTCACGTTGGGATGGCTTGATGGATAATATCGCCTTGATTGAAGAGTCTTTGGCGTTACTTAACACAGACAAACACCATGACTTTACCCTATTAGTAACATTAATAGCTGATATCCGTCATAAGGCTAATAAAGCCAAAAAAAGTTCAGATCTTTGGTGGTTAACCATACACGAACTTTGTCAAGATGACTGCGTTAATTTTGACCGTGTTTTGGTGACAACACTGACTAAAAAGTCTTTGGTTTCAAGGGTTTCACAACTACGAGATGTCCGTGTTTGGTTAGGGCGTTTACACCAACATCTACGTGATATGTTACGTGATATTGACCGCTTATTACCTTGGTTGTCTGTGTTATTGCAAACCCAGCCAAAAACCTTGCACCAAGATACAAGTAGCTACTATCAAGCCATAAGTGCTTTTAATCAAGTCTTAACGCCAACGCTAAGCTTGGCTGAAGTGCCTTTCGCTTGTGAGTCAGCCCAAGCGATGATTGCCACTTTACGTGACGAAAAGCCGAGTCTTTGGCTAGAGGAACCTGCGAATGATTTTACCTTATGGCTTAATCGGCTGGCGGTTGCAGTAAGTGAATCGAAAAAGAATGCCCAAACCCTGCAAGTAGAATTAAATACTATCGCTACATTGGCGAGTGAAGAAGTATCGGCGATGGATTTTTGTTTACTCTATGATAAAGACGCTGCACTTTTTCATATTGGTTGGAATGCCACTACCGGAATTATGGATACACACCATTATGACTTACTCGCATCAGAAGCGCGTTTGGGGAGTCTTGTCGCGATAGGAAAGGGAGATGTGTCGATAAAACACTGGTTTACTTTAGGGCGTTCTGTCACCAAAGTTGCTGGCCGGAGTGTTTTACTTTCTTGGGGAGGCACAATGTTTGAGTATTTGATGCCGCGCATATTACTGCGAAGTCACGCTGGAACTTTATTGGCTCAAAGTGAACAAGTTTCGGTCGATGAACAAATTAAATTAGCTGAAAAACGCAATACCCCTTGGGGAATTTCTGAGTCTGGGTATGCGGCAGTTGATTTTCAACATAACTATCAATATCGTGCCTTTGGCGTACCCAGTTTAGGCTATAAGCGTGGTTTAGAGGAAGATACGGTTATTTCACCTTATTCTACCGCACTGGCATTAGCTATTTATCCACTTCGCGCCGTGCAAAACCTTAAAAAATTAACCAAGCTCGGTATGATGAGCCTTTATGGTATGTATGAAGCAATTGATTACACCCCAGGGCGAGTCGCTAAGAATCGACGTTTTTCTATCGTTCGTTCTCATATGGCGCATCATCAAGGCATGATATTAACCGCGTTAGATAATGCGATATTTTATGATCAGGTTGCCCAGCGTTTTCAGTCGTGTCCAATGGTGCAAACGGTAGAATTGCTTTTACATGAACAAATACCGACAACCCATGCCCTTGAGTTTCCTATTGATGAAATAACCGAAGCGGAAATCAATCATGTACCCATGCATCAATTGCCACACTTACCCACTTGGAAACCTAAACTGCATGGCGTTATTCCGCAGATGCATACCTTAAGTAATGGTCGTTTCACCACCTTGCTGACCGACTCGGGATCAGGAGGTATATTATGGCGCCATAACGCTTTAACACGTTGGTCAGCGGATTCAACGCTCGATAATCAGGGTTTGTGGATCTACATCCGTGACCTTGATAGTGGCGAAGTTTGGTCTGCAGGTAGACAACCGGTAAATAAACGCGCTGATAAATACGAAGTGGTATTCCATGCTCATATGGTAGAATTTAATCGCCACGATAAAGGCATTAGCTTACGTATGGAAGTCGCGGTCGCGGCAAATGATGATGTAGAAGTCAGACGATTAAGTTTTATAAATGAAACAGCCGCGTCAAGAAGGCTTCAAGTAAGCACCTATGCTGAGGTGGTCTTAACCCCAAGCGACGCCGACCAAAGTCATCCAGCCTTTAGCAAATTATTTGTTCACAGTGAATTAGCCAGCAACATGAATGCATTGATTTTTGAACGTCGTGCGCGCTCACCACAAGAAAAATCTCCTGCTATGATGCACAGATTACTGACCGATAGTGACGCGGTAAACTTGGTTGGCTATGAGACTGACCGTGCTAAATTTATGGGTAGAAATGGCTCGATACAAAGTCCTCAAGGAGTCACTAATGGTGTTTCGCAAACTCTTGGCTGGACACTTGATGCGGTTATGTCTCTACAGGTTAATGTTGAATTATCGCCTTATCATAGTGAATCTTTTGCCTTTATTACTATTGCAGCCAGTTCGCGACACGCATTGTTTGATGTTTGCCAATGTTATGAAGTTTACTCTGCCATTGATTTACTTTTTCATGATGCCTTATTTAAAGTCAGTAATGAGATGAAAACCTTCGATTATGCCGTTGCTTATTTACCCGAATTACAGCAATTATTGGCACTCATTATTTATCCGGTTGACGTATTACGCGCCGCAAATAAAGTGATCACGGATAATTTATTGGGCCAGTCAGCACTTTGGCCATTTGGTATCTCGGGTGATTTTCCCATTTTGTTGTTGCGACTTGTTGATGAAACTAATGTGGCGTTATTGCGACTGCTATTTTTTGCTTATCGACGTTGGCATCACCAAGGGGTCAAGATTGATTTTGTGATATTACAAGAAGGCCCTTCTGGTTATGAAGACAAGTTTGGTGCGCAAATACAGCAACTTATACATGAGTTAGACATCGAAACTTTAGTGGCGCAAAGGGCGGGTATTCATGTTATTCATTCAGATCAAATCTCAGATCCGCAAACACATTTACTTGAGGCGAGTGCTCATGTCATTTTAGGCGCTCATTCTTCATTGAAACAGCAGCTAGCGCTCGCTTATCCTCAGACAGAACTCTTGCCTCCTTTTCGGGGAATGGTGGTCCCTGATGAAGTACCTGACATACCAAAATTACAGCGCCGCAAAGATTTGGCTTTTTTTAACGGCCTTGGTGGCTTTACCGACAATGAATACATTATTTATCTTGAGGCAAATAAATCAACACCAGCACCTTGGTGTAACGTGTTAGCTAATGCTAATTTTGGCAGTATTGTTAGCGAAGTTGGTGGTGGTTATACCTGGGCTGGCAACAGTGGTGAAAATCGACTCACGACTTGGACGAATGATCCCGTTATTGACCAACCCAGTGAAGCGGTTTATTTACGTGATGAACAAACAGCACAAGTGTGGACAGTTACCCCAAATCCCGTAGGAACAGGTAACCCTTGTGAAGTCACCCATAGCGTGGGTTATAGTCGTTGGCGTAGCCATTGGCATCAATTAGAGCAAGAACTAAGCGTATTTGTTGCCCATGAAGACCCGATTAAAGTCACCCGTCTGCGCTTAAATAATACCAGCCGTGTCGCTCGACGTTTAACGGTTACTTATTATGCTGAACTTGTTAACGGGGTCAGTCGAGCCCATAGTGGTTCGCATATATTTACCGAATACTCAGCTGATGAGGGCGTAATTTTAGCTAAAAATCGTTGGAGCAGTGATTTTTCGACTGATGTAAGTTTTTTATTCTCTGATTATCCAGTGCATGCTTTCACTACAGACAGAGCTGAATTTATAGGTCGTGAAGGGCATTTCTCTAAGCCTGCCGCATTAGCTCGTTGGGGGATGAGTGGCAAAGTAGGATCTGCAGTTGACCCCTGTGCCGCTTTGCAAGTGCATATTGATTTAGCCCCTCATGAACAAGTCGATATCCACTTTATCTTTGGTCAAGGTAAAAATGATAATCATGTGCAACAACTCATTAAGAAATGGCGCTCTGCTGGTGTTATTAACCAAGATTGGACCTTAATGAAGGCGCACTGGCAAAAGGTATGTAATGCCATTAAGGTAGAAACACCGTCACTGTCTTTTAACTTAATGATGAATCAATGGCTTATCTATCAAACTTTAGCGTGTCGAATATTTGCGCGTTCAGGTTTTTATCAATCAAGCGGTGCTTATGGATTTCGCGATCAACTTCAGGACATGATGGCGCTAGTAAACATAGAGCCTGCTTTGGCTCGAGCGTATATTCTTGAGTGTGCAGCACATCAGTTTGACCGTGGTGACGTACTCCATTGGTGGCATCCACCTTATAGTAGAGGTGTACGAACACATTGTTCTGATGATTTGATGTGGCTACCTTTTGTCACCTCGTATTATGTTGAAACCAGTGGCGATAGTTCGATATTGCATGAGAAAGTTCCGTTTTTACTTGGAGAGCCCTTAACCACACAGGAAGCAGACCGATACAGTAAGTATGAACGTTCAAGCGAAAGCTATTCGCTTTTTGAACATTGCCAACGGGCAATCGAACGTGGCACTGATTCATCTGGAGAGCATGGTTTATTGCTAATAGGTACGGGTGATTGGAATGATGGCATGGACCGAGTGGGTGTTCGAGGTAGGGGTGAGAGCGTCTGGTTATGCTGGTTTGCTATTGCTGTGATTGATGCATTTACTGTTTTATGCGATCAACAACAGCGAAATGATTTGTCTTTACAATGGCGTAAGCGAGCTAAAGACCTTTGCCGCGCTGTGGAAAATAATGGCTGGGATGGTGCTTGGTATCGACGCGCTTTCGATGATATGCAACTCCCTTGGGGCTCAAGTGAGTGCCAAGAATGTCGTATCGACTCTATCGCACAATCGTGGGCAACCCTCTGTGGTAAAGCTGATAAAACGCGTGCTAAGCAGGCATTGACCTCGGCTCAAAATGAATTAATTGATCAAGAGCATAAATTAGTTCGACTGCTATGGCCCCCGTTTGACGCAACCATGCGAGACCCTGGTTATATCAAGGCTTATCCTCCGGGCACTCGAGAAAATGGTGGACAATACTCGCATGCGGCTACTTGGTTAGGTTGGGCGTTGGCAAAAGACAGAGACGGAGATGGGGCGATGCAAATATTTAATATGCTCAACCCTATTGAGCGTTCTAGCACGGAACAAGAAATGACCACTTATCAAATAGAACCTTACGTAATGGCAGGAGATATAGCAACGGCTGGGCCTCATATTGGTCGCGGGGGTTGGTCTTGGTATACGGGCTCAGCGGCGTGGGCTTATCGCTTAGGAACTGAAGCCATTTTAGGGATACGTTATCGTGATAAATATCTCTTGATTGACCCTTGTATTCCTAAGTCATGGGGCAGTTATAGCGCTAGGTTAACTCGAGAAGACGGCACTATTGAGCTTGCAGTGAAAGACCCTGAGGGAGTCGGCTGTGGTGTCATTAAAATCAGCGTTAATGGCAAGGTAATAACAGGGCAGCAAGTCGCATTACCGAGTGATAATGAACTATTAAGGGTTGAAGTACTCTTGGGGAAAGAGACGAATTAAAGCTACTCATTAATTTAAAATAGACTAAGGTTGGAAGCGCATACATTGAGGTTAATAGGTTGAAGTTACTCGGCGGGTAAACGCATAAAATACGGTCTCTTTTTTTTGATGGATATTAGACTAATTTCATTGAGATTATTTTTTACTAAACAGATAGATAAGAAAGATTGTCACTAAACTGATCAGCAAGGTTCTTAGACCGCTTATTAACCAAGACACTCCGGAGACATGGCCTAGAAATATACCAAGAAAAAAAATTAATGTCATCGCGATAATGCTAGCCATTAACAGAGGTGGGACAATTAACGAAAATCCAGCATCGGCCAACCATAGCGGAGCAATAATTAATAATGATATAACCAAAGGTGACAAACCGTTAACTAGCGCAACAAAAATAGGTACCCAGCGTGCTGCTTGTCCATGAGCCGTATTTTCCATGTTAACTAACATAATGTTTTCAAGTTCTACTAACGTGCGTTTAAGCTCTGCATGTTCACTGATATATGCGCTACTCAAACCACTAATTGCAAGCGCAATAGTAGCTCCTACACAAGCATTAATGGTGACGGTCAAACTGGCGGTGGAACCAAGACTAAAACCGACAATGATGCCAAGCATTGTTAGCGCACCATCGAAGCCGTTAACCACAAAGTACCGGCGTATAATGTCTTGCGAGTTAGTGATCCTCAACAATAAGGCAACCTGTTTTAAAGTGCTAATCAAAATGCTATTCCAGATTCATCGGTTACTCTTGTTGAGTGTCGTTTTGTACTTCGACAAAATCGATACTATGAACTGAGCCACTTACTGAGGTAATAGCAGCACAAATTGCATCAAAATCAATATGGTTTGCCTCTATTACCACTTCGGTTGTGGTTGTTTCTTCATCCATCTCGATTACAGTTAAAGTCACATGATAGTCTCCACCTACCGAAGCTAAAACTTGACAAAATTCTATCGCATTGGGTTGGTGGGGTTTTAGAATATCGAGTACCAAACGTTTAACGCGAACCATTAAACTAACTCCTAATGTTGACTATAATTATTCGTTATTTAACTTTTGGATGTCATCATTTATAACTATAGACTTATCCATGATACTGTCAAATTATCGAATGCACGGGTAATGCTAAGATAATACGAGTATAAAAAACTAAAATGCATGCGGGTTATTATTAGTCTGCCCACATCATTTGTGATGTGCTGTGGCTTTATTTTGATATATTCTTACTTTACTACTTTACTATTTAGTTAGGTTTATTGAAGTGATGAAAATAAATTTGAGTGTTAAAACACACAACGCACACTTGTACCTTTGCCTTTGGATGAGACAATGTCTAAGGTCGCATTAATATTAGATGCCCGATATCGCATTATTTGTATACCTATACCTTGAGTAAATTTTGGATCATTGATATCAAAACCTAGGCCATCATCAGTGATCTCTAAACAGGTGTTTTCTCCTTGCGCTTGTAGTTGCAGTGTTACCTTTCGGGCTTTAGCATGTTTTAAAGTATTATTAATGGCTTCTTGGGCGATGCGGTAGACTTGAGTTGTTACTATGGAATCCACAATGGTTAGGTTTGAAGATAATTTTATTTTCTTTTTAATACCTGATGAATCAAATAATTTCATCATGGTGGTTAAGGCGTCTTGTAAGCCATGCGGAGGTAATAAAATAGGGGCTAAGATATGACTAAAATCTCGTGTATCACCAATGGCTTGACTCAATTGTTCTATTATAAGGTCCATTGCTTGATTGTTTTTTATGTCACTTTTAGGCAAAGAGCGTTTTAAATTACTCGCCAGTAAGTTAATCCCAGTTAAACGTTGGCCTAAATTATCATGAATTTCATGGCCAATTTTTTCCTGCTCATAGGTGCTGATGTTAATTAAGGCTTTTTTTAATGCTTGAGGTTCGCTCAAGTCATTAATAATACCGATGTAAAGTGCTCGACCCTTGACCTTGGTTAAGGAGAGTGCGATGGGAAAATCAAGCGCATTTTTCCTTAATCCTATCAATTCTTTTTTTGCTAGAATCAAGGTAGACAGAGCAGATGATTCAAGGGTATGTGCTTGGCTAGTTAGCTGTTTAATATTGATTGAGGGAATTAATGCTTGAATGTTTTTGCCAATAATTTCTTTATTATTATAATTAAACATTGTTTGGGCTGAGTCATTAAATTCGGTAATCTTGCCTGATAAATCTAAAACAAGTATAGCTTCAAAAGCATAATTCATTATGGCGCTTAGCCGTGCTTCTCGTTCGTGCAACGCATGCGTACGTTCTTGCACACATTGTTCCAATATTTGTTTTTGATGATGGCGCTCAGTAATGTCGACAAAAGTGATCACAACACCGTTAATATGATCATCTAAGGTGCGATAGGGCACTATTCGACGTAAATAACAGCGCCGCTTTTGATCTTTATGATGACTCCATACATCGGTTTCAATCGGGGTTAATGTTTCCAGCACCTTTTTTGCGTCAGTCATTAAAGCTTTATTGGATACATTGGCAGAAAAATTACTAATAGGACGACCGATATCGCTTTCACGTAAGTTGAGCAATTCACCAATGGGTGGATTGAATAACATCACTTGCATGTCGCGATTAAGAAAGACAGTGGCAATATCTGTGCTGGAAAGTAAGTTACTGATATCATTGTAACTTCGTTCTAATTCTTCAACTTTATATTGTAATTCGGTATTAACGGTGTTGAGTTCTTCATTCATCGATTGCAGTTCTTCTTTAGAGGTCTCCAATTCCTCGTTGGTAGATTGCAACTCTTCATTCATCGACATGGCTTCTTCATTACTTACTTGTAGATCTTCATTGGAGTTTTCCAGTTCCTGAACCGTACTGTATAAATCTTCGCGAGTAGCGTTTAGTTCATACTCAAGTTGAGTGACTATGTTTGTGTTTGCTGCGGTGTCACTGTTTGCTATTAAATACTGATCAGGGAGGGGGGGGCTAAGAGTATCTTCTACTGGAATATTTTTTGGCGAGTTATTTTGTAAAGGATGTTTGTCTTCAAAAGTGATCAGTAGCAACTCAGTTGAAAGGTTTGGCTCATATACGGGGCGAACGGTAAGTGTACAAGTTACATAATGATTATTACGTTTTACTCTGGCTTGGTGATCTGTAATAGCCTGATTTTCTTTTTGTACATAATTAATTGCTGAACGCACCCTGGCTCTGAGTCCTTCACGTAATAAGACTAATAGATCATTAGAAGGGGAGCCTTTTGGAAACTCAAGAAAATTAACCGTAGGGCCCTGATAATGGAGTATTTCAAATGAACGATTAATCAATACAGCCGCTGGCGCATAAGCGGCAAGTAAATCACGATTAACCAACTCATTATAACGAGAAGGTGAGTCAGCTCTAAATTTATTGCTTATAGTACTTTGATCTATTGAGATATTTGGTGTTGACATGCGGCTCACGGGTAAAGCCAATGGGCTTTTAATTAACGGTTTAATCTTTTTAAAAATACGCCATTTTTTGGATATAGTTACAAATTTATGTTTATTTTTACCCAGAGACTCAGACGGACCTAGCATTAAATAACTTGTCGTTTTCAGTGCAACATAAAATAAATCGAGCACGTTAGCTTGCAGCTCTGGCTGTAAATAAATAAACAGATTACGACAGCTGATTAGATCTAGTCGAGAAAATGGCGCGTCGTTTAGCAAATTTTGATTAGAAAAAATAATTTTTTCGCGAATGACTTTTTTAATTTGATAATCTCCCTTATTAGTCACGTCGAAAAAACCTGCTAAGCGCTCGGCAGAGATAATTTCAGCGATATTTTTAGCATAGATCCCACTGCGAGCAACATTTATTGACTTTTCATCAATATCGCTAGCGAAAACTTGCAGGTTAATTTGTTTCTTCGCTTGGTCAAAAGCCTCAAACATTAATAAGGTGATGGTATAAACTTCTTCTCCAGTGGCGCAGGCAGGGATCCAAATACGAACAGGATTATCTGCACTACTTCGCGCGACAAGTTCAGGAAAAACATGGGTTTCTAATGCTGAAAATGCCTCTTCATCACGAAAAAATGCGGTAACACCAATCAATAAATCTTTGTTTAATAAGCTGGTTTCGGTTGGATTATTTTTCATAAACTGATGATAGTCTTGTATTGTTTCGGTATGACACACACACATGCGTCGTTGAATGCGCCTTAATAACATATTTTTCCGATAGCCACTAAAATCATAACCTGTGCGGCTGTGCAATAATGACAGTATAGAGTAGATGCAATTAAATACCTGTTGATCAGTTTGGTCAGCTTTACTTTGCAAATAAGGGTGGTTGGAAAACTCTGTTAACAAGATTGGCATGTTTTCAGGTCGGGCAATCACATCAACTAATCCGCTATTAATGGCATTTATAGGCATTTGATTATAGGTAGTGCTAGCTGGGTCTTGAGCTATGATCATGCCACCTGCAAGTTTTATGTCACGAAAACTTAATGTGCCATGATTGCCAGTGCCAGACAAAATGATGGCAACACAATGTTCACCTTGATCGAGCGCTAAAGAGCGTAAAAAATATTCAATCGCAATCCACTGGGTGCGATTTTTAACGTTCGGTGAAAGGTGCAGTCGCCCGTCACTGATAAAAAGCAGTTTACCGGGCGGGAGTATGTAGACATGATCCCCTTGCACTTGCATATTTTCTATCGCTTCGCAAACCGGCATAGCCGTTGTTTTGGATATTAACTCTGGCATCAAGCTGTTATGTGTTGGGTCTAAATGAGGTAATAAAACAAAGGCTATATTACTGTCATTTGGCATATGAGCAAAGAAGGCACTAAATGATTCAAGCCCGCCAGCAGAAGCGCCAATAGCCACAATCAGCTTAGGTTTAGTTGCATTTATTCCAGACATGTAGCACCTAGTTTCGGTGGGAAAGTGAGTGTGTTCTAAAGTGATTTCTTTCATTTTAAGTGTTGTGCTAAGAATAAAAATATTTTTATTCAGCTGAAATGACTTCTAAACTCCAGATTATCGCTGAGCGCGTTAGCTCTAAACCAGAGCTTAAGTGAAATTTGTCTTTGATGTGACGCCGGTGGCTTTCAATAGTTTTTACACTAACATTGAGTAATTGGGCAATTTTTGTTGTTGTGATGCCTTGACCAATAGCTTCAAAAACTTGCAACTCTCTGTCGGTCAGTATCTGAATGTTGATAGTATTTTTAGAGGTTATTGATCGTGATGGGTTTTTATGTATTTTTTCAAGAAGTTCTGCTTTAATAAAAATTTTATTTTTTACTACTTGTCTTATGCCAAGGAGTAATTTTTGAGCTGAGTCTTGTTTATTGATATAACCTAGCGCACCACAATTTAATGCTCTTTCTGCATACAATTCATCATCGTGCATTGATAAGACGATAATCCCCATTTGTGGTCGCCAAGCATGAAGCTGTTTGATCAAATCCAGACCATTACCGTCGGGCAATGATAAGTCAACAATAGCAACGTCTGCTGTTAGGGTAGAGCGCATGTTAAGTGCGTCATAGACATTGGCGGCCTCACCACAAATATGCATGTCTGCTTCACCATTAACCAACTGACGTAGTCCTTGGCGAACGAGTTCATGATCGTCAACAATAAAAATGTTTTGTACTTTTAGTCCAGACACTTGATCCACTCCTTAACAATATTGTACTTATTGTTTTGCCCATCTCATCAAGTTATTTTCGCCATTTATATCAAGTTTTAGCGTCAACATTTTGTAGTTTAAATGGCTTGATTCTCATTAAGAATAAGCAATAGCTATAAATATCGCTAATGTAAACACATTATAACTTTAAAACACTAAAACAATTTTAAACAGAATAATACGAAATTGAACTGATAAATATCAGCGTGTAAATTAATAACTGGGATTAGCATTATGCTTGGTGAATTAACCCAAGCAGTAATGATCATGTTACGAAAAATAAATTTATAATTTTGTAATATTAAGGAACCCAGATGTCAGACATTAATGTTAAAGGTATTAAAGTAAAAGAGGATAATCAGCAGCAATCAGTTGATGTAAATCAACAGCCTAGAGCCTTAGTCGCTATTCCTGATAACCTGCCGGTATTGCCATTACGAAATCTAGTTTTATTCCCTTACAACGTCAACTCTATTTCTGTTGGTCAAGCGCGCTCGTTGAAATTGCTCGAGGATGTGGCCGCAGGTAATAATTTATTGGCAACTCTTGCATATAAAGATCAAGACGTTGAAGAGCCAGCACCTTTAGATCTTTATCAAGTGGGGTGTATTGCACAGATATTACGAATTTCAAAGGGTGAAAATAATCACTCCACAGTGTTGTTACAAGGGCTTGATAAATTTTCGGTTGACGCTTGGCTGAGCGAAAAGCCCTATTTACGGGCAAAAATTCATCTTGTTACTGATATTGAACCAGAAGCAGGAGATATTGAAGCACAAGCAATACGAAATAACTTGTTAAAGTCGTTTAGCGAATTAATTAACATACTTTCATATTTACCTAAATCATTAGTGAGTGCATTAAGCCAAACAGAAGATTGTCGTCAACTGGTTTATTTAGTCAGTTCGAGTATGCGAATGAAGATGGCTGATGCTCAAGATATACTTAATATGAAAGATGTTGTGGCAAAAATGCTTAAACTAACAGATCTTATCCAACACGAAATGGAGGTACTTGAGCTAGGTAAGAAAATACAAAGTGCAGCCCATGGTGAAATGGACAAGGCACAACGTGACTATGTTTTGCGCCATCAAATGAAGGCTATTCAACGCGAATTGGGTGAAGAAGATAGTCAACAAATTAAAATAGAGCAATACCTTAAGAAAATCGAAGCCAGTGGCATGTCAACCGAAGCAGAAGAGCAAGCAAGGCAGGAAATTTCTCGTTTAGAACATATCCCACAATCATCTTCAGAGTCGGGCGTGATATTAACTTATCTTGATTGGTTACTCGCGTTACCTTGGAAAAAAACGACGGAAGACACGCTTGATATTAAACAGGCTGAGAAAATTCTTAATGAAGACCATTATGGCTTGGAAAAAATAAAACAGCGTATTTTAGAGTACTTGGCGGTCAGGCAGCTGCGGCAGAAAAGGTTATTAACTAAGCCATTAGATGAGAGTGCATCGTCACCCCATATTCGACGAGAACGAGAAGGCGTTATTCTTTGTTTTGTCGGGCCTCCAGGTATTGGAAAAACGTCATTAGGACATTCAATAGCACATGCCTTGGGACGTAAGTTGGTCAGTATCAGTTTAGGAGGCATACGTGATGAGGCTGAAATTCGGGGTCATCGTCGTACCTATATTGGTGCGATGCCGGGTCGGTTTATTAAAGCATTGCGCGACGTGGGGACTAATAATCCGGTTATATTGTTAGATGAAGTTGATAAAATTATTGGCGATCAGCGCGGTGATCCTGCGTCGGCGCTACTTGAAATTTTAGATCCAGAACAAAATAGCGAATTTCGTGATCATTATCTAGAAGTCGCTTTTGACTTTAGTCAGTTAATGTTTATTGCCACGGCTAATCAACTCGATAACATTCCTGGGCCGTTACGAGATAGATTAGAGGTTATAACCTTATCGGGCTATACCGATGATGAAAAATTTCATATAGCGAAGCGTTATTTATTACCTCGGCAATTACGAGAAAACAGTTTACATATTAATGAGTTAACTATAAGTGACACGGCGATGCTGACACTTATTCGTCAATACACCCGAGAAGCGGGCGTACGTAGTTTGGATCGACGTTTAGGCGCTATTTGTCGAAAATTAGTGATAAAAATTGCCACAAAAAGTGGTGAGTCGCTCACTGTTGATAACGCTATGTTGGAAGAATTAATGGGTAAACCGCCGTTCTCTTATGATCTCGCTGAACGTACTGAACGCCCAGGCGTAGCAACGGGTTTGGCGGTAACCGCCGTTGGGGGCGATATATTATTTATTGAAGCCAGCGCTATGCCAGGTAAAAAGGGTTTGACCATTACCGGACAATTAGGCGATGTAATGCGTGAGTCAGTTGAAGCGGGGTTAAGTTACGTAAGATCCCAAGCCAAGCAATTAGGTATTGCTGAAGATTTTTTTGAGCATACTGATATTCATGTGCATGTACCCGCTGGGGCAACACCAAAAGATGGGCCGTCTGCTGGCGTTGCTATCATTACCGCGTTAGTGTCGTTATTAACGGATAGGCCGATTTTTCATCATATTGGCATGACGGGCGAAATTACCTTACGGGGTTTAGTGTTACCTGTGGGGGGAATAAAAGATAAAATTTTGGCTGCACACCGAGCCGGTTTAACCACGGTTATTTTACCCAGTAAAAATGAGAAAGACTTGACTGATTTACCTGAATCAATTCAGAACGAAATGCGTTTTGTGTTGGCTGAACATGTCGATACTGTATTAGATGAAGCATTAACAAAGCCGATTCAATAGGGTTTTTAAGGGTTGACGGACTGAAGTCCGACCTAAAAAAATCGCCCAACGTCAGATGAACACCCGTAGGGTTTAGTAGGTCTTATGTAGGATGGACTTTAGTCCATCAAGTTAAATGAAATTTAACCGTCATTGGCATAACGGCCAAGCGATAAAAATACTACCGTTGCAGATGTTGGTTAACACATCAGGTTAATTGCCGGTTTAACGTCTGACGGACTAAAGTCAGATCGACAAAAAAATCGCCCAACGCCAGATGAACACCCCTAGGGCTTATGTAGGATGGACTTTAGTCCATCAAGTTAAATGAAATTTAACCGTCATTGGCATAACGGCCAAGCGATAAAAATAATACCGTTACAGATGTTGGTTAATACATCAGGTTAATTGCCTGTTTAACGGTTGACGGACTAAAGTCCGACCGACAAAAAATCACCCAACATTAGAGAGTCGCAATAACTTGCCTAACAAACTAAGGTAGATAACTAGCGCTTAGATAAAAATACAAATTTAATTTGACAATAACTTGTTGAATTCGATAATAAATTATTCTTAAGCGGCCTAAAAATCGAATATCTGCGTTGCTTTCAGGTGTTATACAACAAACGTTAGCATTATTGATTTTTGTTTCTTTCTTTATCGTTATTTTGGCGGATAATTTATAATTTGGTGATTTATTTTGCTGTTGCTGCTATTTTTTCGATATCAGTATTAGAGTTTTTGATAGCATTTTTTGTGGTATAAAAAATTTCACAGGCGGCCTCTTGTCCTCTGATCACCCGTTTCCCCTTCAGTGGGCCATGGGTTTCGGTAACCAGGGTGTATTGGCTTTCTTGATGATGTTCGTCATAACAAAAGATTAATACCCAGTCTAAAGTTAAGTTAAGCTTATGGGCGCGCTGAGTATTAGAATACATGGCAGTAAAATGCCAATTTTCTTTATTAATATGCATTACAGGTAACCAAGGCTTATTTTCTGGATTAAAACGTTTTGGTGTAATGACAGGCAGTTCTCCTGCTTTTGCTTTTTTACGATATTGTGCATCAATATTGAAAATTAGTTCAATATTGGGCTTAGCCTCAATGGGCTGCTGGTGAGTTGGTATGGGTAATTGACGGGCACCAAAACATTGAGAAAACCAAGCTTCAATAGATTTTTTTCGTTTTACGCCTATCCCTTTAATATTATCTAATTGACCTTCAAATATCGCATTTTCAAAAGCTTCTAAGGTGTCGACATGTAAGGTGTCGTGAATACGTTGGGCCATCTTGTGACCAATGGTTGGAATAACTTGAAATAAATCGATGGGATTGGTATTTCCTCTGAGATTATCTAATCTCGTCATATGTCCCATGGTAATATAATCATTGATTGAACGGGCTATACCTAGGCCGATATTGGGTAACTGAGTTAATCCTTTGATCCCACTGTTTTTAAAAAGTTGCCTGAGATCTTGTGGTAATGCCTCAATGGTGATTGCCGCTTTTAGATAAGCTTGACAGCGAAATGGATTGGCGTGTTGCTCTTTAAGTAAAAATGAGATTTTTCGTAGGTTTTGGGCTACCTCATGATTAAAAGATAACATGGTTTATTCCTTATCATAAAGCTTAACTTCCATAACTTTAGCACTGAATAGCCAAAATTTATCTGGACTGATCCCCCAGTCCAGATAAATAAATTTGCTGAGTCATACCAATTTTATTACGTTATTGTTCACTTGTTTTGGTTAAAATAGCCCAAGGCTTTATTGCTCACATGGAGCCGAGTACTTAAATTTTTTCTGGAACTAAAAACCTGTGCTCTCAATACCAACACTCTCAATACCAACAGCTAGTTATTGATCAATTGAGCACCTTGCCTACACGGATGTAGATACTTATGTTTAGTCTGAAACAATAAATAAGACCCTTAATATGACCTTTGAATTATTTTTCTGTGCACAACAAGATCACAAACATAATGGAACGGGTATTAATCTACTTTTACTTCTATTTTTTTGTGCTTTTCTGTGGCGAGTGTAGGCACAATTACTTCTAATACACCGTTATGGCAATGCGCTTCAATTTTTTTGGCATCTTGGGCATCAGGTAAATTGAAACTACGATAAAAGCTTCCGTATGAACGTTCGAGTCGATAGTAATTTTCTCGTTTATCTTCCGTTTTGCTTTCTCTTTTACCTTCAATCACTAAATTACCATTATCCATGGAGACATTAATGTTTTTAGGATCAACGCCAGGGATATCGGCTCTGACTATATAGCGATTGTCTTGTCGTTCTATATCCGCAGAAGGTTGCCAAACATCAGTCAGTAAATCTGAACTCCGGCTATTCATTGGAAACCCCTGACCAAAAAATCGATCAATTTCGTTAGATAATTGCGAAAACAAGGGCAGTTGTGGTCTTGTTGCTAATGGTTGATGTTTAAATAATGTCATGATTTTTATCTCCGTACAGTGTTATAACGCCATAGCGTAAATAGTTGCTAGCGTTATTAAGTTAATAAAAATTTCAATATAGCTTTTACAAGCTCATGCATTAAATAGTCGTTGTCATAATCAATAGGTACATTGAATAAAACAGACAATACCGCTGCTATTCACCACGACATTATCACCAAGTTATATTGGCGATCCTGATAAATGTCATTTATATGAAGTTTTTTGGCGTGTTATTTTGTGTGTTAGATAGAGAGGGAAATGAGGCGTTGATACTTATTTTTATCTTTATCTTTACAATTTTATTAATCAAGCAATTAATTTTACTGGGTATTGCTCTACTTTTTTATGAATAACACTCATCTTTTCATCATTAATGACCCTTAACTGATCTATCTCAGCTGCTTGTTAGAAAAAGTAGAGGTAAATTAATATGTGCATTATTATCAAATTGTAAATTATCAATATAAAAAATTAAGTAATTTTACTCAGAGACATATTACACAGAGACATATACATATCTCTTGTGATTTTAAGTTGTTGAATTTATTTATTATAGGCAGTTGATGTTAGGTTTATAAAATAGTTGTTCTTTTTTGAATCATAGAGGAGTTGTTATGAAATATTTACTTTTTTGTTGTTTTACGTTAATCGCTATTAGTCTGAGCAGTTGTGATTTAGGCCCTGATTCACCCAGAGGCTTTAGTTTGCCAAAAGGTGATGTGGATAAGGGAGCGATGGTATTAACAAAATACCAATGTTTAGCTTGTCATAATCTCAATGGTGTGGAACAAGCTGAAGGTATAAATAACCCTGATTTAAATGTGCGTTTAGGAGGAAAATCAACCAAAGTAACAACGTATGCTGAACTTGTGACCAGTGTTATTAATCCTTCACATAAACTTGCTAAAGGTTATGCTCTTACGGCTATTACTGTTGAAGGAGAGTCTAAAATGAGCAATTTTAATGATGTAATGACAGTAACAGAGTTGGTTGATTTAGTAACATTTTTACAACCTCATTATGAGTTGGTGCCTTATAGAAGAACTGACTATCAATTTTATCACTATTAAAAATACAGGTTATTAAAAAGGGTAAATAACATGCATAAACTTTTATATTTAGTTGGCGTTGACGGCAGTGAGTGGAGCAACAGAGCTGTTGAACGAGCGGTTCATCTGGCACAAAAAACAGGTGCGAGTGTTAAATTAGTGTATGTGATTACTTGGCAAGAATTTCAGCCAATGATGATTGAGGGTGTTGCGCCACCTCCGCTTGATAAAAAACAAATAGAACATGATGTGAATGAAAAAATTTTACAACCCTCGATTGAAAAATTTAAAGCAGAAAATGTTGATTTGAGCAGTGAATATATCTGGGGTGAGCCTGTTGACGCGTTACTTCAACAGGTAAATGATTATCACGCTAATATGCTCTTTGTTGGTCGGCGAGGTCGATCGCGCTTTGCCGATATATTACTGGGTAGTGTGGCGAATAAACTGGCCCATTGTGTTGGTGTGCCTATTGTTTTAGTTCCATAAATCCATAAGTCTATAAGTTCTAATCTCTTGCACTTTAATAAAGATAAACTTTTAGTTAATAACAACTTGCCAAAAGATTAAGCTGCTAGTCGTGTGTTTTTATTGTTGATAACTTAAGGTAATAAACCAATATCAACATAGACTGTTATCCTTTATTGCTCTGTATCTGGGTTCAAGTGCGTGAAATATTATCTCGATAGACGGGGTAAAATTAACCAGTCACTGCAGGTATATGTTCTGTTCTAAACAATAATTTTAATTACAGTTAAAATTTATTCAGCACATAAGGCAAGCACAGGTTCAAGTTTAGCGGCTTTTTCTTGGCTGTTTAATGCAAAGTTTACTGTTTCAATATTATGGTTTAGTAGGTGATTTTATTAAGGGGAGTTAACCCCTTGTCATAAGAGATTAACGTTAATATTATAATAATGAGTAAGGATAATAGCGTGTATTTGATAATAGCGTGTATTTTTCTGCTATCCTTTGGTTGTTTTGTCTGTTGATTTAATAAGACCGCTGATCAGCTCCATGGGTAAAGGGAAAATAATAGTAGAATTTTTCTCGCCAGCAATTTCTGTTAAGGTTTGTAAATAACGTAACATAATCGCATCAGGCTCTTTGGCCAGTTGATTTGCGGCTTGGGTCAGGTGAGTTGACGCCTCTAATTCCCCTGTGGCATGAATAACTTTGGCTCGACGAGTTCGCTCTGCTTCGGCTTGTCTGGCAATAGCGCGGATCATAGTTTCATTTAAATCAACGTGTTTAATTTCAACATTAGACACTTTTATGCCCCAACTGTCGGTTCTGACATCTAAAATGGTTTGAATATCGGCATTTAACATATCTCTATTTGCGAGCATTTCGTCTAATTCATGTTGCCCTAACACCGAACGTAAGGTGGTTTGTGCAAGTTGAGACGTTGCCTGTAAATAGTCTTCGACATTGATAATCGCTTTTTGTGGGTCAATAACTCGAAAATAAATAACCGCATTAACTTTTACTGAGACATTATCGCGGCTAATAACGTCTTGGCTAGGTACATCCATCACCACTATACGTAAATCAACTTTTACCATTTGTTGGATAAAGGGAATAACAAGAATAAAACCAGGCCCTTTCACTTTATAAAATCGTCCAAGTAAAAAAACTACCCCGCGTTCATATTCTCGTAAAATTCTAAAAGCACTGAAAAAAAAGGCAATAAGTAAAAAAATAATTGAGCCGGTGAATAATTCTGAATTATTAAATAGTGAAGTCATTATCTTGCTCCTTAGTTGTTGTGTTGATTGCTGGCGCTAAAACAAGGGTTAGGCCATTAATTGCTTGCACTTGTACCTGTTGACTTTTTTTTAAGGCTAGTGGGCTACTAGCCGCCCAACGCTCGCCATTAAAGAGCACATAACCCTTATTAGTGAAGTCATTTTCCACCGTAACCCAAGCATTAATTATTTCTTCTTGACCACTGACGATTTTATTTTTTCGTGCTCGGTAGATAAAACCGAAGGCAAAGACAATAAAGAGTGCAGAGACAAAAGCAAAACCGGCAATTAATGGCAGTGAAACTTTAAATTGCTCAAGCTTAGTGTCGAATAAAAATATCGAGCCTAAAACAAATGCGCTAATACCACCTAGGCCAAAAATACCAAAACTTGGTATCAGTGATTCCATCACCATGAGTGTTACGCCTAACAAGAGTAGGGCAACACCCGCAAAATTTAGGGGTAATAACTGCAGGGCATATAAAGCGATAAGTAATGATATACCGCCGATGATGCCCGCTATGCCTACACCAGGGCTGTAGAATTCTAGTAACAAACCATAAATACCCAGTAGCATTAAAATATAGGCAATATTAGGGTCGGTAATGGTGGCAATAAATTGGCTACGCCAGTCTGGTTTTTTATTAATTATTTCAGCACCTTGTAAGGATAATTTAATTTTTTGCTGTTTTATCGCTACCCGTTGACCCTCTAGTTTATTTAATAACACTTGTGGCGACTGAGCGATTAACGTGATGACATTTTCTTTTAGTGCTTCTTTCGCTGTTAGTGTTGCCGCTTCTGTAACGGCTTTTTCAGCCCATAGTTCATTACGAGAACGTAATTGTGCGAGTGAACGAATATAGGCAATGGCATCATTTAATACCTTTTTCTCCATCGCAGAAGGTGCGTTTTTTTGTGTTTTATCATCTGTTGGTGGCGTCATTGGCCCAGCAATATTAACCGGTGTTGCAGCGCCCAGAGTGGTGGCGGGAGCCATAGCAGCAATATGGCAAGCATAAAGTATGTAAGTACCTGCACTCGCGGCGCGTGCTCCTTGTGGATAAACTAAACAGGCGATTGGAATAGTAGAATTTAAGATACTTTTATTAATGTCACGTAGGCTGGCACTTAAGCCACCAGGAGTATCGAGTGTGATAATAATTAAAGGAATGTTACTGGCCATATTAGCGCTGTTTATTTCTCGCACTAAATAGTCACTGACGGCGGGCCCGATAGTACCTTTGATGGTTAATAATGGCACAACTAAAGTGTTTGCGTTAATACTTATCTCTTGCTGATCGCTATTGGCTACTGGCTTTAAGTACGGCGTTTCTGCTGTTCCTAAGGCATGCATTGAGAGCAAAGCACAATATAAAATCAAGAATATTCCGCACAATTTACACATAACAGTTTCCATTGATCGCTGAATTATGAGCTTAGTTGTACTTGGTCAATATCTCTAACTTGTGTTGGGAAATGCTGATAAAGATCAGTAACTCTTAGTTGTTAACGAAAAATAATGCCTTTATTCAAGGTGTTTGAATACTTGTGAAATAATAAATGCTGCTGATAAAGCGTTTTAAATGGCGTTTTTTCATTAAAACCCGCTTATTATTTAACGCGTTAAGCTAACAGGATAATAAAAAAAGTGAAGTTACAAACTGGCTTGGTTTAGAAAATTTAGCATTAATGGATGATGAAAAAAATAATGTCATAGATGATTACTTTATCGCTAAAGAAAATCAATTGGTTTGTAAACAAGAAGTGAAGGTCTCTATGGCGACATTAAATAAAGATATTGCGATGGCAGATTGTTTGTTTTACATCGTAAAGGTTAACTCTTCTCGTTTATTGCTATAGCACTCTTCTTCAGCAAAACAACCAAGAGACAGCATAGGTAAGAGTAAAATTAATTTGTTCAAAGTATATCCTTATTTTGAATGATAATTACGAATGCCAAAGTGACATTTGCAGATAACGCCTCATTAAGAGACTAAAAACTGTTGGTTAAAATAAGCAACGAATGAGCAAAACCAACTGTTTTTTGTCCTTTTGAGTGACTTAGCAGTGCGCTACGCTTTACCTTTGTTACAGCCCAACACACCAATTACTACAGCTGTACTTAACACTATAATATCTAAATAGAAATCTACTTTAAGGGTAGTTAACACCGTGCCTATAGTCGTTAACGTTAAGCTCAGTACGAAATAGTTATTCTTTGATTTTTCCATTATTTTCAAATCCAAAATTGATAAAGTATAGTGTTAATTAACACAAATATTTAAAGCCTGCGAACGCCTAATTAACAGGCAAATAATAGTTGGTTAAAATAAGTGACGATGGAGCAAAAATCAACTGTTATTTGTCCTTGTTTAATTTCTTGTTAAGTAGACTGTCGTCAAACTCTATTTCCATTTTTTTCATTAAGTCATCAGTAAACTTTTGACTTTCCTCTTCATTAACATAGCTATCTTGCCCCTGAATATTAGCCACTAATTGGTTTGTGATTTCCTCATAAACGACAGCCAATCTAGCCTGCAATTCAATCACATGATCACTAGTCATTGAATTATTTAGCTTGAAAGGTTTATTTTTGCTCAGAGGTCCATAATTCCCCTCCCAAAGTGCTTTACCTGTTTCAGATCTTAATGTTGCTTTAAGCTGAGGGAGAAATATTAAACCTTTTTCGTTAGTAAAAATAATACACCAAGGTTCAAGCGTTATAACTTGTTTTTTAATATTTGAATTGAGATGAATAGATTTAATTTCTGCGGTTAAATCTTGATTGTTATTTAGTGATTTGAGTAGAGTTTTAGCTAAATCAAAATTGTCTTTAAGCTGAACCTCTAAACTACCCTGTAAGTTTTTTTCATTAGAAAAATCGGACGCTATAACACCGAGAACCCCGAGAACCCCGAAATATAGACCTATATCATCTGAAGATTCAGACCAATTGGCAACAACAAAACCTGTACCTTTAATTCTTCGATCTCCTGGAGCTAAGCTAAAATCGCTCCAATCAATGTTTAGTACATCCAATTTCAATTCTTTATTTGACTCTATAGGGATAGATCCTCCCTTTTGGGTCGATTGACATCCTACGGATAGTAAAAGAAGAACCATTATAAAGAAATATTTGAAATACACTCTGAACTATCCTTGTCTTGCTTTAATGACTTGTAGTTGGACCAAGCCACTTGCTACCAAGCTTAATGGTTTTGTAATTACTGAACTGAACCAATTTAAACCAGAGAAATTTGTAATTAACCAATAGATTAACACTAAATTAATTAGTAAGAATATAAAAAAGTAAACCTGAGCAGTTTTGTAATTACTGTCAACTTTGAAAACATTTTTAGGCACAAAAGTGGAGGTAAAACCTAGCAATGAATAACCCAAAGACCACAGAATAAAAAATGCTATATCTAATGTAATTTGAGCTGAGTGCCAATAAGCTAAAAATACAAAAGAGATAGCCATAAATGCACGATAAATAGAAGCTAAATACTCAGAAGAGTATTCGCCCAAGTCTTTGGGATCTTGGAAGTATTGTTGCTCTGGTTTTCAGAAAAAGCAAAACTTGCTAGTAAGCAAAGATAGATAAATGAATGAACACCTAAACCCAACTCGATTAAAACACCGATAACAAAAAACGCCATTAAAGCCCAAAAAGTCACTTGGCTATTTTCTAATTTTAGCACTATCGAAACGACCATGTTAACGCAAAACTTCCTGTGGCTAATAACACCTCATCTTTAGTTAGATTTTGGTGTCCGTTAAAGCGGGGGAAGATCACTTTAGATAATAGAGTTATAATGAAATGTTAGATTGAAGTTAGTATGCTAGTTGTTATCACTACAACTTCCTGATCTAAAATGAATATGGCCTCTACTTTATATTATATTTACGACCCGATGTGCAGTTGGTGTTGGGGTTATGCACCTACTTGGCATCGACTGCAACAAGAACTTGCGCCACATGTTGATATTATTTATAGGCTTGGTGGTTTAGCACAAGATTGCGATGAAATTATGCCAGACGAAATGCAAAATTTTTTACAGCAAACTTGGCTAAATATCTCTGGGCAACTTGGTACAGCATTTAATTTTGATTTTTGGCGTGATTGTCAGCCAAGGCGATCTACCTTTCCGGCTTGTCGCGCTGCGCTTATCGCAAGAGCCAGCAATAAAGAACAAAGCATGCTGACGGCTATTCAGCATGCTTATTATTTACAGGCCAAAAATCCATCCAATATCGATACCTTACATAAGTTAGCGATTGAAATTGGCTTGGACGGCAATAATTTTTTGCAACAAATGAACAGCCAGCAACTTGATAAGGCTCTGAAAAAAGAAATTTCTCAAATGAGTATGATGCAAATTAACGGTTTTCCTGCGTTAGTTTTAGTTAACAACCAAACGCTTATTAATATTCCCATTGATTATAAAGATTGGCGCAGTAGTTATGCGTTAATAATGGCCAAACTTTAGCTTCAAAAATTTTAAAATTAACGGTTCAACTTGTATCAATAGAATTTTCCTAAAAGGTTTAAGTCTTTCCTCATTATTTTCTATTGTTTCCTTCCTGTAAAAAAATAATTCACAGAGAGAGAAGAAGGACGGCAGCAGGAGAGGTGAAAATGCTGACTTTTTAGCAGGTATTTAATGCTAGCCTCTATCGACTGACCAAATTTTAAATCAACTTAGTGTAAATACAGTAAATAGCCGTTAATATACTGTTTTTTTGTAGTATGATGTGGTCATAAAAAAAGACTATTCTTTGCTTTTTAAAAGTAAAAATAACAGCAAAATAAGGTTTCCTATGACATACGCAGCAATTACCGGTTGGGGCAAATGCTTACCGCCTGCTATTCTTACTAATGATGATTTAGCAACGTTTTTAGAAACAGATGACCAATGGATAACTTCTCGCACAGGCATGAAAGAGCGAAGGATTTCTCATGTTACCGTCAGTGAGTTAGCCCATGTTGCCTGTGCGCGAGCATTAGCTGCTGCAGGTAAAACCGCCAAAGATGTTGAATTGATTGTTTTTGGCAGCACCACCTTTGATCAGATTTGTCCTAACGCAGCCTCCAATGTCCAGCGTTTACTAGGAGCTGAGAATGCCGCTTGTATGGACGTTAGTACCGCTTGTACTGGTGGCATGTATAGCTTAAGTGTTGCAACGTCTATGATAAAAAGTGGCGTGGTTAAATCAGCGCTGGTTATTGGAGCTGAAACTATTTCGCCCATTATGGACTGGAGTAATCGCGATGTTGCTGTCTTATTTGGTGACGGAGCAGCAGCGCTTTACTTGGAAGAAAGTGCAGAAGAAACTGGCGTTATAACGCAAGCTTTAGGATGTTATGGCGAATCTCGAGATATTCTTGCTGTTGAAGGTTGGGGCATGAAATATGCTAATAAAGGACGTTTGCTTGGGCAGTCTAATTGGGCGTTTTTAGGGCCCGATATTTTTAAAAAAGCGGTTTCAGGTATGGCGCAGGCCTGTGAAAAAGCACTAGCACAAGCACAGCTCAGTGCTGACCAAATGGCCAGTGTTGTTCCTCATCAAGCCAATTTACGTATTATTGATACCCTAGTAAAACGTCTTAAAGTCGACAAAGAAAAGGTATTTATCAACATCCATAAATACGGCAATATGTCAGCGGCAACCACCTTAGTGGCCTTTGTAGAAGCGATAGAAGAAGGCTTCATTGCAAAGCAATCTTATGTGCTGCTTCCGGCCTTTGGTGGTGGTTTAACATGGAGCGCTCATGTGGTGAAATGGGGTGATAGAACGCACGCTTTATCAACAACCGATGTTGACTTACCTGAATGTAAGCAGTCTGGCTTGGAACTAGTTCAAGGCATTATTGCTGGCAAATCTTTGTAAAAATTAATTTTTTTATAAGCCAACACTACTTTGAGTTGGCTTATCGCTATAATAAGGATACCTATGCGCTTTTTATCTCGTCGGTTAATTTTACCTAATGATTTAAATTATGCCAATTCACTCTTCGGTGGCAGGGCATTAGCTTGGATTGATGAGGAAGCTGCTATATATGCCATTTGCCAACTAGAAACAAACTGTTTGGTGACTAAGCATATTGGCGCAATAAACTTTGAATCGTCGGCACAACAAGGTGACATTGTTGAGTTTGGTTTATCAACTAAAGCGGTTGGAAGGTCGTCGATTACCATTACATGCATTATGCGCAATAAGGTGACGAAAAAAACAATATGCTTGGCGGATGATATCGTTTTTGTTCAGGTCGATCCTGAATCCAAACAGCCGATCCCACATGGTAAAACCTTGGCTTCTTTAACTGAAGTTTTGGAAGATTAATGCGTTTGGTTAATCTAAAGAGTCCTTAGTAACCGCCTTATAAATCATTAGAATTTATCAACTCTACCTCGCTATTGAAGCGCTAAAACCTACCCTTATTTAGTGGTTTTGGTGTGGTAATACCAAATAAGCACCAAACACGATAAGTTAAGTACATTGCAATATAGTGATGCAGGCGGTGTATTTATTTATTAGGTATTTATCTGATCAGACGTTTATCTGAACAGATAGTTAGTCGTAGTTGTGTTTACTAAGTTTCATCAGTGAGAAATTGCTGATAGCCATCAACAGCAAAATATCGAATAGACTTTTTTAGCGTGATCTTTTTCGCAATAAGTTGTTCATTTCGATATAATTTTACGACCTGCTTTTCGCCATTCACATCACTTTGATAACCATGAAGTGGATTTTTTTTTAAGTTTTCAAATTCGGTTCTCATGATTAATTTCATATTAACACTTGATCCTTTTGGTCATGACTATAATGATCACCACCCTCATAATTATCAATAGCAAAAGTTTGTAGCTTAGAGTTTATTAATCTCTTTTTGTACGCTATAGCCTTCATCAGTGACAATTTTTTCTAAAACTTGCATACGTTCTTCAAGTGCTTGTACTTGTTTTGTCATCGCTACAGCTTGTTCATTACTTTGGCTGTTGTGGTCTAAGGTTTTGGTTTTAAATTCTAAATGCTTTTTGTACATGTCGAATATCACCCCAAAGCCAACTGAAATAAATACAATTAACACAACCATTGCTGTACCTGACATGTTTAAGTCTCCTTTACCTTATAATTGAAATAACTAATATTTCATTTAAGCATAGCGTATAACGATGAGAAAAATGCTTAATTAATCAGTAAAAAGTCCACTGAGCTCTTGTTTAGCTAAATAATTATCCATGGTTGAACGCAAGAGTTTATAAAGTAATATTGAACCGTCAATTTCTTCTTTACGGTTGGTTAAACTCTCAATATTAAGCCCTAAAGGTACTTTGTAGGGTAATACTGCATCAAGTATCTGAACTAAGGTATTGCTGCAAATTCTAATTGATTCGTATAAGGGGCGCTCAGCATTTAAAATGCGTAAACTTGTTGCTTCAGGAACACTGACACCTAACCATTCAATAAACGCTAAGGTTTTTTTACTGCCACAAGGAGAGAAAGTTAAAATAATACGTTGTGGCTTTATACCTTGTTGCTGACATTCAATGGCATAGCGCGTTAACATATCAATGGTTGCTTGGGCATTGTAAATGGCTTGCGAGATAAAAAAATTGCAACCTTGCTGGTGTTTTTCAATTAATTTAACATGTTCGTTGCCTTTATTTGCATGGCGCTCAGCAATAGTAATACCGCCAATAAAAAAGTTGTTTTCATTGTTTACTAAGGTTTTATAGGCTTCGCCTAAAGGTAGACTAATATTATTTTGCCGTGAAGGGCTTCCAACCAACACAATATCGCGAATACCATATTCATGCCACGCTTCATTAGCCCACTGATTAAAAGCATCTCCGTTTGATTGCACGACACTCTTGTAAGTAATTACCGGCCGGTTTGACTTTTGCTGTAAAAGTGAAGAGTAAAGCCGAGGATCATGTGTCGACTTAAAAGGAAAAGGCCGTGGTTTTGAGGTCCGTGAATCCTCATTTTGAATGTCATAAACAATTAAACCGTCAAAGTCGATGTCGCTTACACGCTCAAGTAATTTATCGGCAATGGTTGATACTTGCTCAATGGGTGTATCACTTTTAGGCGGGGTTGTGCCAATAAAGTAGACACCACGATTTACGTCGTTATATCGTGCTCTTAACTCTGAACCGTTCTTCACTATCGTTACTTCTTATTTAAGGTAAATTAATGCTCTTTAATAATAATTATCTTACCTTGTTGCATGATAAAAATCTGCGTTAGTTTAATAATAGTTTTATCAACATTATAGCTAATGTTGATAAGGCGACGGGTTTAGTTTAGTACGTTCGATTGATTTTCTATATCGATGCGGCGATATCTATTTGATGCAGAATTTCATCTTTATCTTTTAATCTTTTGATATTGTTAAATAAGGTATCTGCTTGTGGGTATTGTAACTTTAAATAACGCAACCATTGTTTTAAACGACTGGAAAAATAAAAGCTTTTATTACCTTTTAAGTCAAATTCACTATTACTTATTAACAACAAGCTTAGTTCAGACCAAGGCATAGGTTTTTCATCAAACTTAATCACATTGGCTAAGTTGGGTAGGGCTAATGCGCCACGCCCCAGCATTAGGTTGGGTGTTTGGCTTTGAGTTATACAGTTAGCCGCGTCACTTTGACTCCAAATTTCACCGTTAGCAAATATCTCAATAGCGTATTTTTGTCTTATTTGGCCAATAAAGTGCCAGTAAGCAGGAGGTCGGTAGCCATCTTGCTTGGTGCGAGCATGAATGGTTAATTGGTCAACTTGAGCTGACTCGATAGCACTAACAATTTCATCTAGCTTTGAAGCATCGTTAAAGCCTAGCCTAATTTTCGCTGATAAAGTTGCATCAAGGCCAATGGCAGCTCTCATTTTAGCCATTATTTGGTAGATTTTTTCTGGCTCGTTCAGCAAAACAGCGCCGCCTTTGCTTTTGTTAACGGTTTTAGCTGGGCAACCAAAATTAACATCAATACCATATGAGCCCATGTCTAATGCCCTGACCGCATTTTCAGCCATCCAATTTGGCTCTTGGCCGAGTAACTGAATTCTCAAAGGTGTACCACTTTGAGTTTTGCAGCCATTCTCTAGTTCAGGACACATTCTTCTAAAAACATGCTCAGGCATTAAGGCGTCAACAATACGAATAAATTCTGTTATACAAAAATCATAATTATTCAGAGATGTTAGTGTCTTACGCATTAACTCATCGGCAACACCTTCCATAGGTGCTAGGATTATTTTTTTTACTTTGCTTTCTATTGGGGTATGCATACGTTATTAGCTGTAATATTTGAGGCGGTAGACGTTATTCAATGGTGTTTTATTAAATACCTTATGCTAAGAGCAAGCTGTGTTCTCAACAGGCAACGCACTTTAGCTGCCATTAATGTTGATTTACCCAAGGGTAATCATCAGGCAATAATAACATTAAGCGCACCATAACAACTAAAAATAAATAGCAGGCTACTTATTTATCTTCTATTTTTTAGTGTTAAAAATTTCTCAAAAAACTTAGGGTTCCACCGGAAAATTATTCAGAGCTAATGTGGTTTTGTGATAAAAAATTAAGTGGCGGTAGTAAAGTTAAATGAGCTTAGTCTATGTTTATGTGATTTTTTTGACAAAAAGAGAATGATAATTGATCATGTTAACTACATTTTGCTACCAAAAGTGGTTAATGCAGAACTTAAATAGGTGAGTTTTTTTACTTGTGGTTTCATGTAGACAAAGCTAATCTGACGGTGTTGTAGGTACAAAATTTCTTTAAATTTATATAAAAAATTTACAGCACTTGAAATTTATTTATATCCAGTATGGTCTTTGTTAATAGTTATCCCTAGTAGATGTAGTACCTAAATAAAAAATTAAAAGGAAAATATAATGAAATTAATTAAAAAATCTTCAATTGCGGCTTTATTAGGCTTATTTGTATTAACTGTTGCGGCAACAATGCCAGTGCAAGCAGAAACTAACCCATTTGCTGTGCAAAATGTCATGACTATAGTGTCGGCTGACGGTCACGAGAATGGTAAGTGCGGCGAAGGCAAATGTGGTGAAGGTAAAGCCAAAGCTAAAACTGAAGGCAAGTGTGGTGAAGGCAAAGCTAAAACCGAAGGTAAGTGTGGCGAAGGCAAAGCTAAAACTGAAGGCAAGTGTGGCGAAAGTAAAATGAAGACCCAAGCCAAAGGTAAATGTGGCGAAGGCAAATGTGGTGAAGGTAAAGCCACAAAAGCTAAAGAAGGCAAGTGTGGCGAATAAGCTCACTGCTTAGTCAATAAGTCTAACGCTTAGCCAATCAGCTTGATAACATATTATAAACCACTTCACTGAAGTGGTTTTTTAGTTTTAATGATTTAATATCAATTAAAACGTTTACATATAAGGATAGTCAATGAACAATAATATTGTGATTACAGGTGCGAATAGAGGCATAGGTTTAGCCATGTGTATGCACTTTAAGGCACAAGGAGATCATGTTTTTGCGCTGTGTCGAAAAACTTCAGTTGAGTTAACCGCGCTTGATGTCAATATCATCGAAGATATCGATGTAACAAGTGATTTGGGTATAGTAAATATGGTCTCTGGATTAAAGCATATCGACATTGATGTATTGGTGTGTAATGCGGGTATTTTAAGGGATGAAAGTTTAGCCAATCTCGATCTAAACACGATACGAGAGCAGTTCGAAGTCAATGCATTAGCACCGCTAAGAGTGGTTGCTAGTTTGCAAAAGCAGCTTAACCAAGGAGCAAAAGTAGCACTTATCACCTCAAGAATGGGCTCTATTGCCGATAATGACTCAGGTGGTCGTTATGGTTACAGAATGTCAAAGGCGGCTTTAAATGCGGCAGCCATGTCGTTGAGTCATGACCTTGCCAGTAATGAAGTGGCTGTTGGTATCTATCACCCTGGTTATGTCCAAACAGAGATGGTTAATTATGGTGGTGATATTAGCGCGAGTGATGCGGCTAAAAAGCTAGTTGAATTAATTAATCAATTAACCTTGGCACAAAGTGGTGTTTTTAAACACTCCAATGGCAATGTTTTGCCTTGGTAATTAAGCGCAATATAAGCTCAAATGTTGGTAAACCGTTTAGTAGCAAGCATATAAAAATTTGGCAAACTGTTCTGGCTATTCCTGCGGGGAAAGTCGCCTGCTATGGCCAAATTGCTGATCTAGCAGGTTTACCTGGCCGCGCTCGTTTAGTAGGCAAAGCGTTAGCTGCTGTGCCGACTAACGGCTGGCATGGGCAAACCGTGCCTTGGTATCGGGTGATTAATGCTCAAGGTAGAATTTCATTTGCAGCCGGTAGCGATAATTTTGCTCGACAACATGACTTACTGCAAGCTGAGCAAGTACTGGTTATAGGGGCGCGCATCAAATTAAAAGACTTTCAATGGCAACCTGATTTAGCAGAATTGTTGTTTGTTTTAACGCATTAGTTATTGTCTATAATTAAAAGCAGCTGAGTTAACTAATGAATTTAAGCTGCATTATCGCGGTGAGTTATAAATGGCTACGAATTTCAAGCGGCTTAAGGATAAATCTCACCTTTAACGGCTATTTTAAGAAGCTAACCCCTGATTATTATCGTTTTCAGTGCCTGATAATTATACCCAACATCAGGGGTTAATGATGAAAAGGACCGCCAGTTATCTTGTTTTCGCTAGCGGCTTTTTTCTTTGCATTGGCATTATTAGCATTGCCATTGTCGAGCCTGCTTTTGCTTTTGCCTTTACCGTAATCGGTTAAATTTTTCTGGGTAACTAAATCAGTATTGCCAACGCCAAATGCGCTTGGGCTAATTGCCACAATTTTTCATAAACAAAGTCGGGTTGCCAACATTTTTCGATATTGGAAATTTGCATTATTTTCTGCATAATCTCTTGTTCAGCTAAATCAAGTAGCTGCTCATTAATACCCGAACGAGAAACTGACCAAATAGTTTGGTCTTTTGACCATATGCTTGTTCGGTAATCGTACCATCAATGGCATGCTGTTTAATCTCTGCTTCAATACCAACAGCGGCTAATGCCAACCAGCCCCGATCAGACAAAGCAATGTTAATCGACTTACCCTGATAAATATTATGATTGCGTGAGTCAGGTCGTGATTCAAATAAATTAACGACACGGGCGCAACACAAATAACATTAGGTGTGCGCCCATTAGTGCTAACACTTAACCCGCATAGCGGTTAACTTGGGTATTTTCAATGTGTCTTTGTTGTACAAAACAGCCGGCGATAGCACCTGAACTGCTGTTGAGTTATTTACCCTTGTACCAGCAGGCAATATTGATTTGCCGTTTATGCAATGATAACTCAATATTGCTGGCCGCATGAGTAAAACTGAATTTAAATTTCAGCACAATATTGAGCACAATAAAAATTTAATATCAGTAATTTTTTTCATAAAAAAGTAGATTATTTCTTCTGGTGTTAGGTTAAGTTTTTGTCGGTTAATTAAGCTTTAGTTGTTGTTAAAAAAATCTTATCCCCGAGGCTCATAAATCAAGAAGTAAACAAATGTGTTATTAAGCGCATATTCGTTAAGCGAAAGGGTGGTTAAAGACTCGATATGACTGAGCTTTGTACAGCCAGCTATTGCTTTAATTACCAACAAGAATAAGATAATAATTAGACATAAATGACTATAAATTAAGGTCAACTGTCGTTGAATCTAGGCAGATTAGCGAAAACAGCAAGACATTGATAATTAGCCTAGGTACAGTAAGTTACATACCCACTCCGTTGGCTATAACAATAAAGTCACCAAGGTTTTAAAGTGATTCGTTATAAAAATGGGATGACATTTGGACAATCTATGGAGTTGAAAATGAAGCGTAAAACACTAGCAATTTTAATTGCGTCAGCACTAACAATCTCGTCTTTTGCGACGACTAACGTTTTAGCCTTTGAACAAGACACGGCTAACGATATTGCAAAAGATTATCAACAGCACTTAGCACCCTTATGGGATCATTTTCATCGTAATCCTGAATTGTCATTAATGGAAACTAAAACAGCAAAACGTTTAGCGCAAGAATTGAGTGCTGTTGGTTATGAGGTTACTCAAGGTGTTGGTGGCACAGGTATTGTCGCGATAATGAAAAATGGCGAAGGCCCAATGGTCATGGTACGAGCCGATATGGACGGTTTACCCGTAGTTGAGCAGTCAGGCTTAGCTAATGCCTCAACCGTTAAAATGCAGAATTGGAATGACGAAACTGTTGGTGTTATGCACGCTTGTGGTCATGATGTTCATATGACGAGCCTAGTGGGAACTGGCCGCTATATGGCTGAAAATAAAGATAAATGGTCAGGCACTTTAATGCTTATAGGGCAACCCGCAGAAGAAAAGGGTCCAGGAGCGTCTGCGATGATGGCAGATGATTTATGGCAGCGTTTTGGTCAACCTGATTATGCTTTTGCTTTTCATGTTACTGCTAATTCAGAAGCCGGTAAGGTAATTGTAGACGAAGGCTCACCTTATGCCGGTGCGGATACGGTTGATATTAGGGTACATGGTATTGGTGCTCATGGTGCTTCACCACATCAAGGTAAAGATCCTGTCGTGATCGGTGCGCAAATTGTGAACAACTTACAAACGATTATTAGTCGTGAGTTGGCACCTCGTTATGCGGGTGTTATCACAGTAGGTTCATTTCATGCTGGTACTAAGCATAATATTATTTCAGATGAAGCTAAGCTGCAGTTAACGGTACGCAGTTTAACTCCAGAGGTACGTGAGCAGTTACTATCAGCCATTAAGCGTGTTGCTATTGGTACAGCACGCACTGCAGGTATACCAGAAGACAAATTACCGGAAGTTGTGGTCAGTGAATTCGCTTACCCACCGACCTTTAATGATAAAAAATTGGCTAAGCGTTTGAAAAACGTATTAAGTGAAAAAATGGGTGCTGACGCGCTATTAGAACCGGCAGAAACGGGTATGGGCGCAGAAGATTTTGGCTTTTTTACCACACAGCCTTATATTCCTAGCGTTTATTTTAAAGTAGGCGGCACGCCAAAAGCTGATTTTGAGCGTGCACAAGCCGGTGGCGCGGCTGTGCCAAGTCATCATAGCCCGCAATTTAAAATAACCCCTGAGCCCGCGATTAAATCAGGTGTTGAAGCTACGGTATATGCGCTACTTGATGTTATGGCGAAATAACAACCCTAGCCCTTAACTTGTCTTTATTGTGATACTGGAAAGTAAATTGTTCAGTATCACAATAAATTTAATCGTTAGCGCGGATTATATTAATATCGCTTTAGTGATAATAAAATAGCCATGACCTTAGTGCTGAGTCTTGTTTATTAACCGTATTTTATTGATAAAAAAGCCCAGTCACAGACTGGGCAAAACAACAGGGAGAAACTATTTAAACAAAGGGATTAATTTTTTTCTATTACATTGGCATTACGTTGTTGTAATAAGCTTTTGCCGTTGATCGCAATTTTTCTTGGCTTTAGCGCTTCGGGTATCTCTCGTTCTAAATCTATAGACAGTAAGCCATGTTCTATAAACGCACCAATGACTTTAACATGCTCGCCTAATTGAAACTTACGTTCAAAGTTGCGATCAGCAATGCCTTGATGCAAAAATTTTCGCTCTTTATTATTGTCGCTAGCGCTTTTTGTACCCGTAACTATGAGTGTGTCTTGCTTTGATTCAATATCTAGTTCTTGTTCGGCAAAGCCAGCAATTGCCATGGTGATACGGTATTGATCTTCCGCCAGTAACTCTACGTTATAAGGAGGGTAAGAAGGTTGTTTATCTGCCCTTGATGCTTTGTCAATTAATCCGGCTAAGTGATCGAATCCGATAAATGAGCGGTAAAGTGGGCTGAAATCTGTCGCTGTACGCATAATTCATATCCTATTTAAGTTTAGCAATATGTTGTCTCTGTAAATATATTTCTGATGCTAAAACCAGCTAAAGCTGCGAATTATGACAACTGAAATTAAATGTTTACAGAGTTTAATTGTGCCTTTCAATATTGAACAGGCGGTTAATGTAGACCCTATCGGCGACTACACTATTAGAGATGGGATTAATGTATTTAATTTCAAGAGCAAGGAAGGTATATAGTTGATTTATTGTTTTTTTTTGTGTTTATGCCATTGATTTTTATGTAATATAATTTTTTATTTTACTGTTGTGAGTTGATGAGAGCTAATGTTTTCTATTGTCTCTCATCATACTATCGTTTGAAAAGTGCTAGCCAGAATGCTCACTTGTTGTCGTTTTTTCTGGTTGAACTGTTTGACTCATTGACCTTAATTTGGTTAACGCCGTGTCGTAATCTGGGTGTTGAGAAATATTACCCACTAATTCTTTGTAAGCAATTTTTCCGTCAACATCAATAATGAAAATGGCGCGTGTTAACAAGCCCATATCTTTAATAAGCAAACCATAATTATGACCGAAATTTCGCCAAACAGCATCAGATAACACTTTGATATTTTGCACTTTTTCAGTTTTACAAAAACGTTTTTGAGCAAAAGGTAAATCATTGCTAATGGTTAACATAACCACGTTTTCGGGTAAATTTGCTACTTCATCATTAAAACGCTTAGTCTGAATAGAACACACACCGGTATCTAAACTCGGTACAACTGAAATTAACACAGGTTTATGCTTAAATTCAGCCAAGGTAACGGGTGAAAATGACTGAGTTACTACCTTAAAGTCAGGTGCTTGATCTCCTACTTTTACTTGATTGCCAAGTAAGGTAACGTACTTATTACCTGCCATGACTAAATTGGTAGTTTCTGTCAGTTCAGGTACAGAAATATCAGCGCTGGCTGAAGAGAAAAATACTGAGCTAAGTAAGGCAATTGCGGTTAATTTAAAAATATTCATAATTTCGATATTTACTTAAGGTAAACTAGAGCCCAAGCTTACCTTTTTGTAAGAAAAAAGTGTAGAAAAAAGTGTAGAAAAAAATGCGAATTAATCGTGTTTTATTTTAAAAAACTACCACTAAATTTCATAGCATGAGTATATCCTAGTCTTTATTACTGAATATATCTTGCTGAAAATGTCACTTGAGTTATCTTTTGCTATCCCAACCTAGGGTCTTTCTGTTATGCCAACTTCTTTACTTATTTGTGATGACTCTACTATGGCGCGAAAACAAGTTGCGCGCTCACTTCCTGATGGCTGGGATGTTGATGTAACATTTGCCACTAATGGTGTTGAAGCCATAGCGGCAATTAAGTCAGGTAAAGGTGATATCTTATTACTTGATTTGAATATGCCAAAAATGGACGGCTATCAAGTACTAGAAACCATATTGAAACAAGACCTGCCAACCCTTACCATTGTTATATCAGGTGATATTCAACCTGAAGCACATCAAAGAGTGAAAGGTTTAGGTGCATTAGATTTCATTAAAAAACCGGTTGATAAAAGCAAACTCACTGAAGTATTGAGTGCTTTTGGGGTTTTCAGTAAAGAAGACCTCATTATTGCTGAAAATGAAGCAGCTAAACTGATAAATCAATCAACAGGCCCGATAAAAAGCGCATCAGTGATAAAGCCTGCTGTGGCAGCAGCACAACAATCAATTATCAAAATTGATAGTGAAATGATTGATTGTTATAAAGAAATTACCAATGTAGCTATGGGGCAGGCAGGTGATTTACTCGCTCGTCTACTGGACGTTGTTGTTGTTTTACCCATTCCTAATGTTAATTTAATTGAAGTCAGCGAGTTAACCATGGCGCTTTCGGACGTTGAGAACAAAGATGAAACCTCAGGTATCTGTCAAGGTTTTATTGGTGCTGGTATCTCAGGCGAAGCACTTTTAATTCTCAATGACTCAAGCTTTAAAGACATTGCCTCCTTGATGAAATATGAACAAAAATTTGATAACAATGTTGAGTTAGAGTTGTTAATGGACATGGCTAATGTACTTATTGGTGCGTGTTTAACTGGTATTGCAGAACAGCTTGATATGTCCTTTAGTCAGGGCCATCCGGTCGTGTTAGGTCAACATAGGAAAATTTCTGAATTAATTGCGATAAATACTAATAAATGGAAGAAAACGCTCGCGATTGAAATTAGTTATAGTATCGAAAACTACCCTATTAAATTCGATCTACTGCTGCTCTTTACTGAACAATCGTTAGCCGTACTTAATCATAAAATAGCTTACTTGTTGGATTAATCATGTCATTACAAACAGAACAGTTGAACGAATTACATTGGATGATGGAAGTGCTTCATACCATTGATGTTGGTCTGGTGGTACTTGATCGTGATTACACCATTCAAATTTGGAATGGTTTTATGGAAAACCACAGTGGCTTATTGCCGCGTGAAGTCAAAGGTAAGTTACTCTTTGACCTTTTTGACGAAATACCCCAAGATTGGTTTCGTCGTAAAGCTGAATCAGTTTTTTTATTAAAAAATAAAGCGTTTACTATTTGGGAGCAACGCCCTTATGTCTTCAAATTTAACAATTATCGCCCTATTACCGGTACCGCTGAGTTTATGTACCAAAATACAACGTTTATTCCTTTAAAGTCGACTACGGGTGAAATTTCTCATTTATGTTTATTAGTTTACGACGTAACTGATAATGCTACTCAGAAAAAGCAGTTAAAAAAAGCTAACGCTGATTTAGCTATTTTGAGTCGAACCGATGGCCTGACACAATTATTTAATCGCAATCATTGGCAGCAATGTATAGCTGCTGAGTTTAAGCGCTATACGCGTAACCAACATGCTAGTTGCTTAGTTATGTTAGACATAGATCACTTTAAGGCTGTTAACGATAACTATGGCCATTTAGTAGGTGATGATGTGATTCGCCATTTAGCTAAATTTATCCGTGAACAAGTACGAGAAACTGATATTTCAGCCCGCTATGGCGGTGAAGAGTTTATTATTTTATTGGCGGACACTCATGCAGAAGGCGGGCTAATATTTGCTGAGCGCTTGCGTAAAACAGTAGAAGAGTCAGTGGTTATTTATAATGGCATTGAGGTTCAATATACGATTAGCTTAGGGGTGGCACAAGTTCAACCAAACTATAGCTCAGAAACACAGTGGCTTGAGCATGCCGATAATGCTTTATATCAATCTAAAGATAATGGCCGTAATAAATCGACGATTTATCAAAAATAATGCTCTAGCCAGTATTATGATGATAAAAAAAGCCCATATGGGCTTTTTTTATATTAATAAACGCATTAATACTTCAGTGATCAGTAAGCTAGTTTACTTATGTTAGCTTACTGATTATATTGTTTTTTTTAGCGCAATTAATCCATGTAGCCCTTGTGCAATAATTATCGCTAATAGCACACCACCTGTGTTAGCCGCCAGATCTAACCATTCACCATAGCGATTAACGTGTGGCTGAATCAATTCAATTAAGCCACTCCACGAAATGAATAACAAGGCAAAGGCTAACCAATACTTAGGCCGACGTAGTGCGGTAGGTAACATTAAAGCGCAATAGGCAATGAAATGATGGGTTTTATCACTGCCAGGTACGCTGGGCAAATGCTGGGCAGGATAAAGTGAAGCAAGCGTTATTAGTACTAAGATCACGATTGTTATACCCAGCCAAAACTGCTTAATAAAGTTTGTTATTGCGATCATAATCACTATTTTTCATACACCAACTTGCCATTTACCCAAGTTTTATCCACCGATATTTGCCAGATATTTTGCTCAGGCATGGTAAATAAATTATTGTCGAGTAAAATAAAATCAGCTTTTTTCCCTTGGGCTAAGCTGCCAATGATGCTTTCTTGATGGCCAGAATAGGCAGCATCTAAGGTAAAACTTCTAAAAGCTTCTAGCGGTGTCATTTTCTGATCAGCAAACCAACCACCTTCGGGACTATTGGTATGATCTTGACGAGTAATTGAGGCATGTAGACCAAAAAATGGATTGGGTGATTCAACTGGAAAATCTGAACCAGCGGCAATCATTACTTTAGCATCGAGTAACTTTCTCCAGGCATAGGCGCCTAACATTCTGTTTGGCCCAAGTCGGTCTTGTGCCATGTTTTTATCACTGGTCGCGTGGGTTGCTTGCATGGCAGCAATAAGATCTAGTGCTGCAAAACGCGGTATATCTTCAAGGCGTAATACTTGTGCGTGTTCAACACGGTGACGTAACGCTTTGGTATTAGTCGCTTTGATCTGTTTTTCGTAGGTATCAAGTACCAGTTTATTCGCATTATCACCAATGGCATGACTATTAACTTGATAGCCTTGGCGCATTGAAGTATTGACTAAATGTTCAAATTCTTGCGGGGTATTTAGCAGTAAGCCTTTATGACCTGGGTGGTCAGAATAATCTTCAATTAATGCCGCCCCGCGACTGCCTAAGGCACCATCGGTTTGAATTTTAACGCTATTAAAGGTTAACATATCGTCTTTGCTGCGATATTGACCGTTAGCTAAAGTTTGTTGCCACTTAGCCGACGGTAAATACAACATAGCATTAACGCGAATACTCATCGCTTGTTCTTGGCTGAGTTCTTTAAAAGCATTAAGGTTATCTGTGTCAATACCAGCGTCATGTACGCTAGTAAGGCCATAACTGGCAAGCGAGTCCATCGCCTTGACCAACACTTGTTTTTGCTGCTTGATAGTTAAAGGCGCAATACTGTCATTAATGAGTGCCATGGCATTATCGATAAAAACCCCCGTAGGTAGGCCATTCTTATCTTTAATAATCTCACCACCTTCTGGTGATATGGTCTCTTTTGTGATGCCCGCCAGCGCCATCGCTTTTGAATTTGCCCAGCCGGCATGGCCATCAACACGTTCAAGCCAAACCGGTTGCTCGATAAAGTGCTGGTCTAAACTCTCTGCATTAGGGAAGGCATTGCTTGGCCATTGAGTTTGGTTCCAGCCGCGACCTTGTATCCATGTCAGTCCCGCGTTGGCTTTGGCGTATGCTAAGGTCTTATTAACGGCGTCTTGCTCTGAAGCGCTGTTGACTAAATCTGCGCGTAATAGGCTTAAACCGTAGTTTAAAATGTGACCATGGGAATCAATCAAACCTGGGATTAAGGTTTTTCCTTTACCATCAATAACGGTTAAATTTTTTGTGTTTGGCAGTGTGTCTGTTGCTGAATATATTTTATCGATTTTGTCATCGGTAAAGGCAATAGCAGCGAAGCTTTCTAGCTCGCTGCCCGTTATGGTATAGCCTTGAACATTGGTCATTAACGTAGTTTTTGCAAATACTAGGCTTGGGCTCAATGTTGCGATGAGTATTGCCGATTTTATTGAGGTGGATAGTTTAATCATTGTATTTCCTTGATGTACCTTTTTATTATCACTAAATACTAACATGAAAAATAATGAAAACTTTAGCTGTTTTATCTATGGACGCAGAGCTTTTTATGAGCAAAATGCCTAAAGGCTCTGAAAGGAGAATAAGATAAAATCATAACCTTAGTCTAGGTGTTAAGTCGCTAGCACTATTACCGATTAACTTTTTTTGCTTGTAGTAGGGCTTATTAATACAGTTTTTGTTGTCATAAAAGTTTGTGTTACAAGCATGGCTGTTAAGCTTTTATGATTTGGCTCTATATTGAAAACGGCGTATCACCGCCAGTAATAAAAGTAATAAAGGAATAACAAAGTCGATAACACGCGTATAGCGCGCATAAGGTGTTAGTCCAGTTACTAAAGCTACTTGACTGCTCAGTTCGGCTTGTTCAAATTGTGGTATTTGTTTAACAATATGACCTTGATGGTCAATAACAGCGGTAATGCCATTGTTGGTTGCCCGCAAGAAAGGTCGGCCAAACTCTAGCGCACGCATTCTAACAATTTCTAAGTGTTGGTGTGGGCCATGTGAATCACCAAACCAAGCATCATTACTCACGGTTAAGAGTAAATCAGTTTGGTTAGAAAAATTAGCGCTAAGTTGCTCTGCAAAAGCGACTTCAAAGCAGATCAGTGGCAGTAAGTGATAACCATTAGCAACGAGGTTTTTTTGCACATATTCACCACGACTAAAAGACGACATTGGTAAATTAAAAATCGCTGCTAGTGGTCTTAACCAATCAGCAAAGGGCACAAACTCACCTATGGGCAGTAAGTGATGCTTAGCATAACGATTCTGATTGTTATATTGGTAACTTCCTTGACTGTCACTCGGTAATTCTTTACCCAGTACGATTAAATTATTGTAATAGTTTCTGCTATTGATGTTGTAATCAATGATACCGGAAATAATAGCGCTGTTATTCAATAAGGCTGATTTTTGTACTATTTGTAAGAAATCTTGCGCTTGGGCACTTGGCTCGATTGCAGTGATGGCTGATTCTGGCCAAATAACAATATCAGCAGGATAATTTTTCCGGGTTAGATCTAAGTAGGTTAACATGGTTGGCCAAGTTAACTCTGGCGACCATTTCACTGCTTGCTCTATATTGCCTTGTACCATCACAGTGTTAACAGACTGACCCGTTGCTGACACCCAAACTTTATTCTGTAAGGCTAGGCTTGTAACACTAATAGCGACAAGTAAGGCAATATGTCGCCAAGGTTTGCGCTGTTTAACAATATAAACCATGCCAATGCTGAGGATGATCACTAGGGCGCTGATACCTTTCTCACCCATGATAGGGGCAAACACAGCCAAAGGACCGTCAATCTGACTATAACCTAAAGTTAACCAAGGGAAGCCGGTGAGTAATATGCCACGTAAGAACTCGGCAAGTAGCCAAAAGGGTAATAAAAGCCAAAGATTAAGTTTTTGTTGATAGGAAAAACGCGCAGCCAAATAGCAGGCAAGGGCGAGAAATAACGCTAAATATACACACAGCAGCACCATTAATAATATCGACACCATCAGCGGTAAACCACCAAACTGGTCGATACTGACATGTACCCAACTGATACCAGCAGAAAACCAACCAAAGGCAAAAATAAAACCTTGCTTGGCTGCCGATCTAGCTGATTTTCCTTGTAGCGAATATAGCCAAGTGGGTAATAGTATCGCCATTAGCCAATAATAAGAAAATGGTGCATAGCAGAGTACTAATGCAAGCCCCAGTAAAAAACTGAGGCCATTGTCTTTATTAATGATCTTGTGGTTAATTCGTCTAAAGTATTTATTTAGCATAAAGTGTTAATCGGCCACTTTACCTGCAATTACATGCTCTTTTGGTACGGTAATTTGCAAGGTTTGAATACGACGGTTATCGGCAGCGGTGACTTTGAATATAACTTTATTGATGGTGGTTTTTTCACCTTTTTTCGGCATATGACCAAAGTGTTGGGTAACAATACCCCCTATGGTATCGGCATCACGTTCATTAAATTGAAAATTAAAGTAATTATTAAAGTCGTTAAGGTCGGTAAGTGACTTCACTTGATAAACTTGGCCAGCAAGGTATTTAATATCTTCTTCCATAGCATCATCGGTTTCGTCTTCAATTTCACCGACGATCAACTCTAGAATATCCTCAATGGTCACCACACCTGAAACGCCACCGTATTCATCAACGACAATCGCCATATGATAACGCTGTTGACGAAACTCTTTTAAAAGTGGATCAACTTTTTTACTCTCAGGAACAATAATGGCCGGACGAATAATTTGTGCAATGGTGAATGCTTCATCGAATTGGTTAAAGCCGTGAGCGAGTAAATCCTTCGCTAATAAGATGCCTTCAACGTCGTCAATATCATCATTAATCACGGGAAATCTTGAATGTCCAGAATCCACTATAATGGCGAGTGATTTCTCTAACGGATCATTAATATCTAAGGTGATCATTTGTGACCGAGGGATCATAATATCACGTACTCGCATATCAGATACTTCGAGTACGCCTTCGATCATTTGCTTGATCTCAGGGTTGATAAATTCATGGTTTTCAGCATCATTTAATGCATTGACTAGCTGCTCTTTGCTTCTCGGTTCTCCGGTAAATATTTGTATAATTTTAGTCAAGATTGACTTATTTGAAGAACCGTTACTAGAGTGGGGTTGGTCGTCGCTCATAGAGCCTTTTTAATTCCTTGTTAGTTGAATTTAGTACTATTTAATTATTCGACTAGTCTGTAGCCGATCGTAATTAATTTCAAGTACTAAATTGTTGCTTATTCTCTTCAGTAACTATTTTATTGAGAGAGATCAAATAATGCTTTGATATTTATACTAAGCGAATTCATCAATGAGTCCGCTTACGATTGAATATTGGCTGCTATTGAATTTCATAAGGTGCAGCAATGCCCAAACCGGTAATTATTTTCGTTTCAAGCGCTTCCATTTCTTCTGCTTCATCATCGTCAATATGATCAAAACCCAATAAATGTAAGCAGCCATGTACAACCATGTGCGCCCAATGGGCATTGATAGATTTGTGTTGTTCTGCGGCTTCTTGCTCAACAAGATCAACGCAAATAATCAGATCACCTAATAAATCAAGTTCAATGCCATCAGGTACTTCAAATGGAAATGATAAAACATTGGTGGCTTTGTCTTTGCCTCGATATTGATGATTAAGCTGGCGGCTTTCATCACTATTGACCAATCTAATGGTAAGTTCAAATGATTTTTCATATGGCGCTAGCGCTGCCTCAGTCCAACATTGAAAATCACTGAGTTCAGGCACCGCCTTATCACCACAAGCCAATTGTAAATCGACGATAATATTAGCCGCGTTATTCGCCATGTTTACTTTCGCTTGTAGCGGCTAAGGCTTCTGCTTTTTGCTGTTGTTCGCGTGCTTGTTGTTTTTCTGCTTTTAAGCTTTGCTCTTTTTGCTCAAACGCTTCATAAGCTTCAACTATATGACCGACAACAGGGTGGCGTACCACATCTTTTGCTTGAAAGAAGTTAAAACTAACCCCGGGTATATCCACTAATACTTCAATAGCATGGCGTAAGCCAGATTTTTGTCCGCGTGGTAAATCTACCTGAGTTATGTCACCTGTGATCACGGCGCGTGAGTTAAAGCCGATACGGGTTAAGAACATTTTCATTTGTTCTACGCTAGTATTTTGACTTTCATCAAGAATAATAAAGGCATCGTTTAATGTTCTACCGCGCATGTAAGCCAATGGGGCCACTTCGATGACATTACGCTCAATCAGCTTTTCAACTTTTTCAAAACCGAGCATTTCAAATAGCGCATCGTATAACGGACGTAGATAGGGGTCGACTTTTTGCGATAAATCACCGGGTAAAAATCCGAGCTTTTCACCCGCTTCTACGGCTGGACGGGTCAGTAATATGCGTCTGACTTCTTGACGTTCTAAAGCATCGACAGCACAGGCCACGGCTAGGTAAGTTTTACCTGTACCGGCAACACCAACACCAAAGCTGATATCATTGGTAATAACATTTTGGACATAACTTTGCTGACTTTCGTTACGTGGCTTGACCATGCCACGTTTGGTTTTTATCGTTACCATATCGTCGTATTTAGCATCAAGCTTACTTGGCGTGGCTTCTAACACTCCAGCTTCTACAATGGCTAAGTGCAGCATTTTAGCGGTAATGGTGTTTGACTTACCTTTAACGGTTTCAGTTTCAAGGTAAAGATTGATCAAAACTTGCTTCACAGCCTCTGCATTGACACTTTTACCGGTAACTTTAAACTCATGGCTTCTGTAGCTGATCTCAACGCCCATTCGACGTTCTATCGTCTTAAGGTTGTCGTCTATAGCGCCACACAAATTGGCCAGACGATTATTATCGGCCGGAGATAGTTCAAAAGTTATACTGGTATTTTTACTCAATTGCTGCTCCCGAGTGTTTTAAGTAAGATGTTAAAAGGGCAAATAATTATTTGCCCTTAATATTTACTTTTATGAATAATAATGGCTTAAGGCGTAAAGGTGGCTACCCCTAGCTCATTCACTGGATTTTGTTCTGCTTGGTGATGGTTGTTAGCCAAAATGTCAGCGGGTGAATGGGCGATACGTAAACCCATCTCACTTTCTTGGCGAATCAGTTCACCGCGTAACGAGTTGGCATAAACATCCGTAATCTTGACATCAACAAATTGGCCAATAACGGTATGTGGAGCAACAAAGTTTACGATACGATTATTCTCTGTTCGACCACGTAATTCCATTGGATTTTTCTTTGACGGACCTTCAACTAGAATACGTTGCTCGGTATCAAGCATATGACGTGCAATTTGCAGTGCTTGTTGGCTGATACGGTCTTGCAATATTTGTAAACGTTGCTTTTTAGTTTCATCACTAATGTCATCAACCATATCGGCCGCAGGTGTACCTGGGCGAGCACTGTAAATAAAGCTGAAACTTAAATCAAAATCTACTGCTTTAATTAAGTTCATCGTCGCTTCAAAATCAGCATCAGTTTCACCTGGAAAACCAATAATAAAGTCAGATGACATGCAAATATCAGGTCGAACTTTTTTCAATTTACGGATTTGAGACTTGTACTCTAAAGCGGTATGGCCACGCTTCATTTGCGTTAAAATACGGTCTGAACCACTTTGCACGGGTAAATGTAAGTGACTAACAAGCTCAGGCACATCAGCGTAAACATCAATAATGTCATCAGTAAATTCGATTGGATGTGATGTGGTATAGCGAATACGGTCAATACCGTCGATGGTAGCGACTAGGCGTAACAGTTCAGAAAAACGACAAATACTACCGTCATGCGAATCGCCACGATAACCGTTAACATTCTGGCCAAGTAAATTGACTTCGCGCACACCTTGTTCGGCAAGCTGAGCAATTTCATATAAGACATCATCAAGCGGACGACTGACTTCTTCACCGCGGGTATAAGGCACTACACAGAAGGTACAATATTTACTACAACCTTCCATAATAGAAACAAAGGCAGTAGCGCCATCGGCTTTTGGCTCAGGTAAGCGGTCAAATTTTTCAATCTCTGGGAAGCTCACATCAACAACATGACCTTTGTGACCGGTAACTTGTTGGATCATTTCAGGTAAACGGTGCAAGGTTTGTGGACCAAAAACCATATCTACATAGGGGGCACGTTGACGAATAGCATCGCCTTCTTGTGAAGCAACACAACCACCAACCCCTATGATTAAATCAGGATTTTTTACTTTGAGATTTTTCCAGCGACCTAACTGATGAAATACTTTTTCTTGTGCTTTTTCACGGATAGAGCAGGTGTTAAGTAAGATAACATCAGCATCTTCAGCTGCTTCGGCTAATTCAAAGCCATGGGTAGAGTCTAAAAGTTCAGCCATTTTCTGCGAGTCATACTCGTTCATTTGACAGCCCCAAGTTTTGATATATAGCTTTTTACTCATTGTTTCGCGCCTAATCTTTTCTATGAATTGATTCTAGTTTTTGCTAGAGAATTTAAGGAGCCATATTTTACTCTTTCTTTGCCTATGATGCTAGCTTAGAAATATCTTGGTTAAAAATAGTTTTAAGTTTTTAGTTTAGCGCTGTGAGTCATCAGAAATTTGAAGCGGCGAGTTTTACTTTTAAGTGTTTAATGGTGCGTTTTTTTGCGAGTGCTTCACTTGAGTTTTACCCTGTTCATTCATGCGAGGGTCTACTTGATATGCGGGTAAAACGAGCAAATAAATAACCGAGTCGTGAGTTAGGTTCACAAGCTGAATAATGAGAAAATGAGTGATATGGCTATTGTTGCATCATAGGGCACATAAACATCGAATTAAGATATCAGGTTGGGTAGAATAACCTAACGTTCATAAAGTTGTAAAAATCATGATGAATCAGTTTGATTGTGTTGTTGTTGGTGGTGGCATGGTAGGTGCGGCAAGTGCTTTATCACTGGCTGAGCTAGGATTAAGTGTCGCCATTATTGAAAAAAGTGTGCCAGAAAAGTTTTCTCCTGAACAAGCCTTTGACTTGAGGGTTTCAGCGATTTCGTTAGCCTCAGAGCAATTGTTAAAACAATTAAGTGCTTGGCAGCAGTTGCAAAAATGGCGAGTGTGCCCCTATAAGCGCCTTGGCGTATGGGAGCTTGAGCAAAGCTATACCGAGTTTAATGCCAAAGATATCGATCAAACGCATTTAGGTCATATTGTTGAAAATAGGTTGATACAACTTTCTTTATGGCAACAAATGCAGCAACACAGCAATGTTACTTTATTGTGCCCTGAAACCTTAATTAAACTTGAGCAAAGCCTAACAGACGTTGAGTTAACTTTATCGTCAGGCACTATAAAAGCTAACGTAGTTATTGGTGCCGATGGTCCGAATTCTTATGTCCGTAAACTGGTGAATATTGGCACCACAGGTTGGGACTATGCCCAATCTGCTCTGTTAATCAATGTCGAGACCGAAAAGCCGCAACAAGATATAACTTGGCAACAGTTTTTTCAAACAGGCCCTATTGCCATGCTCCCTATGTTAGGGAATTGTGCTTCATTGGTTTGGTATCATAATAAAGATGAAATAAAGCGCTTATCAGCATTATCCCATGACAATCTAACGCAAGAAATAATGCAGCACTTTCCAAAGTGTTTAGGAAAAATAGCCATCATTAATAAAGCCTCGTTTCCCCTGACACGACGACATGCGAATCAATACCAGAAAGGCCGTGTACTCTTAATAGGCGACGCGGCACACACGATTAACCCTATGGCAGGACAAGGGGTTAATTTAGGCTTTAAAGATGTTAAAGCCTTGCAGCATGTTATTGCAAAAGCTATCGGTAATGGCGAGTTATGGCATCAACCAGACGTTTTATCGCGTTATCAACAAAAAAGAAGAATGGATAATTTATTAATGATGACTACTATGGATGCATTATATTTGTCATTTGGCCATGTATCACCTTTAGTTAAGCTTGCCCGAAATGCTGGCTTAATGATGGTGAATAAAGTGCCAAACTTGAAAAATAAAGCCTTAGCTTATGCGTGTGGTGTATAGCGTTAATTTAATGTTTTGTAACCGTTTCATTAGTTATCTGCTCTACTTTATTCGCAGGGAAAACGGCCAAAGAGAAGGCGTTTATTTTAATAACGCCTTTTTTAGGACAATAGGCCCCGGCATGGTCTGATAAACTGTATTGATGCAGCGATAGTGATTAAATAAATAACGTGGGGGGGTAATCAGGAAAAATAATCTGAATATTAGCAAGCGTATTTATTTTGAAAGCGAACAGAGAGTAAAAATCAGCTTAGATTAAACGTTAAAGTGTATTTTGTATGCGAAACAATATCTAGGGAATGTTATAAGGACAATTTTAGTTGTGATAACGGTATAGAAGGAGGGTAGAAAATTTACATCTAGAATTGGTGCGGAAGGAGAGACTCGAACTCTCACATCTTGCGATACTGGAACCTAAATCCAGCGCGTCTACCAATTCCGCCACTCCCGCATATTCAGGTAGTAATCTCAATAAATTGAAATTATAAAACAGTTAACATAAAAGAAAGTGGCTGGGGTATGAGGATTTGAACCTCAGAATGACGGGATCAAAACCCGCTGCCTTACCGCTTGGCTATACCCCAACTGGATACTTTTAGATTTAAAGTGAGAAACATTGATGAACTTTCAAATAACGCAAAAGAAAGTGGCTGGGGTATGAGGATTTGAACCTCAGAATGACGGGATCAAAACCCGCTGCCTTACCGCTTGGCTATACCCCAACAATGTTACTTACTTTATAACAAATACCATGATGATACTTGTTAATAGAATGGTACGGGTCAAGAGACTTGAACTCTCACATCTTTCGATACTGGAACCTAAATCCAGCGCGTCTACCAATTCCGCCAAACCCGCATTTTTTCTATTTCTTACTAAGAGTGAAAAGTGGTGGCTACACCGGGATTTGAACCTGGGACCCCATCATTATGAGTGATGTGCTCTAACCAGCTGAGCTATGTAGCCTTTCCATCTCGCCTCTCAGCAAGTGGCGCGTATTATGCAAATCTGATCGCCTTACGTCAACCGTTTTTTATCAAAAAATAAGACTTTTTTCTTGTTTGGCTAATCGCTGTGCAATTTGTCGGATATCTGCACAGAAATAGCCCCAAAAGACAAAGCTAATAGTAAGCTAGTTTAATGAGTTTGCTTATCATGACTATTTAATAACTTCCTTGCTAGCTTTTACCACAAGATTTTTTTAATAATCACTAAACTTTTACGAAACGTTTTATGCTTTATTGTCTTATTGAGTGACTAAGTCTGCTTTAAAACCAAGTTTTATTATTTTGTTAGTAGATTTCAGTAAGTCTAAAAAGAGTTATACCGGTTTTATTAAGTTTATGATCTTGTTGCGCGCAGTGAAAACTCTTCACGGCAGATGGTTCCAGACTAAAGGTAAGTACCGACATTTACATAGGAGAGATACTAATTGATAATTATCTCACTGTTCTTAGCCGTTCTCAGCTATCTATGGCTCCACGGCATTAGTGCATTCATCTAAGTCGCGGTTTCTAGCTATATAGGTAATTGTGCCTTAATCCGATTTTCTAACTTAGCTCTGCAACTCCTCAGCCTTGAGGTGAAACGGCTATCTAATACCCAGTTGATTAATTAGCTGTTAATTTTTAATGGTGAAAATGAAAAACTACTGTGTTGTACAATTTATACTTTTTTCTGTATCAACAAGTAGTCCACTTAATTAAATGGCTATAACTGAATTATATTTCATGCCTATGTACCTTACTCAGGAAGCAGGCATCACCTGAGCCAACTGCATAGGCATGTTATATTTTAATGTTTGAGGATGATGACAAGCGCTTTACTTAACTGCAAAGAGCTAGCGTTAACGTTAAACAGATCAAGTGCTAGCTTATGGGAGAAAAAAAAAGAGAGCCTAAGCTCTCTTTTTTTGGTCGTTTAAACTTTAATTAAAAATTAAAGTTTAAACATTAAATCTGAAATGCACCACGTCGCCATCTTTAACGCGATACTCTTTACCTTCTAAACGCCACTTACCCGCTTCTTTCGCACCAGACTCACCGTTAAACTCGATAAAATCATCATAGGCAACTACTTCAGCGCGGATAAAGCCTTTTTCAAAATCAGTGTGAATAACACCAGCCGCTTGTGGTGCGGTAGCATCTTGCTTCACTGTCCAAGCTCTTACTTCTTTTACACCAGCGGTAAAATAGGTTTGCAAGTGAAGTAAAGAATAACCCGCATTGATAACACGATTTAGGCCAGGCTCTTCTAAGCCCATTTCAGCCATAAATTCAATACGGTCTTCATCATCCATTTCAGATAATTCGCTTTCAATTTCAGCACAAACCGCTACCACTATGGCACCTTCGGAATCAGCAATTTTCTGCACTTGGTCAAGGTAAGGGTTATTTTCAAAACCATCATCATTAACATTGGCGATATACATAGTTGGCTTGATGGTTAAAAAGTTTAAATAAGCAACGGCAGCTTTTTCTTCTTTCGTTAAGACTAAAGAACGGATCATTTCACCATCTTCAACATGCTTTAGTATTTTTTCCAAGACGGGCATTTCAAATTTAGCCTCTTGATCGCCACCTTTGGCTTTCTTAGCTAAACGAAAAATAGCGCGCTCTGCGGTGTCCATATCAGATAAGGCTAACTCAGTATTGATCACTTCAATATCATCAATGGGACTAACTTTATTAGCAACGTGAATAATATTGTCATTGTCAAAACAACGAACAACATGACCAATGGCATCAGTTTCACGAATATTAGCTAAAAATTTGTTACCTAAACCTTCACCTTTTGAAGCGCCAGCCACTAAGCCTGCAATATCAACAAATTCCATGGTGGTTGCTAACACACGCTCTGGCTTTACTATCTTTGTTAATGCGTCTAAGCGTGGGTCGGGTACAGGCACAACACCCGTATTAGGCTCGATTGTACAAAAGGGGAAGTTTGCTGCCTCAATACCTGCTTTAGTTAACGCATTGAAAAGCGTTGATTTACCTACGTTGGGCAAGCCAACAATACCACATTTAAATCCCATGATGTTTACCTATTATGTTGACGCAATAACCTTTATTGCGCTTTAAAAGAATGTAGACGATTTTGTGCTTTTTTAATGTCGTCTGTTTGCCAAATTTCAAAACAGCGCGCAGCTTCGTCTATCGCTTGGTCAATTAAATTTTGTTCATTGGCCGGCGCTTTGCCAAGCACATGCCCAGTAACGCGTTCGCGATGACCTGGATGATCAATACCAATGCGTAACCGATAAAATTCTTTGTTATTAGCCAAACATGAAATGATATCACGTAAGCCGTTGTGGCCACCGTGACCACCACCTTGTTTGATTTTACAAACGCCAGGTAACATATCTAGCTCATCGTGAGCAACAAGAATGCTTTCAACAGGAATACGAAAAAAATTGGCTAAAGGGGCTACGGCTTTACCACTACAATTCATAAAGGTAGTAGGAATGAGAAGATGAACTAATTGCCCTGCAATTAACCCCTTACCGTATAGACCAGCGTATTTTTTTTCTGGTTTTAGTGAAATGTTGTTACGTGCAGCAAGCTCTTGAACGAACCAATCACCAGCGTTATGACGGGTTTTACTGTATTCGGAACCTGGATTTCCTAAACCGACTACTAATTGAATCGCCATCTAATTATTTACTCTTGTTATCAAACTTAAGGTCAATAAATTCAAGTGTATTTAAAACTAAAAAGCTTAAAGGGCATGTTATAAAAACATCTCCCTTTAAGCTTGTTCATCATGCGTAAAGTTAACTATTACTCAGCAGCAGCTTCAGCTGCTTCGCTGTCAGCATTTGGAACTTTAGGAGCGTTCACAGTAACAACGGCTTGATCATGGCTTTCGCCTTTAGCTAATTCGTCAGATGTAACGCCTTTAGGCAAAGTAACATTTGATAAATGTATTGTTTCACCAACAGCTAAATTAGCAAGATCAATTTCAATAAACTCAGGAATGTCAGCAGGTAAACATGTAATTGCTATTTCATTCATTAGATGAGCAATTTTGCCACCTAGTTTTTCTGCTGCTTCTTCATTAAGGAAATGAATTGGAGCATTAACTTGCACAACATGCGTTGCATCGATACGTAAAAAATCTAAATGCATGACAAGTTGTTTAAACGGGTGACGTTGCATGTCTTTTAAAAGACACTCAACAGGCTTGCCGTCAACGTTGATAGTTAAAACGTGAGAGTAGAATGCTTCTTCTTGTTGGGCACGAAAAACATTTTTGTGTGCTAACGTTAAAGAAACAGGCTCTTGGCCTTCACCGTATAAAATCGCTGGAACTTTGCTCGCGTGACGTAGGCGGCGGCTCGCACCTTTCCCTAAATCTGTACGTACTTCAGCATCCAATGTAAATAAATCAATCATGGGTTATATCCATTATTTAATAATTAAAGGTCGTTGCTTTTTGCGACCAAAAGCAACCTGTTCCTTTTTTTACGGTTAATTAGCGATTAACTAGTACTTCACTATTAGTGAAACACTATCCAAGCGTAATTAGCTAAAAAAGGCGCAGCATGATAACACTCTGATGAATCGAAATCCATTACTTATGTTACTTTTAAAGGTAATACCAATCTCACTAATTATCTGATCATTTTTACTGGTTAAAACAACTAACTACTGCGTTATTTATTTAATAATTAGCACAACTAGTTATTAAATAAATGCCTTATATTTGGCCATTTTTCCTGCGTATAAAGTAGAGCACCTAATTAATGAAATTGGTATAAGGCTATTATGAGCAAGGGCTTTCGATTTATAACAATAAAAAAAAGCACCTAAGGGTGCTTTTTTTGAATGATATTTTTTGATTAACGCTTAAGCGTCAAACATCGCAGAAATAGATTCTTCGTTGCATACTCGACGAATAGCTTCTGACAACATGCCACTTAAGGTAAGTTGACGAACTATACCCAGCGCTTTAATTTCATCTGATAGTGGAATTGAGTCAGTAACAACAACTTCATCAATTACTGATTTTTTTAAGTTCTCAGCGGCATTACCAGAAAATACCGGATGAGTTGCATAAGCAAATACGCGTTTAGCACCGTGTTCTTTTAATGCTTCAGCCGCTTTTGCCAATGTACCACCAGTATCAATCATGTCATCAACAATAAAACAGTCACGACCTTTAACATCACCAATGATGTGCATTACTTGCGCAATGTTTGCTTTAGGACGACGTTTATCGATAATGGCAAGATCTGCATCATCTAATAATTTAGCTACGGCACGTGCACGAACAACACCGCCAATATCAGGTGAAACTATCACTGGATTTTCAATGTTACGCGCTAACATATCTTCTAATAAGATAGGCGTACCAAAAACGTTATCAACCGGTACATCAAAAAAGCCTTGAATTTGTTCTGCGTGTAAATCAACCGTTAAAACACGGTCAACACCTACACTTGATAAGAAGTCAGCAACAACTTTTGCAGTAATGGGGACACGAGCACTACGAACGCGACGGTCTTGACGAGCATAACCAAAGTAAGGCATAACAGCGGTAATACGTCCAGCTGATGCACGACGTAGCGCATCAATCATCACGATTAGTTCCATTAAGTTATCGTTGGTAGGGGCACATGTTGATTGAATAATAAAAACATCCGCACCACGTACGTTTTCGGTAATTTCAACACTAATTTCACCATCACTAAAACTGCCAATCTTGGCCTCGCCTAAGGTGATGTATAAGCGGTTAGCGATTTGTTTGGCCAGTTCAGGGGTGGCATTACCCGCAAAGATCTTCATGTCAGGCACGGTGAGTTCCTTAGAAACTTTTGACATTTAAATTACGATACTGAATAAAACGGTGAGTTAAATATCAGCAAATTATTTTATTTTTGCCAGTTTTAATGGCATTTATATTAATTTTATCCGAACTTAATTGTCGTTTACTGCCGCAATTGCAGCATGTAAGGGCGATTGATTTAGTCCTTCGGCTACGAATGATTCTATACCGTTTGGCAGTAAAGATTGCACATAGCACGCGTCTTGTTTGGAGCTAAAACGTGAAAAAATACACGCACCAGTTCCAGTCATCTGGGACGGCGCGTATTCTATCAACCAAGCCAGTAGTTTGGCAACCTCGGGGTAGTTTTTTATTACCCAAGTTTGACAATCATTGTGATAACTTTCTATATCATCATCGCTGTAACCTATAGTGGGCGTATCTCGAGTTAAATCTTTCGCTGCAAAAACACTGGCAGTAGAAATGCTGCAATCGGGTTTAGAAACTAAATACCAATAAGTTTTTGGTGCAGCGGGGGTCAGTTGTTCGCCAATGCCTTGGGCAAATGCGGCAAAACCATGAATGAAAATGGGTACGTCAGCACCCAAGGTTATACCAAGTTCAGCAAGTTGTTTAATCGTCAGCTTTGTTTGCCAAAGTGCATTGAGTGCCAGTAGCACAGTCGCGGCATTTGATGAACCGCCGCCCAAGCCGCCGCCCATAGGTAATAATTTTTCTATCTTAATATCCACCCCTTGCTGACACTCGCTATAGTTTTGCAATAATCGTGCAGCTTTGATGATTAAATTGTTGTCATTGTTTACGCCGGGAATCGGCGTCAGCAGCGTTATGGCTTTATCTGCTGTGATCCGCAAGGCGATAGTGTCGTGGTAATCTAGAAACTGAAAAACAGTTTCTAGTTGGTGATAACCGTTGTCCATTCTACCGACAATATGTAAAAACAAATTGAGCTTAGCCGGTGACTTGAATACAATAAATGGCTGCTTATTCACGATAACCTCGTTAAACTTTCCATGAATGAATGACAATTTTTATCCGTAAATCGCCTTGAATAATCGTTAGCTGTTTAGCCAATTGAAATGGGCCAATGTGATGATATTTACTATATTTTATCAACCAGTTTTTATTGTTATAATGACTGGTTAAAGACTGTGGTAGTTGAGTTTTTGCATGGTAATCTATCTTATCTGTAGGTAAAAAAGCTAGCCCTTTCAGCCAATGGCTCATGGCACGCGTCGGTAAATCTAAACCGGTAAGTGTATAGATTAAATGGTCTAAATCTGACGTATTATAAAGATTACCGTCAACTTCTAAAACAAAGTTATCTTGCTGTCGAGTAAGTGCTAATACCTGAATGCCAAATAAGGTCGATAAATTTAACGACTCGGTTTGACCAACCGCATTTTTTTGCCAGTGCAATGACGCACTTTGGCGCTTTTGACTATCGATAAAGGCTATTTTCCCCACTAGGGTCCAGCTATCAAGCTGTGATACTTGTTGGTTGCGTGTGGCAATATTTTGGTTTTTTTGATTATTCTCTACGGGTATATCGTTGATGCTAGAACAAGCACTTAATAGACTGACAAAAAATAGCGTAATGAGTCGTATATTATACATAGCATTCCTGAGCTGAATAAATTAAATAAGCTTTGCTTCATCAAAAGAAACAACAAATAACGAAAACATATAACTGCATGCTTTCAATTTAAGGTGATTTTACGTAAAATTATCGCGATTTTTTATCTCAGATCATAGGTTTTTTTCAATATCTAACTGATAATTGTGTCGAATAGTCATTACAAGCGTATAATCAGCCGTAAGATAATAGTCATCCGCCGCAGACACTGCCGGCCATTAACATTTTTTGGACTCAATATATTCATATGTCGATAGTTGCATTAGGTATCAATCATAAAACCGCTCCAGTAGCCATTAGGGAAAAAATATCATTTAACCCTGATAACTTGAGTTCGGCTTTGCAGGAACTGATTCATTCAGTAGATTGTAAAGAAGCCGCGATTTTATCTACCTGTAATCGAACCGAGCTTTATATCGTTCAAGAAGGTGATATTACCTTAACGCAAGAGCGTTTAGTACGTTGGTTAGTACAACACCACAATGTTCCTGCGTCTACCATTACGCCAAGTTTATATTGGCATCAAGATCAACAAGCGGTTAATCATATGATGCGTGTTGCTTGTGGTTTAGATTCTTTGGTACTGGGTGAGCCACAAATATTAGGGCAAATGAAACAAGCCTATAAGCAAGCTAAAGCGGCTGGTTCGATGGCGTTAGTGATGGACCGGCTTTTTCAACGTACTTTTGGTGTCGCTAAGCAAGTGAGAACCGATACCGAAATAGGGGCAAGTGCGGTTTCTGTTGCTTTTGCTGCGGTTAACCTAGCAAAACATATTTTTGCCAGTTTAGATAAAACCCGGGTTCTGTTAGTAGGTGCTGGGGAAACTATTGAATTAGTAGCTAAACACTTATACGAAAATAATGTTGGCCATATTACGGTGGCAAACCGTACCTTAAGTCGCGCTGAAAACATGGCAAAAAAATTTGGTGCCGATGTTATAACACTCGCGCAAATTCCAGAAATGATGTCTAGTGCTGATATTGTCATCAGTTCTACCGGTAGTACTTTACCCATTATAGGTAAAGGTATGGTGGAAAAGGCTTTAATGAAAAGAAAGCATCGACCCATGTTTATGGTCGATTTAGCTGTTCCTCGTGATATTGAAGAGCAGGTTTCAGATCTTGAAGACGTATTTCTCTACACCGTTGATGACTTGCAAAACATTATTGCAAAAAATTTAAATAATCGCCGCAAAGAAGCGGTATTAGCCGAAGGTATTGTTACTGAACAATCATCTGTTTTTATGTCATGGTTACGTGGCTTAAATACCCAAGATACGGTGATTTCATATCGTAAACAGTGTTTAGAAAATCGTGATCAATTGCTTGAAAAAGCCATGCAACAACTAGCGACAAATAAAAAACCTGAAGCGGTAATTGCTGAGCTTGCCACTAAGCTAACCAATAAATTTATGCATGCACCCACCAGTGCTATTCAATCGGCCGCACAAGGTGGAGAGTTAGATCGGCTGATTTACTTACGCGATATTTTTAATATTGACCATCAAGATTAGCCACTGGGTTTACCTAGTCTTTAATTTAAGCGGGCAATAATTTACCTTTCGCTATCTTCACACCCGTTGAAACTCTGAGCTAAGCTCTTTATACTGCTCGCTTGCATACCTATTTAGTATAAATTACCTGCATAGTCGAATATAATGCGCGGGTAATTCATCAATTATTGACTATATAAGATCATTTAATGAATAAATCTGTTTACCAAAAACTTGAGATACTTGTCGAACGCTTTGAAGAAGTACAAGCGTTATTGTCTGATCCTGAAACTATTTCTAATCAAGAAAAGTTTCAGGCATTATCAAAAGAATTTTCACAATTAGAAGTTGTAACCTCAGCCTTTCATCGCTTTCAAGATGCCGAGAATGATTTTGCTGCGGCAGAAGAAATGCTTAAAGATGAAGACCCGGATATGCGTGAAATGGCGCAAGAAGAGTTTAAGTCGGCGAAGAAATTGGTAGAAAAAATGACCGAGGAATTGCAAGTTTTATTATTGCCTCGTGATCCAAAAGACGACAATAACTGTTTTGTTGAAATTCGCGCTGGAGCTGGTGGTGATGAAGCGGCTATTTTTGCCGGTGATTTATTCCGTATGTACAGCCGTTATGCTGAAAAGCAAGGTTGGAAAATCGAATTGATGAACTCCAACGAAAGTGAGCAGGGCGGTTATAAAGAAATTATTGTTAAAGTTAACGGTGTTGGTGTTTACGGTCAGATGAAGTATGAGTCTGGCGGTCACAGAGTGCAACGTGTGCCTGAAACTGAATCACAAGGGCGTGTGCATACTTCTGCTTGTACTGTGGTTGTAATGCCAGAAATTCCAGAGTCACAAGCCATTGAAATCAATAAAGCTGACTTAAAAGTAGATACTTTCCGTGCCTCTGGTGCGGGTGGACAACACGTTAACAAAACCGATTCAGCTATTCGTATTACCCATATTCCAAGTGGCGTGGCGGTTGAATGTCAAGACCAGCGTTCGCAGCACAAAAACCGTGCCCAAGCGATGTCAGTATTACAAGCTCGCTTACAACAAATAGAAGATGAAAAACGCCGAAGTGCAGAAGAGTCTTCTCGTCGTAACTTAGTGGCTAGTGGTGATCGTTCTGAGCGAATTCGTACTTATAACTTCCCACAGGGGCGCATGAGTGATCATCGTATCAACCTGACACTTTATCGTTTAAACGAAATCATGGAAGGTAATTTACACTTAGTACTTGAGCCCATTATGCAAGAAAGTCAGGCTGATTTATTAGCAGAGCTTGCTGAGCAGCATTAGTGAGTGCATCAGTGGTAGCGCAAAGGTTGTCGGTTGAAAACTTATCATCGATGACCTTGGCTAAATTAACGGTTTTTGGTCAACAACTTTTGTTGCCTCACTCAGATAGCAGCAAATTAGATACTGAGATACTCATTTGCTTTGTTATTGAAAAACCAAGAAGTTTTTTATTAACTTGGCCAGAGCATAAGTTATCTACCAGCCAAGCAAAGCAATTTTCTGAACTCATGTTGCGAAGAGTTCAGGGCGAACCTATCGCCTATATTGTTGAACTACGTGAGTTTTGGTCATTACCACTGCAAGTTTCACCTGCGACTTTAATTCCGCGTCCAGATACTGAAGTGCTAGTTGAACTGGTGTTAACTCATCATCAAGCAGCAGAACTAAGTTGTTTAGATTTAGGCACAGGTACGGGGGCTATTGCCTTAGCTTTAGCCTCAGAGCGACCTCAATGGCAAATAGAAGCGGTAGATTATAGCGATGAGGCCGTTGCGCTCGCCAAGGTTAACGCCGACAACTTAGCGCTAACACAAGTTAATATTTATCAAAGTGATTGGTTTAATCAGGTAGCTGATGATAAGCGCTTTGACATTATCGTTAGCAATCCTCCGTATATTGATGAACATGATTATCACCTTAATGAAGGGGATGTCAGGTATGAGCCTAAAACCGCATTAGTGGCTGCGGATAATGGCTTAGCTGATATTATAGTTATTGCTCACCACGCACTTAACTTTTTAAAACCGGGTGGCTTTTTGTATATTGAACATGGTTTTGAGCAAAGTAAAATGGTGCAAAAAATTCTAGCAGATTTAGCTTATAGCGAAATCCAAACAATAAAAGATTACAGTCACAATGACCGAGTGACTTGGGCTTGTTACTCTGCATAAAGCACAAAACTAAAAAATAAACTTAACGGAGTTATTATGCTTAAAAATTTACATATGACCATTGCGATGATCAGTGTTTTATTTTTTACTTTTCGTTTTGTCTTAACCTTAGCTAATTCAAATAAATTAACCTTGAAATGGTTGAAAATTGCCCCACATATTATCGATACCTTATTACTGGGTCTTGGGGTCGCGTTATCGATTCAGCTAGCGATAAATCCAGTAGAACAACTCTGGTTTGCCGAAAAACTGTTTGCCGTGTTGGCTTATATTTTTACCGGTTACTACACCCTGAAATTGGCGCGAAATCGTGCCATGCAAATTATTGGTTTTTTGGGCGCAATAGGCTGGATAATGCTGATTGTTCGTCTCGCCATAAGCAAGGAATCCGTATTTTTAGCTGGCTTATAAGCGGCTAAAATCATGACCAAAGCCATTAAGTTAGTGGTCACTCAGAGCTTGTTAGCTGTTTGAGAGCAAGTTTAATTTTTTTCATATAGTTGTTCTATATGAAGGGAATTATAGGAAATTATAGGCGGTTATCGAATCGCTTGAAAACTCTCGAAGGGCGAGCTTAAAAGGCTTACAGTCTGCGTTATTGATTTTGAAAATGGAATAACCATTCTCTACAACCAATGCCTTTTCTCTAAGCTTTTTAAATCTCGCTAAGTGGGAAGAAACTTATTGGCATTGGTATAAGTATTAAACACTAATAGAGTATGCATGAACGATTTATTGTTATCAGAAATTAAATCTGAAGAAAATGAACTATTACAAACTTTTTTATTAATAGAAGAGTTTATTTTTGGCAAAAAAACGACTGTTCAAAGTGAACTGGATGATCTAGTGGGTTATTGCCAAGGTGAAACTGATGAAATTAAAGATCCCATTGAACGTGCTGAGGTATTGATTAATGCCTTATTTATTGATCAACTTTTTATTGATAAACAGCAGCAAAATTGGCCAGTAATGTCATATCAGGTGTCATCAGCGTTAACGCATAAACTGGTTTCACCTATCTTAAAATCGGTACTTATTGCCTATGTAGCGAATGCTTGTGATTGTCAGACTGACATTGTTTTTGTACCAGAAAAAGCCATGTTAAGAATTATTTGTGATGACAGTTACGCCATTATTCTTGATCCCGTTACCGGTGAGTCGCTAAATTGGCACGAGCTTGATACTCGCATGAGTGAAATTTCAGGTGACCCATTTGAAGTCACGCTAGATATAATGAAACAAGAAAGCCTAGTGCTTGAACATATCACGAGTTTAAAAGCGGCTTTTATACGAGAACAGGCTTACGATAACGCACTTAAATGTGTGGATATGCTATTGGCACTGAATCCAAATGATCCCTTTGAACGTCGCGATCGTGGCTTTTTATTACATCAACTTGATTGTTTTAAAGTCGCCTATGATGATTACCAATACTTTGTTGAGCAATGCCCGAAAGATCCTGCGGCGCAGCTATTAAAGCTACAGTTAGATAAAATTTCAATTGCAGATACCATATTGCATTAACAAAACTTACCGGTTAATAAGTCGGCTTAAGCGTCATTTATAAGAATAATAACAATACCGTAACTTGAAAAATCATAAGGATAAGTAATGCAAGATTCAGTCGTGGCTAGCATGCCATTGATCACCAACGATGCAACAGTACTTGGAATTCTAGCGCTAATTTTAGGCTTTGTTTTTTATACCTCAAGCAGCAGTAACCCCGCTTGTCGATCATTTTATAAGTATGTGCCCGCACTGTTAATGTGCTATTTGTTACCCTCGCTTTTAAATACTTTTGGTATTGTTAGTGCTGAAGTCAGTAAAGTTGATGAAGTGGCAAAATATTATTTATTACCCGCTTGTTTAGTCTTATTGACGCTGAGTATCGACATTAAAGCTATTGCTGGTTTGGGTAGTAAAGCCATTATTATGTTTTTAACTGGTACCGTTGGCGTAATCATAGGTGGGCCACTAGCATTATTAATTGTTTCAGCTGTATGGCCTGAGTTAATTGGGGTTTCAGGCCCAGACGCCGTATGGCGAGGTATGGCAGCGCTGGCGGGAAGTTGGATTGGCGGCGGCGCAAATATGCTTGCCATGAAAGAAATTTACGGTGCTGATGGTAAAATATTTACCATCATGGTGACGGTAGATATTGTTGTTGCCAATATTTGGATGGCCATTTTGCTTTATATGGCGGCGAATCATAAGCGAATTGATGCAAAAAATGGTGCAGATACTTCAAGCATTGATCGATTGATTGAAAAAGTTGAAGCCGAAACCCAGGAAAATTCAAAACAACCTGAACTAAAAGATTACATGCTCATTTTAGCCATTGGCTTTGGTGCTGCCGGTTTGGCGCATTTAGCGGCTGATTACTTAGTACCATTTTTTCAAAATAGCTATCCTGAGTTAAAGAAATTTAGCTTGCACAGTAAATTATTTTGGATCATCGTATTAGTGACCACTATTGGTTTAGCACTTTCCTTTACTAAAGTCAGAAAACTAGAGGCGGTAGGAGCCTCAAAGGTGGGTAGTAGTTTTCTTTATATTTTAGTCGCCACTATTGGTTTGCATATGGATATTACGCAAATCGTTGAAGCGCCTAAATATATGGTGATTGGATTAATATGGATGGCCGTACACGTAGGCTTATTATTTGCAGTACGTAAGTATATTAAAGCGCCAGTATTTTATTTAGCGGTTGGTAGTAAAGCTAATATTGGCGGCGCAGCATCAGCACCCGTTATTGCCTCGGCATTTCATCCGTCATTAGCCCCTGTTGGGGTTTTGTTAGCCGTTTTTGGTTATGCATTAGGCACTTACATGGCATGGTTATGTGGCCAGTTGTTAAGAATTATTGGTAGCTAGAATCGCCGCTAATCTATAGATAAATATTGGAAATATTATGACAAAGCAATTAATTTCACTTGGCGATATTGATATCGCCAACGATAAACCTTTCGTATTATTTGGTGGTATGAACGTGCTGGAGTCGAGAGACTTAGCCATGACCATTGCCGAACATTATGTTGAAGTAACCCAAAAACTCAATATTCCTTTTGTATTTAAGGCCTCATTTGATAAAGCTAACCGTTCGTCGGTTAGCGCATATCGTGGCCCTGGTTTGGACGAGGGCTTAAAGATTTTTCAAGAAATTAAGTCGACATTTAATGTCCCGATTATTACTGATGTACATGAACCTTATCAAGCTGGGCCTGTTGCTGAAGTGGCTGATATTATTCAGTTACCTGCGTTTCTTGCTCGCCAAACTGATTTGGTGGTTGCTATGGCAAAAACCGGTGCGATTATTAACGTGAAAAAGCCACAATTTTTGGCTGCCCATGAAATGCGTCATATCATCAATAAGTTTGCTGAAGCCGGTAACGAAGACATTATTCTTTGTGAGCGTGGGAGTTGCTTTGGTTACAATAACTTAATTGTTGATATGTTAGCCATGGATGAGATGAAAAACTATGCGCCTGTTATGTTTGACGCCACGCATGCTTTGCAACGCCCAGGTGGTAGAGAAGACTCAGCTGATGGCCGACGTGCACAAGCGGCGCAATTAGCCCGTAGTGGTATGGCTATTGGTATTGCAGGCTTATTTATCGAGTCGCACCCTGATCCATTAAACGCAAAGTGCGATGGCCCTTGCGCGTTACCCTTAGATAAACTTGAACCTTATTTAGCACAAATGAAAGCGTTAGACGAGTTAGTTAAAGGCTTTGAACCGCTTATTACAGGGTAGATACTTCAACTTAGATATACGGCTTAGCTTATATGGTTTTTATAGTGGCGCTAGGTTAATTAGCTATTGTTGAGCTTACTAAGTTAGTAGCAACTGCCAGTAGCAACTTTTAGTCACTACTTTTTAGTCACAACAACACATCGTTTACTCAACATATTGACTACAAATAAAAAGGGCGCTATTAAGCGCCCTTTTCTATATGAGTAGTGCCATGATTAAGGGTTATTTCAAGTGATGGAAGTCAATATCTTCAATATTTTTACCCGCTTCAGGGTCGTTAAACACCGCTTCATCAAATTGATCTTCAGACTTACCGACAATAATCGTTACCATGCTATCACCCGTCACGTTAACCGCGGTACGTGTCATATCTAGTAAGCGGTCTACACCAATAATTAGCGCAATACCTTCAACAGGTAAACCGACTTGCTCTAGCACCATAGCTAACATGATTAAGCCAACACCGGGAACACCTGCCGTGCCAATTGATGCTAATGTCGCTGTTAATATCACCATTAAGTAATCAGTAAGCGTTAAGTCTTGGCTAAATACTTGTGCAATAAATACCGTAGCAACACCTTGCATAATTGCCGTACCGTCCATATTAATGGTGGCACCTAATGGCACAGTAAATGAAGCAATGGAGTTCTTAACACCCATTTTCTTTGTTGTTGTCTCTAAGGTAATGGGTAAAGTTGCATTACTGCTTGAGGTTGAAAATGCAAAAATAGCGGTATCACGCATTTTCTTTAAAAAGATTAATGGATTTAAGCCAGTAAATAACTTAAGTAAAACAGGATAAGTGATAAAGGCATGCAGTAATAATGCAAAAAGCACCACAAAGAAATACCCTAACAAATTGCCAAAGGTACTTAACGACACGTCGGTAAATAAGCCGGCTAATAAACAAAATACACCATAGGGCGCAATGTTCATTAAGATAGTAACCAGGCGCATAACGACCACACTCATATCTTCAAAAAGTGCAGCAACACGCTCGCCCGGTTTGCCAGAAAGTGCAATGGCGATACCAAATAATAAAGCAAAAATAATAACTTGCAGCATGTTGCCTTGAGCAAATGAGGCAAATGGATTACTGGGGAACATTTGAATAAGGGTTTGAGCAAGTGAAGGGGCTTCTCGACTGGTAAAGGTTGTACCCGCCGTCATATTTACGCCTTCACCAGGGCTAACAAGTAAAGCTAAACCCATAGCAAAGCTAATAGCAATAGCCGTTGTGAGTAAATATAAGCCTATAGATTTTCCACCGATGCGACCTAGCTTAGTGGTATCTTTTAGTGAGCAGGTACCGCAAATTAACGACACGAACACTAAAGGCACGACCAACATTTGTAAACTAGAAATAAATACTTGGCCAATAACTTCAAAAACACCATCAACTAAAAAGCCGCGGACTGAAAAATCAAAGAGGTATAAAGGAATGACGAAGTCAGAGCCATCAGGCATCAACGATTGTAAAATTGTGCCAGTGAGGATACCCGCAATCATACCGGTAACAATTCGAGCAGTTAAACTTGCTTGCTTTTTTTCAGCCATATTTTTCTTATTTTATTGAGCGATGCCTTATTATGTTGTTGCGAAGAGCAGAAATCAAATGATTAAAGCATAGAGGTGTTGATTTTAGGATATTATTTTTACTGCCGGTTTTTTTGCTCTTTAATTAAGCTAAGTAGGTAAAAGGTAATGATTGGCGTTAATATGTGATGATACGAGATTAACGACAAAAAACTTTTTATGGTGCGTATGTTAAGTTGCTTTAATTTTCTCACTGTATCCACTTTGCTTGAAAATTGCATAGCTACTTGGGACTTGTCTCAATAAAAAATAGCATTCCGTCTGATTTAAGTGGCGTAAATTTAATAAATAATCCCCTGAAAACCACCCGTTCTAGATAAATTATATTTTTTATGTGAATCACTGACTTTTTTGTAATAATTCGGTTATCATTAAGTTAATTGATAATGAAAAATATAGGGATATCCTTTTTATGGCGCTATTTCAACGCCTTAGTTTTGTTTTACTGTTTGCAACTTTAATCGGTTGCGGCGGCAGTGCTGGTGGATTTGACGAAAGCCCAGATGATGGTAGTACACCAGACGCTATAACAATTTCCTTAGCTATTTCAGATAAGAATTTAGCTCAAGCGACACCACAAACGCTTACAGTAAACGTCATGCAAGGTAGTACACCGCTATCTGATAAATTAGTCACATTTACAGTGAGTAATACAGATTTGGCAAGTTTCAGTACTGATGTCAATACGAGTAGTACTGATGCAGATGGAAACGCTGAAATAGGTTTACTTGTTGGTTCTAGTAGTGGTGATGGTTCAATCACAGCGAGTGTCGATGGTATTGATTCTAACTCTGTAACTTTTAAAAGTGCAGGTGATGGCTCAGAAGAAGTTAGTAACTTTTTAACGATTACTAACTTTACTAATAGCGGAGCTATTTCTAAAGCGAACCCATCAAGTATATCTGTTCACTTCGAGTCTTCAGATGGTATAAATTTAGCGAATGAAGTGATTGCATTTACGTCAACTCTGGGTGTTCTAGATCCGAACACGGGTACAGTTCTGTCCAATAGTACTGGCGATGCCACTATAATACTTGCTGCTGGTACAGTACGAGGAGCAGGTACCTTAACAGCCACTTCTACTTCAGGAGATGTGGCAACTCAAGGTTTCTTTACCGAGGGTGATGGTGCAGAACAAGGCGGAAACTCTTTAGCGATTACCAGTTTTACCAATATTACGTCGATCTCCAATGCAACCCCTGCCAGCATTGCTATTCACTTTGAAACCGCTGATGGCACTGATTTATCAAATGAAGTGATTACATTTACTTCCACCTTAGGTGCACTTGATCCTAAAACGGGGACTGTACTGACTGATAGTTCTGGCAATGCAAGTATTACACTTTCTGCGGGGACTGTGCGTGGTGCAGGTGTATTAACGGCTAGCTCGAGTGCGGGTGATGCAGTAACACAAGGTTTCTTTACTGAGGGTGATAGCCCAGAAGAAGGAGGTAACTCGTTAACGATTACCAGCTTTACCAATAGTACGTCAATTTCCAATGCCACCCCTGCTAGTATTACTATTCATTTTGAAGCAGCTAATGGCAATGACTTAAGTGATGAAGTCATTGTTTTTACCTCCACTCTCGGTGTGTTGGATCCAGTTGTGGGAACAGTACTTACCAACAGTAGCGGTGATGCCACCATTACACTTTTTGCCGGTACAGTTCGTGGTGCAGGGGTATTAACAGCTAGCTCCAGTGCGGGTGATGTGGTTACACAAGGTTTCTTTTCTGAAGGTAATAGTGTTGGATCAGGTGTCAATATAAGCCTAGCTTTAACTGATAGTGATGGTAATGAAGTTGAACAAATAAGCAGTATCTCTTCTGGTAAACTAATTGCAACCGTTACTGGGGTAAACAAAGCGGTTATTGTTACTTTTACAACTGACCTAGGCACTATTCCCATTCAAACAGCAATCGCAACAACAGGTAGTGATTATATTGCAACTGTTGATCTTTTAGCTGGTAATTCTCTAGGTGCTGGTACCGTGATAGCACAATTAGTATCAGGTGAATCAGAGCAGTTAGTTTTTTCAATTGGCGCATCTTCTCTTGGCATGGGTCATGCCATTGATGGCGTTACAGGTTTACCTGATGGTTTAATTGCTGTGCCAGCTGGTGTTATTTCTGCGGGTGCTACTGCTGGTTTGTCTGTGAGTATTTGGGACGTCTCTAATGCTTCAGCGAGTACACCTGCGACATTATTTACCACAGAAACTGTTGAAGTTAGCTTTACTTCAGGTTGTAGTGTCCTATCTGTACCAACAGCCAATATTGATTCCCCTGTTGCCACTATAGCCGGTATTGCTCAAAGCACTTATTTAGCCCAAGGTTGTCAGGGACCTGATATTGTTACAGCAACGGCTAATGCTGGAGGAACAGTGTTATCTGCCACAGGAACAGTGACAATTAGTTCACCGGATTCTGGCAGTATTGAATTTATTTCTGCAACACCAGAAAATATTAGTTTGAAAGGTGTTGGTGGTATAGAAAGCTCAACAGTTGTCTTTAAAGTAAGAGATACCAACGGTAATGTTGTTGCTAATAAAGATGTTGATTTTTCCTTAAATACTGAAGTTGGTGGTATTGGCTGGAGCCCAAAATTTGCCCAAACTGATAGTAATGGTTTGGTTCAAACAGTTGTCAATTCAGGCACAGTACATACGAGTGTTCGGGTTAGAGCTGAGTTAAATGAAGATGCATCAATTTTTACACAATCTAAACTGTTAGTTATTTCAACTGGTATTCCAGATCAAGACAGTTTTAGCTTATCTGCCAGTGTCTTTAATCCAGAAGCTTGGAATATTGATGGTACAGAAGTTATCATTACGGCAAGGTTAGCTGATGCATTTAATAACCCTGCCCCTGATGGAACAGCTGTTGCTTTTACCACTGAAGGTGGTGCCATTGAAAATTCTTGTGTTACTACAAAAGGTGCCTGTTCGGTAATTTGGACCAGTCAAAATGTCAGACCAGAAGGACAAGAATTAGGCGAAGTAAATGATGGGCCAACATTAGTTCAAGGCACTGTTGATATCAGTAAAGGATTGGATTTTACTGAAAAACCAATAAAGTTTACAGTTACTACGCCGGAAAATGCTGCTGACACTGTATCTTTAAACTCTAATTTTGCATCTAAAGCTGAATTACTCGATGAAACTAATGAGCAACTGGTTGATTCTGGTGTTAAAGCCGTATCTGGTTTTGAAGGTTTATTTGAACTGATCTCAACCACAGGTTTAGATATCACCATCACAGATACTTCAGTTGGTTCGGTAACTACCTTCGATGTTTTAGGTCTAAAAAATGGTATCACTTATTATAATAATGTTACCCAAATTATAGGGTTAAGTCGAATCAACCGCATTAAAGATGGTAAGGATTTTTCGACCAACGATATTAAATTTACTGTTACAACTGATGATGGTTCAGGTTCAATTATAGCTACTGTATTTTTAGATGAAAATTACACTTCTTCTAGTTCTATTATATCTAGGATTAATACATTACTTAACGAAGGGAATAGGGCGGATCCAAGTCCTGTACAGGCTTCAGAGTCTATTGAAAATGGGATAAGTTATGTAAAGCTTACTACAACGAGTGGTCTCGATATTACGATAGCAGACCAAGGAGGCAGTAGTAGTACGTCTAATGAGTTAGGTATTCCTGATGGTATTGCATCAACATTTGTCGGTACGAATGCAATTAAGATCATTAATGCAGGTAGAGACTTTAGCATCAACGATATTGAGTTTAATGTTCAAACCACCGATGGTCTAGATACAGTAACCCTAAACAGTAATTATGATAGTCCTGCGGATATAGTTGAAAAAGTTAATACAGACTTAGCAGTGTCTTCTGTAGTTGCTTCAGAGTTTATTTATGCTGGAGACACTTACCTACTACTTAAATCACCAACTCGTCTCAATATAAAAATAACTAATGGTGCTGGTACTAGTGATACGTTTGCAGAGTTAGGTATTGCTGATGGCACAACTTTCGCCTCGAGAATTAATAGTGCTTCACCTAGTTCAAATAATTTTATGGGGCAAAAGTATGGTGGACGAGCGACGATTTCTGCAACAGCTATTGGTGAAGAGTCATTCCCAGACTTTAATGGTAATGGCCTTTATGATCAAATTGAAAAAAATGCCTTTTTAGGTATTAATGATAATTCAGGCTTAGATGTAAATGGTTCACCTTATGACTTAACAGAGTCTTTTATTGATTACAATGAAGATGGTATTTATAACCCAGATCCAACAGTGGCTGATGGCGAAAGAGTTGGTGGTGAAACTGGTGGTGAAGAAGAGAAATTTGATGACTTTAATTCAAGTGCCGAATTTGACTTAGAAAATAATAAGTACAATGGCTCATTATGTGGTGATGCTGACAATTGTGCTGTTAAGAAATCAATTAATGTTCGTGGAACGCTTGTATTAGTGATGTCTGGTAGTAATCCAATGTTTGTTACTAACTACCCTACCAATGGTGACAGCATTGATATTGTACAAGATGGAACAGCCGCCGCGGCAGTTACTATTGCTGATTTTCATAATCAACCTATGCCTGCAGGAACAACAGTTATATTTGAGGCTGCTGTAGGTTCTGTGAAGGGATTAAGTACTTACACTTGGCCTAATACTAGCTTTAATGGAGGTAGTAGTTTTGCTGTTACCATTGAAGGGGTAAAAGATAAAGACATTAGTGGTCCACTTGTAGTTACCGTAACAACACCGTTGGGGGTTACTACCTCTTATACTGTTGCGACTATAAATATAACGTCGCTTTAAGTATATAATGACCCGTCCTAGCATGGGTTGACACATTTTGAATTAAAACGCCTGATGAACTTCATCGGGCGTTTTGTATTTTAAGGCCGTATGTGGCCTTCTTCCATTATATATCATCACAGACTCCTCAACCATTTTCTTAGCCTCTTCTAAATTTTTAGGTTTTACTAACAAATATTCATTTTTTAATATGCCGTTAATACGCTCCGCTAAGGCATTTTGGTAACAATCATAACCATCGGTCATCGAGCACTTAATATGATGTTTTTTATGAAGATACTGATATTCATTCGAACAATATTGAACACCTCTATCTGAATGGTGCACTAGGTTATTCTTTGTCTTTCGTTGCTTTAACGCTTTTACAAAGGCTTGTTTAACAGAATCAACTCTCATGTTGTCATCAATGTGATAGCCCACCACTTTTCTTGAATAGGCATCTGTGACTAAACTCAAATACGTATTACCTGACACTGTTGGTAAGTAAGTAATGTCTGCGACCCATAACTGCTCAGGGCTTTGAGGAACAAACCCCGCTTTAAGTAAGTTAGGGTGACAATGAAATCTATGGTGGCTATTGGTTGTTTTATGGTAGGCACGCTGACGTGATATCAGCATACGACATGATGCAAGTAATTCAAATAATCTATCTCTACCAATAAATAATGGTTGTAATGACAGTAAATATTTGAGTTTACGCGTCCCAATTCTCGGCTGATACATTCGCTCATTAACGATAAATTCAAGTATACGCTGTTCGTGCTTTTGACGGTGAGCCTGCGTAACGCATTGTTTATAATAAGCTTGACGTGTGATACCAATAAAAGCGCAAGCCTTGGTAACCGTTAAGGTCTTTATCGCTTTTTGCTTGATAACTTCTCTTTGTGCTTTTTTGTTAGGCGTACCCCGTAGTCCGTTTCAAGGACATTAACGACAGCCTCAAAAAATTGTGCTTTGAGTTGACTGTCTGCTAGCTGTTGCTCTAGTGCTTTAATACGTTGCTCGGGCGTTTGGGGGAGTTTTGATTTGGACATAGCAAAACCTTGGGTTAAAAAAATTGGTGTGCCTGTAGACCAATCTAGTCGACCATGCTTACGAAGCCAAATTAAAACAGTAGAACAACCTTGAATTCCATATTTATCTTGAGCTTGTTTATAGGTTAATTCCCCGCTTTCGACCTGGTCTACAACACCTAATTTAAAGGCGAGGGAATAATCTTTTTGAGTACGTTTAGTGGTTGATTTCATAACACTCTCCAATGCATTGCTGGAAAAGTGTCAACCTTATTTAGGACGGGTCATAAGGCATAATAAAAAAGGCTCCAGTAGGAGCCTTTTTTATTAACTTGATTGTGAGCCAACGTTATTTAAAATAAGTTATTTATTCATCTCTTCAATCAAGAAAGCTGAAATCTCTGCACCTGCTGCAAGAGTTTTATCACGGCTGACGGCACCTAAACCTGTGCTGTCGGTGAAGGGGGCAATTTCCATCATGTCGGCGCCGGTAATTGGGTACTGAGCGGCAATAGCGCGCAATATTTGCATTGATTCGTTGGGTGATAAGCCATCTGGCTCTGGTGTACCTGTTGCTGCTGCATAGGTTTCATCGAGTGCGTCAATGTCATAGCTAACATAAATTTCATCGACGTTATCATCTTTCAATTGTTTCATTATTTTTGCAATAATCGCTTCCACGCCTTGCTCTTTAAGTTCATGTGCCCAATGTTGCTTAACGCCAAAAGTGCTTTCCCAATGTGCTTTAGGCTTGCCACTTGAACGAATGCCGATTTGAATTAAATCACGACGTTCAGTTAAGTCGTCTAAGATGTGTGTACACCACGAGCCAAAGCATAAGTCGATACCTAAACGTTCAACCAATAAATCGGTATGGGCGTCAAAGTGAATAATAGCCGCACGCACGCCTTGTTTTTTCTTCGCTTGTAAATAGGCTTTTGCTAATGGGTAACTAACAGAATGATCACCGCCAATACCAAAGATGCCTTTGTTAGGGAATTCGGCATAAAAGTCGTGTAATACATCTTCTGTGATTGATAACGGGCTAACAGGAAACTCACTATTCTGATCTTGATAAAGTGCTTTTCGACAATTGGCAATGGTTGCCTCATTAAGATATTTATCATGTAACAAATGCGGAATAACGCGCACGTCGCCTAAATCAAAGGCATTTAAATCAGGGTATTGTTCTAACAGTGTTGAGCGAACAAACAAGGGCCCCCAGTTAGCACCACGTAAAATTCCGCCACCACAGTCTGAAGCAATGCCGAGAATTACCGCATTAGTCGACTGTGGCAGTGTTTCAATACTTTGCTGCCATAGTGACTCTATATCGTTTGATTGGCCAAATAAGGCTTTATGCAAACGCTCCTTACGTTCTTTGGCTGTGTTGACGGTAAAAACGCCGTTTCCTGGTGGACATAAGCACTGGGTGATTTTATTTTTAAATGTTGACCATGAAGTTGTCATGTATATTCTCTTCCTATTAAAAGGTATTGAAATTCACTTAAATGAACGCAAACTACCTGGAGTGATTGTAAAAAATTGTTAATACTGACCATAAAGTGCAGTTATTTCGCTTTCAGCCCTTAAATTTTGCTAAAAAGTCGATTATGATGGCGCCGAAAAGTTCGCGTCATTATAGCTAAAAGTTGTAAAAAGGCATATATATAAAATTTTTTGCTTGTCAGCTTGCTAATTTACAGATATATCTAATAGTAATTTCAGTCTCAAATTTAATTTTACGTTTCAGTTTTATTTACGAAGGCAATTTTTTCTTAATGTTTAGCTCGCGCAATATTAAGTCATTCAATGCAAATAACTGTGACGCAACTGACATCGTCAGCTTAGTAGGAATATAAAATAATATGGCAAAATCTCTGGTAATTGTGGAATCGCCAGCCAAAGCGAAAACAATTAACAAATACCTTGGTAAAGATTTTATTGTTAAATCTAGTGTGGGTCACGTTCGTGATCTACCGCATAGTAGCACGGGTAAAAAAGTAGCGGCAAAATCTCCTGCTGAAGTAAGAAAAATGGCGCCTGCGGCGAAAGCTAAATATAAAGCTAAACGCGATAAACTCGCATTAGTTAATCGTATGGGTATTGACCCTGATAACGATTGGGCAGCGAATTATCAAATACTTGAAGGCAAAGAAAAAGTTGTTGCTGAATTAATCAAGCTTGCCAGTACCGCTGATACCATCTATCTCGCAACCGATTTGGATAGAGAGGGTGAGGCAATTGCATGGCACTTAAAAGAAATTATTGGTGGCGATGACGCCAAATTTAAGCGCGTAGTTTTCAACGAAATTACTGAAAACGCTATTCAACAAGCGTTTTCTGCACCAGGCGAATTAAGCATGCCTGGGGTTAATGCCCAACAAGCGCGACGTTTTCTCGATCGTGTGGTTGGCTTTATGGTCAGTCCATTATTGTGGAAAAAAGTAGCTCGAGGTTTATCAGCTGGGCGTGTGCAATCGGTTGCCGTTAAACTTGTTGTGGAAAAAGAGCGTGAAATTAAAGCTTTTGATCCGAAAGAGTATTGGGAAGTTAGTGCCGATACGCAAACCTCTACAGGTAGCGACTTTGCATTAGATGTTACTCATGACCATGGCAAAGCTTTTAAGCCAACTAATGAAGCCGATACAAATAAAGCGTTAGCCGTTTTAACCTCATCACCTTACACGGTAAGTAAACGTGAAGACAAACCGTCAAAAAGTACGCCGTCAGCACCCTTTATTACCTCGACGTTGCAACAGGCCGCCAGTACTAAATTAGGTTTTGGTGTTAAGCGTACCATGGGGCTTGCGCAACGTTTATACGAAGCGGGTCATATTACTTATATGCGTACCGACTCGACCAACTTAAGTAAAGATGCGGTTGAAACCTGTCGCGGTTATATTACTGATAATTTTGGTGAAAATTATTTACCAGAAAATGCGAAAGTTTATACCAGTAAAGGAAATGCTCAAGAAGCGCATGAGGCTATTCGGCCATCAAACGTTAAGCTTGAAGCGGCCTTTATCACTGATGTGGATGCGGACGCGAAAAAATTATACGAATTAATCTGGCGCCAATTTGTGGCTTGTCAAATGACGGCAGCACGTTACACGGTAAGTACCATTACCGTTGATGCTTCTGGCTTTGATTTAAAAGCGAAAGGGCGTGTAATGCAATTTGACGGTTGGACACGTGTTCACCCACAACTATCAAAAGGTGATGACACACATTTACCTGATTTAGCCGTAGGTGAAGTATTAACACTTCAACAGTTAAATCCATCGCAAAACTTTACTAAGCCACCAGCGCGTTTTGGTGAAGCATCGTTAGTTAAAGAGTTAGAAAAACGTTCAATTGGTCGTCCTTCGACTTATGCGTCAATTATTTCTACCATTCAAGATCGCGGTTATGTGCGCTTAGATAAAAAACGCTTTTATGCGGAAAAAATGGGTGAAATTGTTACCGATAGCTTATCGGGTAGCTTTAAAAAGTTAATGAATTATGACTTCACTGCCAATATGGAGCAGGAGTTAGATGAAGTTGCTGAAGGTAAAAGTAACTGGAAAGATGTATTAAACGGCTTCTATAAAAGCTTTACCGAGCAGCTAGAACTTGCCGACAAGCCTTCTGAGGAAGGTGGTATGCGTAATAACGAACCAATTGTAACCGATATTGATTGCCCAACCTGTGGTCGTAAAATGGGTATTAGAACTGGCTCAACGGGTGTGTTTTTAGGCTGTTCTGGCTATGCATTACCACCTAAAGAGCGTTGTACTACCACTATGAACTTAACGCCTGGTGAAGAAGCGGTTAGTATCTTAGCTGAAGATCAAGAAACCGAAGCGTTACGTGCTATGCACCGTTGTGATAAATGTGGCACGGCGATGGACAGTTACCTGATTGATGAAACACGCAAATTGCATATTTGTGGTAATAATCCAGTATGTGACGGCCTAGAGTTAGAAAAAGGTGAGTTTAAACTTAAAGGTTACGACGGACCTATTTTAGCATGTGACCGTTGTGATGCTGAAATGGAGTTAAAATCGGGCCGTTTTGGTAAGTATTTTGATTGTACTAATAGCGAGTGTAAAAACACCCGTAAGTTATTGGCGAGTGGCGAAGCTGCGCCACCCAAAGAAGATCCAGTACAATTACCTGAATTAGCATGTGAAAAGTCTGACGCACACTTTGTATTACGTGATGGCGCCGCCGGTATCTTTTTAGCGGCTAATACCTTCCCAAAATCACGGGAAACACGAGCACCTAAAGTGGCTGAACTGGCGCGTTTTCGCGATAGAATTTCAGAAAAATTCTATTACCTAGCCGATGCACCAACGCAAGATCCAGAAGGTAACTTAGCTGTTGTTCGTTATAGTCGAAAAACTAAGTCACAATATGTTATGACTGAAGTTGAAGGCAAAGCAACGGGTTGGAATGCTAAGTATGTTGATGATAAGTGGGTTGAAGAACTCGCTAAGAAAAAAGTAGTAAAAGCCAAAGCCAAAGCAAAACCTAAAGCTAAAGCCAAGCCTAAAGCTAAGCCTGAGGCGAAAAAAACAGCTTAAATAGATAACTGCTCTACTTCAAAATGCTGAAACTGTATCTTGAAGTAGAATGGTGCAGTCATGTTACAAAAAAAAGCGCTCTAAGAGCGCTTTTTTTATGTTCACGACAAACGGTCAGTTTGAGCTTATAACATTTCTTTTGTTCCAGACAAAACTAAGTTCCAAAATTCCTGCCGGCAATGTCGTGTTCATATGGCGGTTCATCGCCATCTCGGTAATTGCTCATGCATTACTTTAATGACTTGCATCCCGATAAAAAAATAGCTTCACGGCATTCGAACATTCATGTGCGATAATGTGCGTTAATGTGAAAAAACGGCGATGTCAAAAACAATGTCGAGTTTCAACAGCTTTTCATTATTATCAGTGATAAAATCTGTTTTATTTTATCAAAGATTTATTATGGCGATTAATTGGTTCCCGGGGCATATGCATAAAGCCCAAAGAGAAATTAAAGAAATTCTACCGCAAATTGATGTGGTGATTGAAGTTTGTGATGCGCGTTTACCTTTTAGTAGCGAAAACCCCATGATCACTGAAATTCGTGGTGATAAACCATTAATTAAAATTTTAAATAAATCAGACTTAGCTGACCCAAAAGTCACTGAGTTATGGCTGAACCATCTAGAGTCTCAGCATAACGTAAAAGCGATTGCATTGACCACAGAGTCGCCATCGGTTGCTAAGACTATTCCAACCTTAATTCGAAAATTAGCCGCTAATAAAGATGAAGCCGGTAAGCAAATCAATGCCGTTATCATGGGGATCCCCAATGTGGGAAAATCTACCTTGATTAACACCCTTGTGGGTAAAGCTAAGGCTAAAGTTGGTAATGAACCTGCGGTAACCAAAGGTCAACAAAGAATACGTCTTGATGAAGGTTTATATTTATATGACACCCCAGGTATGCTTTGGCCGAAAATAGTCAATGAAAATAGTGGTTATCGTTTAGCAATTACCAGCGCAGTGAAAGATACCGCATTCGACCATGAAGAAATTGCTTGTTTTGCCGCTGAATATTTATTAGCGGCTTACCCTGAGCGTTTAAAAGAGCGTTATGGCATTGAAGAACTGCCAGCACAAGAAGTTGAGTTAATTGAAGCCATTGGTAAACGTCGTGGTTGCGTTAAAAGCGGCGGACACATTGACTTTCACAAAGCATCTGAAATATTAATTAATGAAATTCGCGATAAAACCTTAGGTGGCATATCCTTTGAAACGCCAGAAATGGTGATGGCAGAGGTGGTGCATTTTGATAAGGTTGAAGCAGACAAACTTGCTGCTAGAGAAGCCAAAAAACTCGCCAGAGGCCGAGGTCGCCGTAATAAACGTTAGTATTAACTAAACATATAACTAAACTTAGCATTAAAAATTTAGTTATATGTTTAATCAGTAAGTTTAGTTATAAGATTAAGATAAGGTAGCAATATGAGTGAGCCATTTAAATTACATCCACAATTAGCCAATGATTGCTTTGTTATGGCTGATTTTCCACTTTCTCGTTTATTACTGTGTAATGACAGTGCTTACCCTTGGTTCATTTTAGTGCCAAAAGTCGATGGTATTCAGGATATATATCAACTGGATTGGCAACAACAGCAACAGCTATTAAATGAATCAAGCATGCTAAGTGAAGTGCTTATGCAGGAATTTAAAGGTGACAAAATGAATGTGGCAGCCTTAGGCAATGTAGTATCACAATTGCATTTACACCACATAGTGCGTTATGAAAAAGATGCTTGTTGGCCTAAGCCTATTTGGGGGCAGCAGGCGCTAACACCCTATACAGATAGCGAGCTAGAAGTTATCAAAAGTCGAATAATACCTAAGCTATCAGCCATATTGTTATCTGATAACTAAGTTTGAAGATAACTAAGTCTTAAGATAACTGAGTTTTAATATAGCTAAGCCTTAATACTCAGAGTGTTAAGGCTTCTTGTATTTACCCGCTACATTTCAAGATACAAAGCAGTATTTGAAGTGCAGCCGGTATAATTTCTTAAGCTTAAATTAGCCTAACTAAGCTAACTTATGCAAAGCTTTCAGCAACAGATGATTGCTTCATCATGGCAAGTGACTGGCTCAAATCTGCAATTAAGTCATCAACATTTTCAAGACCAACTGATATTCTAATTAAACTATCACTGATACCGGCGGCTAAACGTTCTTCTTGAGTATAAGGTGAATGTGTCATCGAGGCAGGATGTTGAATAAGAGACTCTGCATCCCCTAAACTGACGGCAATTGAAAACAACTGCATACGGTTAATAAAATCACTACCACCGGCTAAATCACTATCAATTTCAAAAGCAATAACACCGCCAGCTGCTTTCATTTGCGAGCCGATAAATTTATGTCCTGGGTGGCTTTTTAGGCCCGGGTAATAAACGTGCGTGACTTGCTCATTATTTTCTAAAAATTTCGCTATTTTTTCAGCGTTACTGCAATGGCGCTCCATACGAATAGGTAAGGTTTTAAGGCCTCGCATGATCAACCATGCATCATGTGGACTCATGGTTGCGCCAATATCTTTGAGTACGGTCATTTTTATCATCATGATCATTTCACTCGTACCACAAATAATACCAGCAACCACATCACCATGACCGTTTAAATATTTTGTCGCGCTATGCACGACTATATCTATGCCATACTTTCCCGGTTGCTGTAATACCGGCGTTAAAAAGGTGTTATCGACGATAGAAATAATATTGTTTTTTTGCGCTATTTCACCAATCATAGCTAAGTCGTATACCGCTAAGTTTGGATTTACCGGTGTTTCTAAAAAGATGACTTTTGTATTGGGTTTTATGGCCGCTGCAATTTCTGCAGGGTTTGCCATATCAACAAAGCTAACTTCAATGCCCCATCGGGTAAGTTGATGATTCATTAACGCAAATGAACAACCATAAACCGCTTTTGATGAAATTAAATGATCGCCACAAGATAAATTACTCAATAAAGCGCCAGACACCGCGCCCATGCCAGTAGCCGTAGCAGCGGCGTCTTCCATGCCTTCCATTGCGGCTACTCGCATTTCTAATTGTCGAGTTGTTGGGTTGCCTAAGCGACTATATATGTAGCCTTCAGCTTCGCCAGCAAACCTATCAGCGCCTTGTTGTGCATTGTCGAAGATAAAAGTAGAGGTTTGATAAAGTGGCGTAGCTAATGAACCAAATTGTTCGTCATTAATACGGCCTGAATGAATCGCTTGAGTTTCAATATGTTTACTTTCTGACATGGGATACCTTTATCTATAGGAGAATTATTATTGTTGTTAACTGTAAATCAGTCACTTATTAACGGTTATGTAGCAATTATGCTGCCATCTTTTTATTTTGTTATTTATCAGTGGCTTATGTTTATTTGCATTAAATTCAACAAGTAAGTTGTAATATTATTATTACAACTTACTTGTGGCTAATAAAGATAGTGAGTTAAAATATAAAAGAAAGTCATGTTGGTTATAGCTGTGCTTGACGTTTGTTTTTTTGTAATAATAATATTACATTGTAATGTTATTATTACAACACTAAGAATAGTATGGTATTGATGAGGAGTTGATGTGCGAATAGAAATAAAATCTGAAGACCGAATGGGTATTAGCCAAGAAATATTAGCAACTTTTACTGGTTTAGCGCTAGACATTCAAGCAATGGAAGTAAGTTCACAATTTATATTTGTGCATTTGACCAAAAGCGCCATTAGTTTTAATAAAGTAAAACAAGTATTAATGAGCGTTGCTGGGGTTGATCACTGTCGGGCAGTAGATTTATTACCCTCAGAAAGTCGAGAACGGCATTTAAGGGCATTAGTGAATCGTTTACCTGATGCTATTATCGATATTGATGAAAACGCTTGTGTGATGGCGTTAAATCAAGCCAGTGAAAAGCTATTGGAGAATCATCAACGCCACAAAGGTGTATCGCCATTGCTCGGTGAGCAACTCAAAGGAGCTAAAGTTAATCGCTTACTTGATATAGAAATAATCTTGCCTTTATTAGATAAAGCTAGCTCGCAAAATGTGGATATTGCCGGACAAAGTTACCTAGCAGAAATTAGTCCGATCAGTGAACAAGAAAACAGCTCAGGTGCCGTTATATCCTTAAAATCAATCACAAGTTTAGGTCGACAAATTTCGATACTGCAAACGAGAGATGCTCAGGGACTTGACCATATTATTGGTCAATCTGCTAACATTCAATTACTTAAAGAGCAAACAGCCCGTTTTGCTGAATTGGAATTGCCGGTATTAATTAATGGTGAAACAGGCACGGGTAAAGAGCTTATTGCTAGGGCTTTACATAATGCAAGCAAACGTCAACAAGCGCCATTTTTAGCGGTAAACTGTGCTACGTTACCTGAACATTTACTTGAAAGTGAGCTATTTGGCTACGCAAACGGTGCTTTTACGGGCGCGCAAAAGGGTGGTAAACCGGGTTTACTTGAGTTGGCAGAAGGTGGCACTTTATTCTTAGATGAAATTGCTGAAATGTCACCTTATTTACAAGCTAAATTATTAAGGTTTTTACAAGACTTTAAATTTCGTCGCCTCGGTGGCACCAAAGAATTACAGGCCAACGTTAGAGTACTGAGTGCGACTCATCAAGATTTATTAGCTATGATAAGTCAGCACAAGTTTAGGGAGGATTTGTTTTATCGCTTAAATGTGCTGAATTTGAATTCGCCACCATTACGTGAACGTGTGGAAGATATTGCCTTAATAGCGCGCCATTTTGTGGTGTTAGCGGCAACACAAATGAACTTGCAGCAACCGAAAATTGATGAAAGTGCCATACAATTACTCTCATCGTATCCTTGGCCCGGCAATATTCGAGAATTACAAAATGTGCTTTTTAGGGCGGTAGCACTGAATGAATATGGTGATATCTCTGCACAAAATATCAGCGTCGCGTTAGCGCAATTTAAACGAACTGAAGTCACTGGTGTGGTTGAATTTAAAGTGGAAAACGAACTGGAGGATTGGGCAAGTGCGCAAGCAAAATTTGAACAGCAGCTTATTAGCGCTTTATATCCTTATTATCCGACAACGCGCAAATTGGCAGAGCGATTAAAGGTATCACATAACAAAATTGCCATGAAATTACGCCAGTTTGGTATTAATAATTAAATAACTAATGCCGAATCACTAATACCTATGGGTAACCGTTGTGAAGATGATTTAATCTTCTAATATTTTATAAAGAATTTGTTTAACGTTTTTAGGCTCAAATGGTTTATCACACATAGCTGTAACGCCCTCAGTGAGAATATTCGCTAACTGGGTTTTACTACTTTCACTCGTTACCATGAGTATGGGGATATGTGATTGTTGGCTCTCATTGCGAATATATCGGGTTAGCTCTTGACCATTGATCTCTGGCATATTGTAGTCAGTAACGACGAGGTCAAACATATTTTCTTTTAACAAGGCAATGGCTTCATTGCCATCAACCGCTTCGGTTATTTTCAGTAAACCCAAGTTGTTCAATACGCGTTTAATATGATTTCTGGCTAGACGACTATCATCAACGAGCAAAACGCGAACTTGATGAACATCAAAGTAGTCAAGTTCTAGCTCATCGGTTGATAATAAATCAATGGTCGTGTTTATTGCTGTTGCTAAGTGATCAGAAGTAAAAGGTTTTGGTAGTAAAGCAAGAACACCCGACTGCTTAAACTCTTCTAATTTTTTAAGGCGACTCTCACTGGTAACTAGCATAAAAGGTGTGTCAGCAATAGCAGGGTTATTTCTTATTTTAGACAGTAGTTCTATCGCATTACCATCATCAAAATACATAGCGCTGGTAATTAAATCACGTGGATATTTTTCGGCACTGGCATAAGCTTCAGCAATGTTTTTAGCTTCTGATACTTGGGTAATACCCAGCTGCTTTAACTCTTTAATTATAATTTTTCTTTGTAAATCAGAAGGCTCAACAACCAGTAAAGATAATTCATTTGGATTCATAATATTACTCTATAGTTTTTAATTGATTATTTAGCCACCAATAAATTTGACCTTAAAGCCATTTTTTTCCAGCACTAATTTTATCTCTTCGCGCTTATCACCTTGAACCTCTATCACTTCACCCACTACGCTGCCGCCAGTGCCACAGATTTTCTTAATTTTTTTAGCAAGTTCTTTTAAGGCTTTATTATCTAAGCCTAAACCGGTAATGGTGATAACACCTTTTCCCTTTCTGCCTTTAGTTTCTCGACGTACTTTTGCAAAACCGTCTGACGGCGTAACTGTCGTATTTTTAGCCGGTGATATTCTTCCGTCAGCCGTTGAATAGACCAAAGCTTGATGGTTACTATTTTGCTTAGACGGTATATCGTCGATGCTTTTACCAAAGGCACTAGCTAAGTCACTTAGGCTAGAAAATTTTTCTGTCATAGTTGTACTAACCTCACTAATTTTTGATCATTTATACTGGTTAAAAAAAGCCAATACTAGCTTGTTTATTTAATCATTATCGCTTTATGAATGCCGACTATTAGATAATGCAGTAGCCTATGGTCTTAAACAAGTCGTTATTAAATAAATGCTTTGTATTTTGAGATGTTACCTGCATATAAAGTAGAGCTGATAATTAATGAAATGGCCCTACTGCTAAAATTTGGATAAAATAAAACCACTGCTCGAGTGGTTTTATTATACAGAGAATAAAGTGAGCTTAAAGCTTACTTTCTAATTCAGGTAAAGCGTCAAATAAATCAGCCACTAAACCGTAATCAGCTACTTGGAATATTGGCGCTTCGGCATCTTTGTTAATCGCAACAATGACTTTAGAGTCTTTCATACCGGCTAAATGTTGAATAGCACCTGAAATACCTACGGCGATATATAAGTCAGGAGCAACAATTTTACCTGTTTGACCCACTTGCATATCGTTTGGTACAAAGCCAGCATCAACCGCGGCACGAGAAGCGCCGATGGCTGCGCCTAACTTATCAGCTATACCATCAAGTAATTTGAAGTTTTCGCCGTTTTGCATACCACGACCACCAGAGATGATCACACTTGCCGCACCGAGTTCAGGTCTTTCTGAAACCGAAAGTTGTTCACTTACGTAGCTAGAAATTCCGGCATCAGTGACCTTGTCTACAGCAATAATTTCAGCATCACCATCGGTTGCAACGGCGTCAAAACCGGTAGAGCGAACAGTAATTACTTTTTTGTTATCTAAACTTTGTACGGTGGCAATGGCATTACCCGCGTATATAGGACGGACAAAGGTGTCACTACTTTCTACGGCAATAATATCTGAAATTTGCGTAACATCTAATAACGCAGCAACACGTGGCATAAAGTTTTTGCCCGTTGTCAGTGCTGTCGCCATGATGTGGCTATAATCTGCGGCAAGTTCAGTCACTAATAATGAAACATTCTCAGCCAGTTGGTGTTCATAAGCGGCGTTATCAGCGACCAACACTTTTGAAACACCATTAACTTTGCTTGCTGCTTCAGCAACGGCTTGACAGTTGTGACCGGCAACTAAAAGATGAATATCTCCACCAATAGCTTGCGCTGCTGCAACCGTTTTTAGTGTATCGGCTTTTAATTCGCTATTGTCGTGTTCGGCAAATACTAAAATGCTCATGAGATCACCTTCGCTTCATTTTTTAATTTTTCTACTAATTCATCAATGCTTTCAACAATAATACCGGCTTTGCGCTCAGCAGGCGGTGTAACTTTAATTAAATTAGTACGTGCGGTTAAATCAATACCAAAATCAGCGGCCGCTTTTACCACTAGTGGCTTGCGTTTGGCCTTCATTATATTCGGTAATGAGGCATAACGAGGTTCATTTAAGCGTAAGTCAGTGGTGACAATAGCCGGTAGAGTTAAGGCTAGAGTTTGCAAACCGCTATCAACTTCACGAGTGACATTAACTTTATCGCCATCAATGCTTACCGCCGAGGCGAATGTACCTTGTGACATGCCGGTAAGTGCCGCTAACATTTGGCCTGTTTGGTTGTTGTCGCTGTCAATTGACTGCTTACCAAGAATAACCAGTTGTGGCTGCTCTTCTTCCACTATTTTTTGTAATAGTTTAGCAACGTTAATTGAATCTAAGCTTTCATCTGTGTCAATTTGAATAGCACGGTCAGCACCTAAGGCTAGGGCTGTACGCAACTGTTCTTGGCAAGATTTATTACCAATAGACACGGCGATAACTTCAGTGGCTATGCCCGCTTCTTTTAAACGAACGGCTTCTTCAACAGCAATTTCACAAAAAGGGTTAATTGCCATTTTTACATTAGCAAGATCGACATTTGAATTGTCTGCTTTAACACGTACTTTTACGTTATAGTCAATAACGCGTTTGATGGGTACTAATACTTTCATCGTTGCCTCTGATTATGTTGGTTGTAGGTAATCTTGGTTAAACTAAAGTAAATTCAACTTAACGCTATAATGATGGATTGAAAGACTACTTGCAGATGACGTTTACGTCAACGTCTTCTGTCGATATGGTCAGTCAAATCGTGTTTAAATAAATATTATCGTTAATTAATGCAATACAAGATAGTATTTAACACGAATATATCTATAATGTTTGATATTATCAAACAGGTGTTTGAAAATCAAACGTGTGTTTGAATATTTCATATAATAATTAAATGATGGGAGATGTTATGGAACGCGAATCAATGGAGTTTGATGTTGTAATTGTTGGAGCCGGTCCTGCAGGCCTGTCGACTGCTTGTCAACTAATGAAACTTGCACAAGAAAAAGAACAAGAACTTATGGTCTGCGTAGTGGAAAAGGGCTCTGAAGTGGGCGCTCATATTCTTTCCGGTGCAGTTTTTGAACCACGGGCATTGAATGAATTATTTCCTGATTGGAAAGAAAAGGGTGCGCCTTTAAATACCGCGGTTACTGGCGATGATATTTATTTATTTAATGGCGAAAAAAGTGCGATAAAATTACCTAGCTTTAGTGTCCCTAAAACTATGCATAATGACGGTAACTACATTGTCAGTATGGGCAATGTTTGTCGTTGGTTAGCCGAACAGGCTGAAGAGTTGGGCGTAGAAATTTTCCCAGGCTTCCCTGCTCATAGTATTATTTATAATGACGATGGCAGTGTTGGCGGTGTTACTACCGGTGATATGGGATTAGATGCAGAAGGTAAGCCTAAAGATTCGTTTATGCCGGGTATGGAGCTAAAAGCAAAATACACGGTTTTTGCTGAAGGCTGTCGTGGCCATTTAGGCAAAGAACTTATCGCTAAATTTAGCTTAGATGCTGATAAATCACCACAACATTACGGTTTGGGTTTTAAAGAAATTTGGGATATTGCCCCTGAAAAGCATCAAGAAGGTTTAGTGGTGCATTCTGCTGGTTGGCCGCTTGAGAAAGACACTAACGGTGGCGGTTATTTATATCATGCGGAAAACAACCAAGTCTTTGTTGGCTTAATTGTTGATTTAAGTTATAGCAATCCACATTTAAGTCCGTTTGATGAGTTTCAACGTTACAAGCATCATCCTAAAATTGCCCAATACCTTGAAGGTGGCAAACGTGTATCATATGGCGCAAGAGCAATGGCTAAAGGTGGCTTTAATTCACTACCTAAAATGACCATGCCAGGTGCGGTATTAGTAGGTTGTGACGCGGGTACCATTAACTTTGCGAAAATTAAAGGTAACCATACCGCGATGAAGTCTGGCATGTTGGCGGCTGAGTCTATTTTTGATGCCTTATTAACCGGCGATGAAGGTGGCAAAGACCTCACCAGTTTCACAGAGAAGTATCAAAACTCATGGTTATATGACGAACTATATAAGACGCGTAATTTTGGTCCTGCTATGCACAAGTTTGGCACCTTTTTAGGTGGTGCTTATAATACAGTAGACCAAAACTTTTTTGGTGGTAAGTTACCGTTCAACTTTAAAGATGACAGCTTAGATCATGAGCAACTAAAACTAGCCGCAGATGTGCCGGTGATTAATTATCCCAAACCGGATAATAAATTGAGTTTTGATAAACTGTCATCAGTATTCTTATCAAACACTAATCATGCAGAAGAGCAGCCATGCCACTTGAAGTTAGGGGATAGCAGTATTCCTATTGGTGTTAACTTAGTCAAATATGCTGAGCCAGCGCGACTTTATTGTCCTGCAGGGGTATATGAAGTTGAAAGTACAACAGACGGCGATAAATTTGTTATTAACTCGCAAAACTGTGTGCACTGTAAAACTTGTGATATAAAAGATCCGAGCCAAAATATTACTTGGGTAACACCAGAGGGCACCGGTGGCCCTAATTATCCTAATATGTAGTCATAAAAAACGGACTATTAGCCACTCGTTCAGATTGAGGTGATCGCGTATATCGCTATTTTTGAATAAAAAACCTGCAATTGCAGGTTTTTTTATGTTTAGAAAATGGGCTTTACAATTATAAAGCTTACTTTAGCGCTTTTTTCAATGGCATAGTGAGGAGCGCTGTAAATACAGTTGCTTAATGAGTTACTATCAAATTGAATTCTGCCAAGGCTGGTATTTCTAATTGCAGCTTGTTTTCTATCTGATCAAGTTTTAGTAAGCTTGCACAAATAATTGCCGCTTTATTTTCTAACGTATTGGCTTGGTTACTTATATCGATTTTTATATCATTACCCAGTGATTCAATGCGTTGGTCAAAAGTTTCAATGCGTTGTTCGGTACTTTGTTTTTCTTTATGGGTTATTGCTTCACCCACAGCGACTAAAATGTTACCGACAGAGTTGGTCACAATAGTTTCGATTTCTTTTTTAAATTCACCCGTAAAAATCTCATCAAAATCATCGAAATCTTGTGGCGCAATATAGTAGCTTTCATCACTATGGTTAAAGCGAGTGCGTAGTCGCGATTTCATCTCATCAAACTTTTCTTGGAACTGTTGATGTGTAGCACTGTTTTCACCAGTTAAGCTGCTGATCACTTTATTGACCGCTTTTAGTCCGAGCTCAACACCTTCTATAGCGATTGAAACGATCGCAGGCACTTGTGATCTAATGCCGCGGGTATACTCACTCAATTGACTTTTTTGTGCCTTGTTAAGCGCAATTTCACGGCCATAGACAAAAAGCTGATGTTGACCATTGATTTGTACATAAGTTTGACCCTGATTGACAATACGCAGGTGAGCAGGATCGATAATAACACCATAATTAAAATTAATATCGCATTGCTGGGCGTTTGCTGCGCTCATACACAAGCAGGTAATTAGTAAGCTGCGGGCTATAAATGCCATAGCAAAACTCCATATTATATCGGATTTGTAGCGGATATTATTATATTGAAACAAGTGGTTCTATATGAACTTTTTGGTCTTTGTAAATGAATCGACTTGGGCCATATTCACGGCGAGTTTTATCGTGACATTCACCAATGATAACTTGTACACCAGGATACACTTTTTCGCTGGCTTCAACAGAACCACTGGTCATATATTCGTGCAGTTTCTCTTTATATGACTCTTTGTCAGCGCTAAACTCAGCCATTTTTTTCGTATGATAGCGGTAAGTGGAGATAACTTTCGTCAAAATTTCTGCTTTTGCTTTATCTTTTGGGCGTTTTTTTAGTTTAATCACTGCATCTTTTAGCCCTAAAAGGGTATCCGACTCAGCTTTTACAGCTTGATCCATTTCTACAATTTTAGCTAAGCATTCGTGCATTCTATCGGCAAAAGTTATCATGGTCATACTGCCGGCCGTTGCACCTATTGTACCTGCATGTACCGACTGGCCTGCACTAATATAGCCAGCAATAAGTTTACCGTTGGCTTTTTCTTCACGACCAACCCACACCGTTTTATTAACCTTTACTATACTATGCATTATTTGATTTTCAATTCGTAATGAGTCACAGGTGATATCGGCGTATTGGCAATATTTGGCAAAAACCTTACCGCTGGCTTTAATATGAGCACTTAAGTTGATTTTAGAAATATCGACTGATTCAACTTCTTGTTTTTTACCAATAATACCTTTGCCAATAGTTATATCTCCACCAGCATCTAGCGAAGCGGATTCAACAAAACCCCCAATTGAAATGTCACCTGTAGCCACTACTTTCATGCCCTCACCAATGTCACCATCTATAATGACACTACCTTTAAATTTAACATGGCCAGTACCGACATCAACATTTTTAAGATGGTAAACACTGTCAACCTCCATACCGTTTTCAATAATACGAGGGAGACCAACCAAGGTAGAAACTAACATGCTGCTGTTTGTTGGGCTTAAAGCGGTTCCTTCACCAATCGACATTTCAATATCTGTACCAGGTGAAGAGTCTAATATATCGCCGGTGACGGTATAGCCTGGAATACCATTAGTCAGTGGGATTTTTTTAGCGAGAGGATCACCTACTTTTACACAGATAATATCGCCAAGATCACGCATATCTACAGTACCATCATCACGTTTTTTTGGTTTTAATATTCTATCTTGTGCACTCTCTACTAAGAATTTTATATAGGAACTTTCACCCTCAGTCGGTAATTTTCCGTATGCTATTTCACACTTTACCATAGAACCGGCTGGCGCTTTAGCTGCCCGTTTGGCAAGTGTTATTAATTGTTCTTTATTAAAACCTTTATAAACCTTAGCGGCTTGAGCAGCATCAAGTATTGCTTTTGCGCTCATGTGTTGGCCACCAAGCGCGGCTGTAATTTCTGCTGAAGCTGACATCTTGTCGTCAGCAACTTCAATTAAAAAGGTAGCATCGCGCCGCTCAAGTATTTGGTATTTTATTTCACGGCCAGTATGATTTTCTTTTAACGTTTTTAAAATACTTTCTAGTTCAGCGATGGCATTTTTAATATTAGCTTCAACAACATATAAATGACTGTATTGAGAGTTATTAATTAGCTCATGTATATCAGCTTCCGTTAGGGGGGTCTTCGTTTTTATAGGAGACAACACTAGGTCGATGTTATTGACATCGTTAATTACTAAACTTACCTTGCTCACAAGCCTATCACTCCATTATTTTATAAAATTTATTATTCCCTGAATATAATTCTCTTGATGAACTTACCTTGCTCACAAGCCTATCATTCCATTATTTTATAAAATTTATTATTTCCTGAATATAATTCTCTTGGTGAACTTACCTTGCTCACAAGCCTATCACTCCATTATTTTATAAAATTTATTATTCCCTAAATATAATTCTCTTGATGAACTTTAATAAAACTTGCGGTGTTTATTTTTGAATAATCTAATTTATATTCTTTATTGTCTAATGCCTCGATAAACACTAACGTTTTTTCTTGGCCAAACACGTCAGGTTTACTCACATCAATAAGTTCTTGATGGGCTCGTTTTGCATCAATGCGTTTCTCTGGTATAACACCTTTATATAAATCAATACCTGTATGGCTTATTATTATCACTGGATGATCACCGTTAACCAAAAGTAAATCAATTTTTTTATTTTTATGAATGATAGTGTTACGGCCACTGACTCTAAAGTTTTTATCGTTCAAAGTACTCCCCTATGATAATGAGTGACTTGGTACTTTAACTTGTTGTCAAAGCAAATTTTGCAGCTAATGTTGAAATTTATTATTTTTATATCAAGATCAGCTTTCAATAATATTAAATTTAATGGCTCTAAATATATAAAGATTTGAATCAGTAAGCAATATAAAACCGCTCGTTTACCTCAATTTGCCTTAAGATTAACTTATACGGTCGTAGTATGGTTCATCTTGACTATTTATTAACATCCTTCGAATTAAATCTAAACTGCGAGCCGCAACCACCTGCTGAAAATGTTGTCTAGCGACAGGGATACAATAATACTTCGCCTGTAACGCTTGTTTGTTACCCCAAGCTATCCAGACCGAGCCGACAGGTTTATCTTCTGTAGCACCATCTGGCCCTGCTATGCCGGAAACAGCGATGACATAATCGGCATTCGACTTAGCTAAAGCTCCTTTGGCCATGGCTAACACTGTTGCCTTGCTAACTGCGCCCTGGCTAACTAAAGTCGCCGCTGGCACATCAAGCATGATACTTTTCATCTTATTAGAATAGGTAACAAAACCGGCTTCAAAAACTGCTGAAGCGCCAGCTATAGCGGTTATTTGACTGGCAATTAGTCCGCCAGTACAAGATTCTGCAAGGGTAATTTTTTGTTGTGACTTAATGAGTAAGGGGACAAGGTAATCAGCGACTGTTACATGGTTACTTTTACCTGTTGTGAGAATATGACTGCCTAACAAGTTACTCAGTTTATGCTGCCATTGCGCTAATAGCTCTTTACCTTTTGGGCATTGAACGCTTAATTTCACTTCAAGCAATGGCATCGCTGCGCGAAAACCAATCGCTATTTCATTAGGCCAGTCGGGGAGTTTGTCATTGACCAGTGCCTGTAATGTTGACTCACCCATACCAAAAGTCTGCAAACGGATGAGGTTTTGTTTGTTTGTTATTGGAAATAATTGCTGCAAGCTAGGAATAATCTCATCTTTTAGCATGTGGCTTAATTCGCTTGGCACCCCAGGGGTACAAATAATCAGACACTGGCCTAATTGAATACGAATACCGACAGCGCTGCCAGTGGCATTATCAACAATTTCACTGCCTAAGGGTAAGTAAGCTTGTTTTAAATTAGGTTGATTGAGTTGAGTGTTTCTGCGCTTGGCCCATTTTTTTAAGTGTAAATGTGCTTGTGGGTCAAGGTGTAAGTCAACACAGCAAGCTTGTGCGAGTGCTTGTGATGTAAGATCATCAATCGTTGGGCCAAGGCCACCATTAATGAGCAGTACATCTGCTGTTTGACTAAGTTGAACTATTTCTGCACGTAAAAGGGCTAGCTCATCTGCAATAGTTACTTTTTTATTGATAGTTAAGCCAATGTCATTGAGCTGTTGTGCAAACATCACTGAGTTTGTATCAATAACATCGCCATTCATCAATTCGTTACCGGTTAATAGTATATTTACCTGAGTAGTCATATAGCGCCAAAATTCAATTGTAATATGGCTTTCATGTTAGCGAAAAAGTGGCTAAATTGCGCTGTAAATTTAGCTGGGTTTATTTCACAGGATTACCGTATTTTCATTAGATATAATAAATATAAAGCAAAATGAGCGAATAGTAGAGAAAAACCAAAGTACAGAGGTTATTAAGTGTATTTTTTATCTTGTGGTTATTTAATCTGTCACTATCACTCTGACTAACATAGAGGCTAAAGCCTCTATTATATGGTAATCTTGATGAGAGTAATGCTGAAGTGAAAATAGTCAAGCCGTACTAACATAAAGCAGAAATACACTATGGTTGCAACACTAGCGAAATTGTTGAATACCAGAAAAACTTTAGTCCAATACCCAAGCCTGCAGCTTGAAGTGGCTTGGCTGTATCACTATGAATTAATAAGACTTTTTATAATATGACCCAAAAAATACAGTCGTACCATCGAACACTTTTGTTTGGTAAATGGTATCGCAGCGAACGAGATGACGAAGGTTACATGTTTACCGAGTTTGCAGAAATTTCAGCTGATGGCCGTTACGAGTTTACTTTTATGCAGCATGACGACCATGGCACGGTTTCAGAACAATCGGTAGAATCAGGTGATTGGGGTTTAGTAGGCGATATTCACTTTACCATTAGTAAGAGTGAATTCGTCAATGATGAACATTATGCGGCGGACTTAGAGCATGATGATAATTATCATGCTTATCGCGTACTGACCTTAAATAGCCAAATTTTTGAATATCAACACATCTTAAGTAATGAAGTGTTTATCCTACGCCGAGTTATTGATAATATTGCCTTAAGTTAAACTTATTTAAACTAATACAAGGGCAAAAGTATCGTCTTCTTGTTATCAGTTTCCATTTATCATTTTTTTGAGAGTTCGGATGAAGCAATTTAAAGCAGCCAGTTTAATCACGGCAATCAAAACACCATTTAATGTCAAAGGCGAGATAGATTTTAATACTTATGATCAATTGGTCGCTAAACAAATTAAAGCCGGTGTTGATGGCATTGTTGTTGGCGGTACTACAGGTGAAGGACACTTGCTTACTTGGGAAGAACATTTAATCCTTATTGCTCATAGTGTTCACAAACATGGTAAAGATTTACTTATTATCGGTAATACCGGTAGTAACAACACTCGAGAAGCTATTAAAGCGACACAATATGGTTTTGCTGCCGGTATGGATGCAACACTGCAAATTAATCCCTATTATGGTCGCAGCTCATCTGAAGGTGTCATAGCGCATTTTGAAAAATTGCTTGATATTGGCCCTGCTTTTATTTACAACGTGCCAAGCCGTACCGGTCAGGATCTAACGCCCGCCTTAATTGAGCCATTATCAAAACATAAAAACTTTATCGGTGTTAAAGAATGTACCGGTAATGAGCGCATTGCCTATTATGAAGAGCGAGGCATTGCTTGCTGGTCAGGTAATGATGATGAAAGTGCCGCTGGGCGCCATCAGTATGGCTCTCATGGTGTTATTTCGGTCACTTCTAATATTGTTCCTAACTTAATGAGACAATTAATCGACGCGCCAAACGACAGTTTACAGCAAACTATGCAGCCGTTAATGCAATGGCTTTTTTGTGAACCGAACCCCATTGGTATTAATACTGCACTCATGATGACAGGTGCTGTAGCGCCTATTTTCAGAATGCCTTATAAAGCATTAACTAAAGTTCAGCGTGAACAAGGTCTAGCCGTACTTGCCAAGATTGCTAAGGATGAACTTGTTGGTAATAAACTGATGTTAATGGCAGATGATGACTTTCAATATTGTTGTTAAAACACCTAACACCTAAAGCGTTAAGTTTATAACTTAACAAGGTCCTAAAAATGAAAAAACAGTGAGCTTATGCTCGCTGTTTTTGTTTCTAAGGCTATAACCAAATTAAAAGTAAACTAAAGGTAAGTTACAAGTCAGCTAAATTTACTTGAACTCGCTGCTAATCGATCAATTTTGCTAATTGCGGGTGAAGTTCAATCGGTAGAGAAAAGTGCTGCTCAGTTTTGTTTGTTGGACAGATAAATTTGAGCTGTACGGCGCAAAGTTGCAAATCTACTGGGTCATCAGAGTCCTTGAGTTGATTCAGCTCTGCTGCCTTGCCATGCAGTCGGTCGCCAACCACGGGCAAGCCGATACTAGCGGCGTGAATGCGTATTTGATGCTTGCGGCCAGACTCAATGTTAACTTGCAGTAAAGATAAATTGCTTGCTTGGTGATGTTCAAGGCAACGAAAATGACTGCGAGCGCTTTTATCATCAATAGCCAAGTCAATAGTGTCAGGTTGCGGGCGCTGCTGGTGATCGCCATGAACAATAATATGATAGGTTTTTTCTACTTGGTTTTGCTCAAACATCATGCTTAATGCCCGTGCGGCACTTTTACTGTGAGCAACTAAAATTAAGCCAGTAGCGGCACGGTCAAGACGATGTACGGGGAAAACTGGCCGTTCAGGAAGCAAGTTTTTTTGTGCCCAGCGCGTTACTGTGCAGTGGTCACTCCACTTCGAACCCTGAGACAACATACCGTAAGGTTTATACCAAACACTGTAATCACTTAAGTCGGCGATTAATATTGCCGGTGTCGGTGTTTGAGATAAAACATCTAGGTCATAATAAAAATGTAGTTTATCTTCGATATGTAATTTTTTTTTCAGGCGACGGCAGCGTTGTGTTGTTTTACCGCGGCTATGCCATAATGCGCCTTTATCAATCGCTTTTTTTATTTCACCGACGCTTAAGTCACATTGAATTTGCAGTGCTTCAACGATATTTATCGCGCGATCAATATTGATATGGCATTCAAATTTTTTCAAAATAAATCTACTCAATTAATGATTAATGCTTAGTTTAACAAATTTTTTCCGATAATTGGCATGGCTAAAAGCAACTTATTATTGCTGCAAGGGAATATTGACTATAAATATGTTTAATTAAGTGTAATTGCCCTTGGTTTTTAACGTCAGAGAAAGATAAAATACCCGCAACAGTAAAACTAATATGAGCACAAGCTATGCAACGTAACGAAGAATTATTTCCACTCGATAATGTCGGTAATGCACTATGGGAGATGTTAAATAGCGGTGATGATTTAACTATTGAACGCGAGTTTGAATTTTCCACCATTTTCTCAAACCAAGACCAAGCCTTAAAATTTGGTCAGTTACTGTTAGAAAACAATCAAAAATTATCTTTTTGTCCTTACGAAGGTGATGACAACCTTCCTTGGGAAATTACCGCTTATCCTTTTATGTCAGCGAGTTATGAAAATATAGCCGCTTATCAAGAGCTACTAATGACCAGCGCGACTCCCTTTTCTGGCCAGTATGACGGCTGGTATTGTGTTGATGCTAGTAAAACCTAAAGGTTGAGAATTTTTTATGGATGAACAGCAGTTTGATCGTCTAAAAAGTGTCAGTGCCAAATCATTTAATGATCAAAAAGCCTTGATAAAAAAAGTGCTAGCCGGACGAGATGTGGCATGTAAGCAATGCGGAACATTTATCAGAGTTACTTTGCCTGAAGACAAAAAAACCACAGGTTTATTTTGTGCTAAAGGTTGCACGAATATCGCTTTAGACTTTGTTATATAAGGAGTTAAGTGATTTTTCTTAGCTCGTAGGTTTGACCTAGCTCGTTATGTTTTATTTGCTATAAGAATGTTGCGATATCTGCAAGCGCTTTTTTTGTTGTTGCGTGATCTGGAATGGTCGCGTCTTCACTTGGATAACCAACAATAAGCAGCATATAAGGCCGGCTATTATCATCACGACCACAAATTTTACTTAAAAATGACATGGGTTTTGGGGTATGGGTTAAGGTGACTAGGCCGCTTGAGTGTAAAGCATTAATTAAAAAACCGGTGGCGATACCCACTGACTCATGTACATAATAATTGGTGTTTTTATCTGCTGTAGCAACCCCGCCTTTTTTCTCACTGAAAACCGCAATTAACCATGGCGCATGTTCTAGGTAAGGCTTTTTAGCATCGGTACCTAAAGGCTTTAACGCGTCTAACCATTCCTCACTGGCTCGGCCCTGATAGAAATTACTTTCGTGAATCTCAGCTTGCTGGCGTATTTGCTTTTTAACGTCAATATTGTTGATTGCAACAAAATGCCATGGCTGATGATTAGCGCCACTTGGCGCTGTTCCTGCTGCTTTTATACAGTTTTCAATGATCTGTTTTGCCACTAAGCGATCACTAAAACTGCGAATACTGTGGCGGCGTTTAATATTTTCATAAAATTCAGCCGAGCGCTGTAACATTTCGTCAGGGGTGTATTCAATATAATCGCTTAAAGGCGATGAGTTATGGGCCTTCATAAACTAACTTCTCTGATCAATATTTTTTATAGCTTATCGATAAAACTTATCAAAAGGCAAGCTTATGTCAGCATAATATATTTTAAATGAGCGAGGAGTCGCTGGATATATTAGGGCGAGGGCAGTGGTTTAAAGATCGTGGTGTTTTTGATGAGATAACTTAATCAAATAGCTGTTGAGGCCAGTATAACGACGGGTAACTTCAGCATTATACACGCCAATGAAAAGGAATAGGGTCATAATTAAGCTGATGGTGGGTAAACTCACCGTTTGAATATAAGCAGACAAGAGTGTGGTGATAACAGCACCTACAACGCAATAGCTTAAGGTTATGCGTAACCAGATGTATGTTGCCATTAGCGCTTTCTCTAGATAGAGCGGATTTATCGATGTGACTTTTTTCAAAGGATGATTTTCTTATATACAAAGTTAATAATTCATAAATGAGTATAATTAACTAAACAGGAATATATAAGTCAATTTATATTCAAAAATAATATATCAAAGAAGTGAAGCTTATAAAGTCATCTCCTTTTTTTAGTACGAGGTTTAAATTTTTTATTTCAATAGCTTATGAGGTTTTATTTTTTAATGCTTACAAGGGCAGTAAAATCAATAAAAAGCCACTTGTGTTAGACAGTATAATTATCAACACAGAAATTTAAATGGGCTAAAATTATTCATTAACTCCTTAGGGATAAATAAGGTTTTAACATGAAAAACTTTAAAAATATTTTAGTGATTGCTGAAGACATTGGCCTAAATCAAACATTACTGCACAAAGCGCTGACGCTTGCGCAACATGCCAAGGCAAGTTTAACGATTATTGCCAATAATCAAGATAAGGAAATAGAGCAGCATCTTGAGCTGATTTATCAACAAAAAACAGCTGATTTAGCCATGCTAAATGGCTATCAAGTATCAAAACTTAACATTGATATCAATATAAAATATTGTGCAGCTCCGTTTTCTCACCAAGATATACTCGCTGAAATTACCGAACATGCTTATGATTTGCTGATTAAGGATATTCATTCAGCACATTTTCAGTGGGGGTTATCTTGGTCTGATAATTATTATTTATTGCGCGAAGGTGAGACAAACCTCTTGCTCGTTGGTGAAACACAATGGCCAGACAGAGGCAAGATTCTCGCGGCGCTAGAAACAGAAGAGTTAACTGAAAAACACCAACAGCTAAACCATTTTATGATAGATGAAAGTCAGTACTTGGCTAGACTATTAAATAGCGAAGTGCATTTGCTCAACTGTTATCAAGAACAACCCAGTATTTCATTGGCTGACCAACTACTTGCCGAAGGTGTTGAAGAGCCATTACAACAGCATTGGCGTCACTTACAAGACTCAGCATTGCGCTACGGTTTACCACCAGAGCAGATACACGTTGAACCGGGATTACCTGAGTATGTTATTCCACATCAAGCTAAAAAACATCATGCGAATATTGTTACCCTAGGGGCCGGTGAGCATCATGGTTTAATCGATTTACTTAAAGGTCACGCTTGCGAGTATGTTGTTGATGGCTTAGCTTGTGATGCCCTGATTTTAAAAGCTAATAGGTGTAATGAACAATAGTACTTATTAAGAGGCATAAAAAAAGCGCCACTAAGGCGCTTTTTTATGCTTATATTTTTATACTGAGGTTGTCGACTTAAGCAAAGAACCTCGACTTAAGCAATAAACCTACGCGCGTTGCGGAACATACGTACCCAAGGCGAATCTTCTTGCCATTCATCAGGGTGCCATGAGTTAGCTACGGTGCGAAATACGCGTTCAGGGTGTGGCATCATAATAGTTACACGACCATCAGTGGTGGTTAATGCCGTAATACCGTCTGGTGAACCGTTAGGGTTTGCCGGATAAGTTTCAGTGATCTGACCATAGTTATCGACATAACGCATAGCAACTGTACCAGATTCATTTGCGCTATCAATCGCGTCATCAGAACTAAATTCTGCTCGACCTTCACCGTGTGATACAGCGATAGGCATGCGAGAGCCAGCCATACCATCAAAGAAGATAGATGGCGTTGGTTGTATTTCAACTAAACTAAAGCGCGCTTCAAAGCGCTCTGACTGGTTTTGTACAAAGCGAGGCCATGCGGCTGCACCCGGAATAATTTCTTTCAGGTTTGACAACATTTGACAGCCGTTACACACACCTAATGAGAAAGTATTTTCACGTTCAAAGAATGTTTTGAACATGGCTTTGGCCTCTTTGTTGAACAAGATTGATTTTGCCCAACCTTCACCAGCGCCTAATACATCACCGTAAGAGAAACCACCACAAGCCACTAAACCATTAAAGTCAGCTAAATCAGTACGGCCAGATAAAATGTCTGACATATGCACATCAATAGCAATAAAACCTGCACGATCAAAGGCCGCTGCCATTTCTACATGAGAGTTAACGCCTTGTTCACGTAAAATGGCTATACGCGGATTGGTACCCTGTTGTGCATCTTTTGCAATTAAATGTGCAACAATATCTTCATTGATATCAAAGCTTAAGTCAGCGCTTAGGCCTGGGTCTTCGGTATCAAATTTAACAAAGTGTTCTTGCTGTGCACATTCTGGGTTATCACGCAGTGACTGCATTTTATAGGTGGTTTGTGCCCAAGTAGTACGGTAATAAGTACGAGAGTTTTCTAACACCACTTCGCCATCACGGCTAAAGCGGAGTGTATCTTCGTTATTGATACGACCAATATCAGTACAACAATCGGCAATACCGTACTCAGCAAAAACAGCCTGAATAGCATTAGCATCACTGGCGAGAATTTGAATTACTGCGCCAAGCTCCTCATTAAATAATACATCAACGTCGTTGCCTGATATTGATGTTAACTGAGATAAGTCGATATCAACACCGGTATGACCAGCAAAAGCCATTTCAACCACAGTGGTGAACAAGCCGCCATCAGAAATATCATGGTAAGCGATCAGTTTCTCATTACGTACTAAGGTTTGCATGGCATTGAAGAAAGCTTTTAAGGTTTCAGGGCTATCAACATCAGGCGTTTCATTGCCTAACTGTTTATAAACCTGAGCTAAACATGAGCCCCCTAAGCGCTGTTTACCTTTTGATAAATCAATGGCAATAAGTTGCGTCTCGCCTAAATCTATACGTAATTCTGGCGTTACCGTTTTACGAATATCTTCAACAACACCAAAAGCGGTGATAATTAATGACATTGGTGAGGTAACAGATTTTTGCTCACCGTTTTCATCCCATTGGGTTTTCATCGACATCGAGTCTTTACCCACTGGGATAGTTAAGCCAAGCGCTGGACAAAGCTCTTCACCAATGGCTTTAACCGCTTCATATAAACCCGCATCTTCACCCGGATGGCCTGCTGGCGACATCCAGTTAGCTGAAAGCTTAATGCGATTTAAATCGCCGATATCAGTACCGGCAATATTAGTTAACGACTCAGCAACGGCTAAACGCGCTGAAGCGCCAAAGTTTAATAATGCCACTGGCGTACGCTCACCTAATGACATGGCTTCGCCGTGGTAAGAGTCAAGTGCTGAAGCGGTAACGCCACAATCAGCCACGGGTACTTGCCATGGGCCAACCATTTGATCGCGATTAACCATGCCAGTTACTGAACGATCGCCTATGGTAATGAGGAAGGTTTTTTCTGCAACCGTGGGGAGCGATAAAATACGTTCTGCCGCATCAACTAAAGTGATGTCAGCAACAGAGAAATTATCGCCAGCGGCCTTTGCCGTTAACACGTCCTTGAATATTTTAGGGGTTTTGCCTAATAAAACTTCAAGCGGTAAATCAATCGGTGTATCGAGTTTATCATTACCGGCAAAGTGGGCATCAGTCACGGTTAAATGTAGCTCTTCGGTCGCACGACCAACGACAGAAAACGGTGCACGTTCACGGTGGCATATTTGTTCAAAAGTCGCTAAATTTTTGTCTGATACGGCAATAACATAACGTTCTTGAGATTCGTTACACCAGATTTCATGTGGCGCCATGCTGCGTTCATCATTAGGGACGTTACGTAGTTCAAAAACACCACCACGACCGCCATCAGCGACTAACTCAGGGAAAGCATTAGATAAACCGCCTGCACCCACATCATGAATAAAAGCAATAGGATTTTCCTCTCCTAGCTGCCAACACTTATCAATAACTTCTTGGCAACGACGTTCCATCTCAGGATTCTCACGTTGAACAGAAGCAAAATCTAAACTTTCAGCTGATTGACCTGATGCCATTGAAGAAGCCGCACCGCCACCTAAACCAATGTTCATTGCGGGGCCGCCAAGGGCAATTAAGTTAGCACCGACAATAATTTCACGTTTTTGTACGTGTTCATCACGTATATTACCTAAGCCACCGGCCAGCATGATAGGTTTGTGGTAACCACGCACTTCACTGCCATTGAATGAATTAACTTGTTCTTCATAGGTACGAAAGTAGCCTAAAATAGCTGGGCGACCAAATTCGTTGTTAAATGCGGCGCCACCTAATGGGCCTTCAGACATTATATCTAAGGCTGAAACGATACGATTGGGCTTGCCAAAGTCGGTTTCCCAAGGTTGTTCAAAACCGGGTATACGTAAGTTTGAAACTGAAAACCCGACTAAACCTGCTTTGGGTTTTGAGCCGATACCGGTTGCGCCTTCGTCACGAATTTCACCCCCTGAGCCAGTTGCTGCACCTGGATAAGGAGAAATAGCGGTAGGGTGGTTATGTGTTTCAACCTTCATTAATATTTGAATGTCTTCATGGTGATAACCATAAATATTAGTGTCTGGATTTGGAAAGAAACGACCGCCTTTATTGCCGACCATAACCGCGGCGTTATCTTTGTAGGCACTTAAGACAAAATCAGGATTGAGTTCATGCGTGTTGCGGATCATCTTAAATAATGATTTAGGCTGTTTTACACCGTCAATAGTCCAATCGGCGTTAAATATTTTATGACGACAATGTTCTGAATTTGCTTGGGCAAACATGTACAGTTCTATATCGTGGGGATTACGGCCAAGTTTAGTAAAGTTTTCGAATAAATAATTAACTTCGTCATCGGCTAAGGCAAGGCCGAGTTCACTATTGGCTCGAACTAAAGCGTTTTTACCGCCGTGTTCAATATCAATACTGGTAAGTTCACCAGGCTCTGCACTAGCAAAAAGTGCGGTAGCGTCATTGAGATCGGTGAAAATGGCTTCCATCATGCGATCATGAATTAAATTATTCAATGTCGATTGTTGCTCTGTCGTCAATGGTGCTGCGTTTTCGGTATTGACATAATAAGCTAAACCACGTTCAAGGCGAATAACCTTAGTTAAACCACAGTTGTTGGCAATATCGGTAGATTTTGATGACCAAGGAGAAATAGTGCCAGGTCGTGGGGTTACTAAGATAAATTGCCCGACAGGCTCATGTTCTTCTATGGTCGGACCGTACTTAAGCAGTTGCTGTAAAACCTGAGACTCTTCAACGTTTAGTGCTGCTGAAATATGAGCAAAGTGGCTAAATTCAGCATAGATATCCGTGACGGGCAGTTGCAGCTCAGCACACTGATTTAATAGCTTGTTTACTCTAAAATCAGACAGTGCTGGCGCACCGCGAAAGGTTTTCATCAACATCGACATAGACTATTTCACCGGGTTATATTAATTAAGGAAATTAAGCATAAAAAACGCGCGTATTATAGATGAAACAGGGCGATTAGAGAAATGATTTGTCTCATTTCAAACTAATTTTATAAGGGTAAAACTGGTTAAGCAGTAAAAAAATAGCTTTTTAAATAACTCAATTCACGTGACAATGGCTACTATGATAAAAAAACAAATAAAATTATTTGCTCATAAAGTTAATATACATAAGCTGTTAACCTTGTTGTTACTGCCCTGTATTTTTATTTTGTCTGCTTGTGAAACACAAAAAACCTCGGCAAATTTGCAGCGTATTATTGATCGCGGCTATGTAACCGTAGGCACACTTTATGGTAACACTAGCTACTATCTTGATGCCGAGGGGCCGGCAGGTTTTGAATACGAACTTGCGCAAGAATATGCTGAATATTTAGGTGTCGAATTAAAAATGATGCCGAGTTACAACTTAAAAGAGTTATTTCAGCAACTTGATAATGGTAGCGTCGATTTACTGGCTGCTGGGCTAGCGGTCACAGATAAACGCCTGAAAAATTATCACTTTTCGCCAAGTTATGATGATGTCAGCCAAAAGTTGGTTTTCAAGCAAGGTAATATTCGCCCACGTACATTGGCTGATTTAACCGGCACGTTAGAAGTGCTAGAGCAATCTAGTCACGTGGAAAGTTTAGGGCAATTAAAATTATCTAACCCTGAACTATCATGGTCGACAACTAGCGAGTTAGATAGCGAAGAGCTTTTGTTACGTGTACTTATGGATGAAATTGACTATACCATTGCAGATAGTAATGCTTTGGCCATTAGTCGCCGATATTATCCAGAAATCAGTATAGGATTTACTATCCATGAAGCAGAGTCTTTAGCTTGGATGATCAATAAAAATAGCGATGATTCCATTTTTGCTAGTTTAATTGAGTTTTTTGGTCAAGTGCATCATAACGGTGTTTTGTTAGCCTTGAATGATAAACATTATGGCCACATTGAAGAGTTCAATTATGTCGATACCCGTATGTATATCAAAGCGATTGAAAAAAAGTTGCCTAAATACAGGCCGCTATTTGAAAAATATGGTCAAGGAGTTGACTGGCGCTTATTGGCGGCTATAAGTTACCAAGAGTCGCATTGGGAGCCTCATGCCCGTTCTTATACCGGTGTGCGTGGCATGATGATGTTGACCTTGCCGACAGCAAAACAAATGGGTATAAAAAGTCGCTTAGATGCAGAGCAAAGTATTCGTGGTGGTGCTAAATATATTAAACAACTTATTGAACGTATGCCTGCGCGAGTGCCAGAACCGGATCGACTTTGGTTCGCGTTAGCGTCTTATAATGTTGGCTTAGGGCACTTAAACGATGCGCGTAAAATCACCCGACAACAAGGTGGAGATCATGACCGCTGGGTCGACGTAAAAGAACGTTTACCACTCCTAAAGCAAAAGAAGTTTTATAAAAAAACCCGTTATGGTTATGCTCGCGGTGATGAACCTGTTCATTACGTAGAGAATATTCGTCGTTACTATGATACGTTAACTTGGATAGACAATCAGACTAAGCAACAGCCGGCGAAAAGTGAGTTAACGGTGAATGAGGCTGAAGAATAATGGTTAAGGCAGACTAGAATATTATCTGTTATGTCACTAAGTTGTCACAAAAGTGGGTAATACTAAGTGTAATACCCAAGGGATTAAATAAAGAATTAAAAATTCAACACGGATAAATAGTTAAATTCAGATGTTTTTGTTCCAGACTAAACATAAGTACCTACAGCTATGTCACAACACGGCTGTACGGCATTAGCAAAGCCTTGTAGCTTGAGGTAAGTCAGTAGAACAAGGCAAAAAAAGTGTTGAGCAATAGCTAGTTTCACGATTGCGCACAGTGAAGAAATTTATTATTTAGACAATTTGAAGGTGATCCATTTGCTAATCTGCTTGGTATAACACTACAATTATCAGTCTATATATTATTAGTTATACTCATGCCAAAGAGGTAAATATGAGAATTAAAAAAAGTTTATTAAGTAACCAAAGAAAAAGAACATTAAATCGTAATAAAATAAGATTAGTTAATCGCCGTCATACCCAGTTTGCCTTGGATCTGTGTAGTAACGACCGCCCGTGGTTAAATAGCGATAGCGAGCTGGATTTGAATTAATTTGCTAGCCTTTCAATCGTGCTTGCCGCGGTTCCAGTCGGTTTTTCAGTCGCTTCACTCCCAGATTAATTTTACCAATTTCTATTATAGTCGTCATTAAGTCACACCATCGTTTTAAATCATCAAATATGTATTGTAAATACAATCGGCTTTTTCATTTATTAATCAAAGGGCACATTTTAGCTGTGCAAAAAGAGCATCTAAGTTGGTGTAAAAAAAATATTTAAGCTAAACTTAACGTAAGAAAATCAATATTTAATGAGGTCTTTTTACTTATGCATGAACACGGCACTTTTTCAGTTGTACTCGAGGGGAATTTGTTAAGCATTAGTTTATTAGGTACGTTTAATGATATTGCAACACTTTCTGCTTGTCAGCAAATAAAAGCTAAAGTTGAAAGCTTGAATGGTCAAGCCTTTGGCATATTGCTTAATTGTATTGGCTATGAAGGTAGTACGCCTGATGCGCATAAAATATCCAACAAATATTTGCTATGGTTAAATAAAAGTAACTATATTGCCCTAGCCAGTATTTATAGCCAACGTATTTATGCTGATATTGTAAAAAATGAGCAAGCGGCATTAGTTGAACTCAAAAGCCGTCGAGAGTTTACTGACGTGCAAGAAGCAAAACTTTGGCTTATAAGCCAGTTGTAGTGTGCAAGATTTCTAGCACAACATTCCCAGTGCAGTATTTTTATACAAATTGAGCTGTATTTCCTCGTTATAATCATTTGGCCATTTTAATTGGCGTTTATTCTGGGATTCTTAGCGCTTTTTTTGCCGCTTGTTTTTCAGCTTTTTTTACTGCTCGTCGACGTTTAAAAAAAGTCGACAGCATAGTACTGCATTCATCGGCTAAAAGACCGGCTGTTACGGCCACTTGATGATTATGTTTTTCATGGTTTATTAGTGAAAAAGCACTACCGGCAGCCCCTGTTTTTAAATCGTTACTGGCAAATATTAATCGCTTGATACGGCTGTGTACCAATAAACCAGCACACATTGGACAAGGCTCAAGGGTGACGTATAGGGTGCAATCTAGCAGACGATAATTTTGTAAATTTTTACCCGCATCACGCATGGCCATCATTTCTGCATGTGCTGAAGGGTCATTATTCATAATCGATTGATTAAAACCTTCGCCAACAATTTCCCCGGCACAAACAACTACAGCGCCAACCGGAATTTCATCATGACTGTCGGCAATTTTTGCTAGTTCAATAGCGCGGCGCATAAACTTACGATCGTCATCAGAAAAAGCGTCATCAGAAAAACTGTCATCAGAAACACTGTGGTCAGAAAATCCGTCATCATTTACTTTACTAACGACTTGATTCTTGTGTTTATCTGCTAAGGTGTTTTTTATCATAAGCTATAAAAACATTTCTAATAAATCATTAAGGTAGCGGTGGCCAAGTGTGCTGACTGACCAATGTGTGCCATTAAATTCCATGAGGTTTTTATCTTGGGCTTTTAATAATATCGGTAAAACACTGTTAATGCTTAAGCCAGTATACGCTTGATACTCATCGAGTGAGAAACCTGAAAACAAACGTAAACGATTCATCATGTATTCAAAGGGCAATTCTTCATTGCTTACGGTATGCAGTTTATCCAGTGCTTTTCTACTAATATCTAAATAACCTTTTGGATGTTTTACTTTTACCGTACGGTGAATGGTTTGTTTTTCAACATCAGTAATTTTGCCGTGTGCGCCACAACCAATGCCAAGATAGTCACCAAACTTCCAGTAATTAAGGTTATGCTGACATTGAAATTCAGGCTTGCTGTAAGCTGAAATTTCATATTGCTGATAACCGGCTTGGTTTAATAACGCAATGCCTTGGTCTTGGATATTCCAAAGTACTTCATCTTGCGGTAATTTAGGTGGCCGAGAATGAAAGGCAGTATTAGGTTCAATGGTTAATTGATACCAAGAAATATGGCTTGGATTTAAGCTAATGGCTGTTTTTAAATCATCAAGTGCATGGGCGACCGTTTGCTCTGGTAAGCCGTGCATTAAGTCAAGATTAAAACTTTTAACCCCACACTCGTGAGCTAACTTTGCCGCTACTTTAGCTTGCTCGCTATCATGAATACGCCCTAGCTTAATTAACTTATCTGAAGCAAAACTTTGTACACCCACCGATAATCTTGAAACACCACCATTAAAAAAACCGATGAACTTATCTGCTTCAACCGTGCCTGGATTGGCTTCTAAGGTTATTTCGATATCAACTTTATGCTCAAAGCGTTGCAGAACTTGTGTTAGCAGTTGCTCAATAGCGGGCGCAGAAAACAAACTGGGTGTTCCGCCGCCAATAAAAATGGAATGTAAGGGCCTGTTGTTGAGTTTGAAACGGGTAATATCACTGTCTAAATCAAGCAACAGCTGCGAAATATAGTCTTGCTCAGGAATAGCATGCTTTAATGCGTGCGAATTAAAATCACAATAGGGACATTTTTCTACACACCAAGGTATGTGGATATAAAGCGAAAGTGGCGGTGCAATTAACATCTAAGCGAGTTCTTCTAAAAGCAGTGGCACCAATTTCTGTAGTGCTTGGCCACGATGGCTGAGTTGGTTTTTTAGCTCTCTTGGTAATTGTGCCGATGTCATTTGATGTTCAGCTTGCCAAAATACGGGATCATAGCCAAACCCTTGCTGACCTATTTTTTCTCTGCTAATGCTACCTTGCCACACGCCATGACAAATAAGCGGCGTTGGATCGTTTTCATGGCGCATATAAACTAGCACACAATGAAAACGCGCACTGCGTTGCTCATCAGCAATGTTTTCTAGGGCGCTTAGCAGCTTAGTGGTATTGTCATCATCATTGGCATTTTCGCCGGCATAACGTGCTGAATAAACACCAGGTGCGCCGTTTAACGCGTCAACTTCTAGACCTGAATCATCAGCAATAGCGGGTAAACCGGTAATTTTTGCCGCGTGACGAGCTTTAATAATCGCGTTTTCGACAAAGGTTGTGCCTGTTTCTGCAACATCACTTACATTGAATTCGCTTTGTGGCTTAATTTCAATATTTTGTGTTGCTAGCAAACTGGTAAGTTCGTTAACTTTACCTTTGTTACCTGTGGCTAATACAATAGTGGTCATAGAAAATACCTTTTATATTCCTAGCTAAAAGCCTAGCTAATGTCTGATTAGCGGCTGAGCTTAAACAAGCGGTTTACAACCTAGAATACTGATAAGTAAACGACTCGATAAATTAATTAAAACAATGGCGCGCATAATACCTTAATCTGCATCAAAGAGGGAACATCAAAGACACAATTACCCAGAACTGAGCACAAGTGGGCGATAATTTAATGAGATTGCTATCAGGTTCAAAATGCTAGTTTATGTTAAAAGCAGGCAATAAAAAACGGCAAATTAATTGCCGTTTATTTGGGTTAAGTCTAATTAGGAACTTAGCTAGTCAACATAAAGCTAGTCAATATAAAATTAATCAACATAAAACTTTTGAGAAAACTTTAAGTTATGTTGCTTGCCTTTATCTGTGATATTAATATCAAAATAGATGGTTTCTTCATTGGTATAACTCACTTGTGCGAGATAATAAACCGCATCACCTTCTTTTACTTCGGTAAATTCTAATGATTTAATTTGCCCAACATCGTTTCTAGCTTTGCCGTTAATAAATACTGTTTTTGACGGATTGCCAGCTTGGGTATTATCCAGCACTGAGATATTGACTAAACCTTTATAGCGGCTACGTTCAATACCGTATGCTTTAGCAATTTCAGGTGTTAAAAATGCAGAGCCTAAGGCAATGTAATGTACATTAAGACCATCCATTTTTTTCATGTTTTCAGCGCTACTGGTGGTAATAACAGAGAGTGCTAATAAAGTAATTAATACAAATTTGTTGATGATACTTTTCATTTTGATGACCTTATTATTTACGTCGTTGATGTTGAGTATATATGACAATCTCAAATTAGATAACCGCTTACAACATCGCCCAATACGGTATCCAACCTCGAAAGAGAATATTAAGTACGTTCAATAATAAAAAGGCGATCAGCACAGATAAATCAAGTCCACCAATGCTGGGGATAATGCGTCTAATCGGTGCTAAAACCGGTGCAGTCAGTTGATGAAAAATCATTTGTGTTGGATTGTAACCTTGAACTACCCAGCTCATTAACGCCATAACCAACATAATGATAAACAGTAAGATTCCGGTTTGTTTAATAAGATATATTAAGCCCAAATACAAAGCAGAAACGATATCAATAGGGCCACTATTGATTAATGGAATAATGATAAAAGTTAACGTGGCGAAAATATAAGCTAAAACAATGGTGGCTAAATCAACACCAGCAATACTGGGGATGACACGGCGCAATGGAATAACTAATGGGTTACTCACTTTGACAATAAATTGACTAAAAGGATTATAAAAATCAGCGCGCACTAATTGTAACCACACTCGCAATACTAAAATCATGAGTACAGTGTCAAAGGCAAATTTAAGCAAGTAATTAATTGCTTCCATCTAAAACTCCAAAATTATGAGAAGGGATTTGATCATCATGTAATAGTGACTCAAGTGACTATTAGAGATCTAAAAGATTAAAAACATCAGCACTTTACTAATTTTTTATACAGTTAAAATCTCAAACATGATGATAATAATACTATTAACCATTTTTCGCCATTTCTTTAGCACGATCTACAGCACAATTCATGGCATTTGATACCAGTGACTCTAATCCACCTTCAATCAAAGAACTCAGAGCCGCTTGGGTTGTGCCACCTTTAGAGGTGACGTTTTCACGTAGTTTGCTGATCGGCAACTGATTTTCTATCACCATCTTAGCTGCGCCTAATGCGGTTTGCTGAACAAGATCTCGACTATCTTGTTCGCTAAACCCATAAGCGATCGCCTGTTTTTGCATAGCTTCCATAAATAAGAAGAAGTAGGCAGGGGCAGAGCCTGACACGGCAATGATATGATCAATCTGCTGTTCTGATGTTAACCATTTAACAATACCGACCGATTCCATAAGCGATGTAGTGAATGCTCTTTCTTCGTCATTAGCGTGATCGTTGGCATATATTCCAGACACGCCAAAACCTAGTTGTGAAGGAGTATTTGGCATGGTTCTGATCACAGTGCATGGTTTATTTAGCGCCTGCTCTATTTGCTTTATGGTGCATCCTGCCGCAACAGAGATAAAGCATTTACCGGTAATATCCATATGCTCACTTAAGTGTTGGCATACATCGCTAATAAGGTAAGGCTTAACGCCAAGCACGATAACGTCAGCAAATGTTGTTGCTTCAATATTATCTGGTGTTTGCTTAATGCCATGTGTTGCTTGCAATGCTAAGCGTTTTTCGGGCGATGGATTCGACACCATGATATTTTCAGGGTTGAAACCGCCATTGATAAGGCCAGAAATAATAGCGCCGTTCATGTTGCCTGCGCCGATAAAAGCTATTTTTTTCATAATTTTCCTTCAAGAATTACTGATTCGATATTTAATCGTGGCTCAAACACCGGATGATATTGTAGTAAACCGCCACTATTGTTAGCGGCAGATACCCTTTATATTAACATTATTATATTATTTTTTTTGCACTGATTTACTTAGCTTCTAGCGCCAAATATTGCTGAGCCAATACGTACTAACGTAGAGCCGGCATTAATCGCAAGTTGCAGGTCAGCAGACATGCCCATTGATAACGTATCCATGGTGGGGTATTGCTGTTTAAGTTCGATGAACAGGTTCTGCATCTTAACAAAACTTGCCTGAGCCGCATTTTTTTCTGGAATGGCCATCAAACCACGCAAGCATAAATGGTCACAAGTTTCGATAACCCCCAGCAGTTCAGGAAGCGCTTCGGGTAATACGCCAGCTTTACTTAATTCGCCACTAATATTCACTTGTAAACAAATGTTGAGCGGAGTATCTTGACCAGACCTATGCTCGTTAAGACGTTTAGCCACTTTAATTCTGTCTATGCTATGTACCCACGAAAAATGGCTGGCGATTAACTTGGTTTTATTGGTTTGAATTGGGCCAATAAAATGCCAAGTTATATCTGGCTTATTTTGCAAAGCGATAATTTTTTCCACCGCTTCTTGTACATAGTTCTCGCCAAAATTTCGTTGCCCTGCGTGGTAAGCTTGTTCGAGCATTTCAATAGGTTTAGTTTTACTTACCGCCAGTAAAGTGACTTCATCAGGGTTGCGGTGAGCAAGTTGACAAGCAGAAGCGATTTGCAGTTTAACCGCAGCAATATTATCTTTAATAGCAATCATATTGTTTATTTCAGTTCTCAATGACTTATTAAGTTGTTAGTTCAATTATAAATTAGACTAAGAGGTTTGTATGGATATTACCGAATTATTAGCATTTAGTGTCGAAAATAATGCTTCCGATTTACATTTATCATCGGGAAATCCCCCGTCTATTCGCGTCGATGGTGATGTGCGTAAGTTAAATATACCAGCATTTGATGAAAAAGATGTTAACGCTTTGGTCTATGATATTATGAATGATAGACAACGCAAAGAGTATGAAGAAAATTTAGAGGTCGATTTTTCTTTTGAAGTGCCCAATCTAGCGCGTTTTAGGGTCAATGCCTTTAATCAAAATCGTGGCCCTGCCGCGGTATTTCGTACTATCCCGAGCAAAATACTCTCATTAGATGATTTAGGTTGCCCTGATATTTTCCGAGATATAGCCGATCTTCCTCGTGGTTTAGTCTTGGTTACTGGGCCTACAGGCTCAGGTAAATCAACAACGCTGGCCGCGATGGTTGATTATATCAATAAAAATAAGCACGATCATATTTTAACTATTGAAGACCCAATTGAATTTGTGCATCAAAGTCAGTCATGCTTGATTAACCAACGCGAAGTTCATCGCGATACCTTAAGTTTTAGCGCCGCATTACGCTCGGCATTACGTGAAGACCCTGACGTTATTCTGGTGGGTGAAATGCGTGATTTAGAAACCATACGTTTAGCGATGACCGCAGCTGAAACCGGCCATTTAGTTTTTGGCACCTTACATACGACTTCAGCGCCAAAAACGATTGACCGTATTATTGATGTATTTCCGGGCGAAGAAAAAGCTATGGTGCGTTCAATGCTTTCTGAGTCATTGCGTGCGGTAATCTCGCAAAACTTGGTTAAAAAAGTGGGTGGCGGCCGTGTTGCTGCACACGAAATTATGATGGGTGTGCCGGCAATTCGTAACCTTATTCGTGAAGATAAAATTGCACAAATGTATTCAGCTATTCAAACCGGTATGTCTCATGGCATGCAAACGATGGATCAATGTTTACAAAACTTGGTCAACCGAGGCATGATAACTAGGCAAGATGCTATGGACACAGCGTACGATAAAAATCAATTTAATGGTTACTAGTCTTGCTGGTATAAAATAAAGCGAAAGGTAATTAAATGAATTTTCATGATTTATTACAAAAGATGGTGCAGCACGAAGCATCAGATATGTTTGTTACAGCTAAATTGCCTGTTAGTGCAAAAATTAATGGTGAACTCATCGCTATTGATGAGCACGTTTTGTCGGCGACTGAGGCTTTAGGCTTAGTGCATGACACTATGTCAGAAAAACAAAAAATTGAGTTTGAAGAAAGCAAAGAATGTAACTTTGCGATTTCAATTGAAGGCATTGGCCGATTTCGTATTTCGGCATTTTGGCAGCGAGATATGGCGGGTATGGTTGTTCGCCGTATTGTTACCGAAATACCCGAAGCGGATGATCTGGGTTTACCCTCAGTATTAAAAGATGTGGTGATGTCAAAGCGCGGTTTATTGTTATTTGTTGGTGGTACGGGTACTGGTAAGTCAACGTCAATGGCAGCGTTAATTGGCTATCGTAACAAAAACTCTCGTGGCCACATTCTGACGATAGAAGACCCAGTTGAGTTTGTTCATGAGCACGGTAAATGTATGGTAACGCAACGTGAAGTGGGTTTAGACACTGAGAGCTTTGATGCCGCCTTAAAAAGTTCTTTGCGCCAAGCCCCCGATGTTATACTCATTGGCGAAATTCGTAGCCAAGAAACCATGGAGCATGCGTTGAGCTTTGCAGAAACGGGTCACTTATGTATTGCGACCTTGCATGCTAATAATGCAAACCAAGCTATAGATCGTATTATGCATTTAGTACCCGCAGAGCAACATGGCAAACTACTGTTTGATCTTGCGTTAAATTTACGCGGTATTGTCGCACAACAATTAATTCCAACGTGTGATGGAAATAGCCGAGTGGCAGCGATTGAAATATTACTTAACTCGCCGTATATCGCTGAGCTAATTAAAAAAGGTGATATCGGTAGTATTAAAGAAGTCATGGAAAAATCTACCGATCAAGGTATGCAAACATTTGACCAAGCATTATTTCATTTGTATCAACAAGGAGTTATTAATTACGCTGACGCTTTACATCATGCTGATTCACCTAATGATTTACGCTTGATGATCAAATTGCGTAGCAATGATCAAGGGGGGGCGGGTTCATTGTCGGGTGTAACGATTGATGGTTTAGCGCCCAAAGAACAATGATAATTATCTGACAAGTCACTCTTTCTAAACATAAAGGCATGCCTATATCGGCATGCTTTTATGTTTAGAAAGAGTGGTGGTTTTTTTAAACGCTATAATATAATAAAGTACAATAAAGTTTAGCTGCAATATAAAAGGATCAGCCAATGTTATCTACAATACGTGTGTTAATACTTGTTTTAACTTTCACTACAGCCAATTTCGCGATAGCGGGGGCTGATGAATTTATGGCGGGGCCAGTCATTAAAAACTATGGCAAGCATGCCAAGGTTCAGCAGGATTTTAATTTTGATAAAAATAGTGTCTTTAAAGTCGCTTTTGACATCGGTGAGCAAGGAAAAATAGGCGAGGTTAATCGAAAGATCGAGACTCTGGCGCGTTTTATTAACATGCATGTGGCAAATGGTATGCCGGCAAATAATATTCATTTAGCTTTGGTGGTACATGGTCAAGCGGGTTTTGATTTACTAAAAGGGCCGTTGTACCAAGAAAAATTTCAGCAAAAAAATGCTAATAGCGCACTGTTGCAAGACTTGATGAAAAACCAAGTAAGGGTTTATTTATGTGGTCAATCGGCCGCTTATTACGATATTAGCAATGACATGTTAGCATCAGGGGTTAAAATGGCCTTGTCAGCAATGACAGCTCATGCGGTATTACAAAGTAAAGGTTATAAGGTTAATCCATTCTAAGACTTTCAATAAGCCTTTTATAAAGTCTTTATAAAGTAAATAGATTCGACAAACCCCATATCCATAAGGGGATAGAAACGATAGACATTAAGGTGGTAATCACGACTATTCCGGCTATAGTCTCTTGATGTTTTGCATGTTGCTTAGCAATTAAATAAGCATTTACGCCCGTTGGACTTGCACTTAAAATCACTAAAGTCATGGTGGTGAGCGCCGAAAACTGAAATATAAAATGACTGGTTAATAGGATTAAAGTCGGTAACAGTACTAGCTTTATTAGACTGGCAGTAACAATAAATTTAACTTCATTACGAATTTTATAAAAGGCTAGCGAAGCGCCGAGTAAAAAAAGTGCTAAGGTAATTGCAGGTTTACCTAACAATAACAGACTGTTGTTAACGATTACGGGTAACTTTATCGTCATTAAGTTAACGATAAAGCCACCGGTAATAGCAATCAGTAATGGGTTGTAAAAAGTCTGCTTGAGAAATATCCACCAATTAAACTGTTTAATATTAACCGCCAACATACTGGTAATGCCAATTAGCAGTGCACTGTGCAAACTGATCACTAAAAATATTGTTGGCAATACCTGCTCACCTAGCACCATTAAAGCGATAGGCATGCCAACAATAACATTATTTGAATAACTAGCGCCGAAAGCGTAAACCGCGGATGCAGGAAGATCACGTTTTAAATGCTGGTGAAAATAGTAATTTATCGTCCAAGCTAGGCCATAAACTAACAATAAGGGTAAATAAAAGGCACTATAAATATTCAAATTTATTGTGCTCATATCCGCATTGGCCAATTGTTGAAATAAAAATGCCGGAATAGCGATATTAAAGGTAAATTTACTTAAGGTATCAATTTGGCCTTTATTAAACCAGTTACTTTTAGCCAGTATAAAACCGAGCAAGCCAACCATAATTAATGGACTAATAAGGGTGAAAATAGCCATTAAACGCTTATGACACTAACGACAAAGTAAAACTCGCTAAACAAGTACTTGCTAATACTCATAAGGGCAGAACGTTATCAAGGTTAATTGGCTTAATATTGATTTTCAAAATAACTTTCTATAATTAATTTTGCTGATGCGGCGTCTATATTATCTTTTTTAAGATTACGGTAACCACCTTCAGCAAACAGTGCTTCTTTGGCGGTGGCGGTGGTTAGGCGTTCATCTTGAAATTCAACTTTAACACCAAATCGTCCGGATACTCGGTTACCAAATTTTTTCGCGTCATGGGTCAAAGGCTGCTCGCTGCCATCCATATTGAGTGGCAAACCCACCACAATAAAGTCAGGTTGCCATTCGTGCATAAATTTGGTCATTTTATCCCAATCAGGAATACCATCACGCGCTTTTACTGAACCCAAAGCGGAAGCTAAACCGGTTATTTCTTGACCGACAGCAACCCCAATATACTTTTTGCCAAAATCAAAGCCAAGTATTGTTCGTTCGCCAATCGCGGCTTTACTCGCCATTATGCATGCCCTACTTCACTGGATAAATGAGCCATATCAATACCCAATTTATCAGTGGCTTTTTTCCACCTTTGCTCAATAGGGGTATTAAATATAATATCGCCATCAGCGGGGGTGAGTAGCCAAGAGTTAGCTTTAATTTCTTCCTCTAATTGGCCCGGTCCCCAGCCAGCATAACCTAGGGTTACCATATATTTTTCAGGTGCTTGTGCCGTACCTAGGGCCAATAAAATATCTTTTGAGGTCGTGATCATTACGTCAGCAGTTAAGGCTAAAGAACTATTCCAGCCTGCTTGTGTGCTGTGTAAAACAAAGCCACGGTCTTGTGATACTGGGCCACCAGTTAAGACTTGTTGGTCTAACTCGGGTGTGGCAATTTTATCTTGATCTATTTGGGTTAATAATTCGTTCAAGGTGACATTGATAGGAAGGTTTATGATCAAACCCATTGCCCCTTCAGCATTATGCTCACAGATATAAGTCACTGTTTTATTAAAATAAGAGTCGTCTAAACTGGGCATAGCAATCAAAAGTTGATTTTCAAAACTATCCATAAATATACCTTAATAATCAGAGAGAAATACGCTAAAGGTCACTTTGCCTTTAGCAATCTTATTGCGATTGATATTAACTAGCGTTTTCTGATGTTTTGCTCAATAGCATCCATGAGTTTACCGCTAATATTTATTGGGTATGCTGCTTCAATTTCGCGAATACAGGTTGGACTTGTTACATTGATTTCGGTGACTTTGTTGCCAATAACGTCTAAACCAACAAAAAATAATCCACGTTTTTTCAATTCTGGTGCAATAGTTTCTGCAATAAATTTGTCGCTAGCACTTAATGGACGCGCTTCACCACGACCACCAGCGGCTAAATTACCGCGGGTTTCTCCTTGTGCAGGAATGCGGGCTAAACAGTAAGGCATAGGTTCACCATTAACGATTAATATGCGTTTATCACCGTCAACGATTTCTGGCAGGTACTCTTGTACCATAGCATATTGTGTTGAATGTGCTGTTAATGTTTCAAGAATTACGCCAACATTGGGATCATTCTCACCAATACGAAATATAGATGAACCACCCATACCGTCTAAGGGTTTGATGATAATATCTTTGTTTTCTTTATGAAATTCTCTGATTTTTTGATTATTACGTGTGACTAATGTTTTTGGTGTTAACTCTGGAAACCAAGCGGTAAATAATTTTTCGTTACAATCACGTAAACTTTGTGGCTTATTAACAATCAAAGTGCCCGCAACTTCTGCGCGTTCTAACATGTAGGTGGCATAAATAAACTCAGTGTCAAACGGCGGATCTTTTCGCATTAATACCGCATCTAAGTCAGCTACATTGATGTCTTCTCGTTCATCTAATTCATACCAATGCTCAGTGTCGTCAAATACTTTCACTTTGGCTGCGGTTGCTCGACAAACGCCTTGCTCTAAATAGAGATCTTGCATTTCCATATAATAAATTTCATAACCACGCGCTTGCGCTTCAAGCATCATCGCCATTGAAGAATCTTTTTTTACCTTGACCTGGGCAATGGGGTCCATAACAACGCCAATTTTTATGCTCATGTGTTTTCCTAAAGGTTATATGTTGATAAATGCCATGGCATTATGTAAATGCTACAAGCCATTAAATTCTTAGCTGGTCTTTCTGTTAGTTGCTCTATGGTGCACTAAACTTAACACTTAGTTAATTTAAATCACCGTAACGACATTGTAATGCCGTTATTGCGGTTAGGGCTGCGGTTTCTGTTCTTAGTACCCGCGGCCCGAGTAAAACATCGTGAAAGCCTGCTGTATTGGCACGAGAAATTTCATCATCACTTAAACCACCTTCTGGCCCAATCAACAGGCGAACCCGTTGGTTTTCTATTGGCAAACTCATAATAGAGTGCTGGGCTTTAGGGTGTAAATTTAGCTTTAATGCTGAACTGTCTTGTTGTAACCACTCATCCAAATAAATGGGTAGGGCAACAATAGGGACAGTGCAACGGCCACTTTGCTCACAAGCGCTGATCACTATTTTTTGCCATTGCTGGTGCTTTTTCTCTAAACGCTCGCCGCTAAGCTTTACATTGCAACGTTCACTGAAAATAGGCGTAATGGTATTAACACCTAACTCTACCGATTTTTGCAGAGTAAAGTCCATGCGTTCACCGCGTGAAATACCTTGTGCTAAATGAATATTAAGTGGCGACTCGTTTGCAACGATTTTTTTAGTAATAATTTCTACATCAGCAGACTTTTTATTTACATTACAAAGTCTTGCTTGATACTCAAAATAACCTTCTTGCTCTGCTATACCATTAAATAGCGTAATATCATCGCCGTCTTTAAGTCGTAATACGCGCACAATATGGCCAAAAGCGTCAGCATTTAATACTTGTGTTTGACCTATTTCAAATGCTTGTGCTTGGTAAATACGAGGGTTACGCATATAAGGTTATCCATGTTTATTGTCGCAGCTATAGATGAGTGATTTACAGTAGCCGTTCAGGTTAAAATTAATAGCGATTAAAGGCCAAGGCTTTGTTGCTAGAAAGTATGAGTCATAATTTTTTCTAATATAGCCTGTTAATAAGGGCAACTCATCGTAAATTCAATTGTTTATATTAAAAAAATGACATTATTTTTTGTTAGCACTTGTTCGAAATAAAGCAGAAAAACTCGCAGGCTATGAAAATACTTGAAATTGAGATACGGCTAATCTTGATTGAATTTTTATTAAGATAAGTCACTTGCCAGACGATTTATTATTTGCAGCTAACTTATTATATAACCCGTGTTATTTTTCTCTATTTGCTTGAGTATATCACTGTAATCATTGAGGTTGGTGAAGTACCTGCTAAATAAGTGGCAGCGGATGATGATATTTAGCCAAGTGTGACGAGCAAGGGCATATTAGGAGTATTTTTATACGTTATGGCTGGTAAGCTTATTGAAAATAAGAGTATGAAAATAAGAGTATGAAAATAAAAAACCGCTCAAAGAGCGGTTTTTTTTAAACAGAAGCTTTAATCAAAGTACGAATTAAATACCGGCTGACAAGCGCAGTGCTTCCGCTTTATCTGTTTTTTCCCAGCTAAATGCGGTGAAGGTATCATCGCCAACGGTCATTTCAAAGGGTTCGCGACCAAAGTGACCATAAGCCGCCGTTTGCTTATACATAGGGTGTAGCAAGTCTAACATTTTAGTTATACCGTAAGGACGCAAGTCAAAGTGTTCACGTACTATTTCAACCAAACGCTCTTCAGACACTTTACCGGTACCAAAAGTATCAATTGAGATTGAGGTCGGCTCAGCAACACCAATAGCGTAAGATATTTGAATTTCACAACGCTCAGCCAAACCGGCTGCGACAATGTTTTTGGCAACATAGCGACCAGCATAAGCCGCACTGCGATCGACTTTTGATGGATCTTTACCCGAGAAAGCACCACCGCCATGACGAGCCATACCGCCATAAGTATCAACAATAATTTTACGACCGGTTAAACCACAATCGCCGACAGGACCACCAATAACAAAGCGACCTGTTGGGTTGATATGATATTTAGTGTCTTTGGTTAATAACTCGGCAGGTAAAACATGCTTAATAATGTTTTCCATTACGGCATTGTGCAAGTCTTCTTGTTTAATATCTGGATTATGCTGAGTTGACAACACAACGGTATCAATAGCTACAGGCTTGTTATCTTTATAAATAAAGGTTACTTGGCTTTTTGCATCTGGACGTAACCAAGGTAAAATTCCTGATTTACGTGCTTCCGCCTGACGCTCAACTAAACGGTGCGAGTAATATAGTGGCGCAGGCATCAGGGTTTCGGTTTCATTGGTCGCATAACCAAACATTAAACCTTGATCACCGGCACCTTGGTCTTCTGGATTTTCTCGGTCAACACCTTGGGCAATTTCGGGTGATTGTTGGCCTATTAAGTTCATAATCCCGCATGTTGCGCCATCAAAGCCAACATCTGATGAGGTATAGCCAATCTCAGAAATAACATCACGGGTAATTTGTTCTAAATCTACCCAAGCAGAGGTTGAAACCTCACCTGAAATAATAGCAACACCCGTTTTTACCATAGTTTCACAAGCAACGCGTGCATGTTTGTCTTTGGCAATAATAGCATCTAAAACCGCATCAGAAATTTGATCGGCAATTTTATCTGGATGTCCTTCTGACACTGACTCAGAAGTAAAAAGGTGTGTAGACATAAAACCTCGGTAAAAATTAACTGAAAAACAATAATCGTCTTTAATAACGATATTCTAACTGTTTAGTTAATCTTTTTCTAGATTTATTTACGCCTAGATGGCTAAACGTCTTTAGGGTGTGGCAATTTTGAGTAAACTTTGATGGCAATTTCTTGAGCATATTGAATTTTAATGAGGTAAAAAATGAAGTTAGGTCATTAAGGATAGCTATTTAAGCATAATGGCCGTTGCCAAATATGGCTAAAAAGCGCTTGTTGTCTTAAGCAATACTTCGAACTGTAAAAGGTCGTTGTGCCTAAGTTTTTACTGGGATTAATGAGCTGATGTAAGGCTAATTGCCGTTTTAATTGTTCAGTTACCGGTTGTGCTGTTTCCATAACAACTACGCTGTCGCCACATATTTCGTTAATCAAGTTTTTGACTAACGGGTAATGTGTGCAACCTAATACGATAGTATCTACCCCTTTTTCGAGTAAAGGTTGTAAATAGTTCAACAGCATTAATTTGCACTCAGGCGAATTTTTCTTATCTTGTTCAATAAGTTCTACCAAGCCGGGACAAGGCTGAATAGTAACATCAGTGTTATAACTATATTGCGCCACTAAGGCTAAAAAGCGTTTATTTTCAGCCGTAGCTTTAGTGACTAATATGGCTACTTTTTTATTTTCACTCATATTTACGGCCGGCTTTATGGCAGGTTCAACACCAATAACAGGAATTGAAATATTTCTCCGTAGCTGATCTATAGCATTAACCGTGGCGGTATTGCAGGCAACAACGATAGCTTTAGCGTTACGGGCAATAAACCACTGGGCAATTTCATTAACCCGTTGTTGAATAAATTCAGTAGACTTTTCACCGTAGGGTGCATATAGAGTATCAGCGACATAGAGCAAATTTTCATGGGGTAATTGCTGTTCAATGCACTGGGTGATAGATAAACCACCAACGCCGGAGTCAAATATACCAATAGGATCGGCATTAGCCGTTTGGCGTTTACTTTTTAGGATTGAAGTAGCTGCTTTTATATCAGCTTGGTTTTGCATGGGCATTAATTAAGCACAGCTTAAGTTTGGTGTAGTTAGTTAGGCTAAGTATATTATCAACAAGCAAATGAGATCTATACATATTTTGAGATAGGTAGTGATTGCAAAGCTGTCGCAATTGAGATGAGTCCCGAAGGCAGAGCATTTAGGGACGTTTAAAGACCAGTCTCAGCTGTCAGTAAGTTAAAAAAGTTTGAAGTGTGGTTTTTCCGTGCTTCCTCCTATAGCTCTCCTGCTTTTCTCCCTGTGAATAATTTTGTTATTTTTTACAGAGAGGAAAAAATGAGAAGGGAAGGAGGGCTAATTAGCACAGCTGTCTTAGAAAAATTGAACGTTACGATAAGATTTAGCTAAATAAAATCATTGATAATTTAAGGATTGACCATGAATATGCGGGTTGATTTTTTAATGCGATTAATCTTGATTTTCTAGCAAGGCGCGAAAATATTGTTGATATTATAGGATGAGTTACAGAATTAGAAAATAGAGGAAAGTGACTTCCAAGGTGCCGCAGTTCACATTTGTCCTGAACACCGGGTGTTCAGGGCGGACGTATCATGCTAACCGTAGGCTTCCCGATACGAGCCGGGCTTGCACAATAGTTAATAATCAACATCCTTAGGTAAAACTTATCGGCTCAGGGACATAGTTCACAAACAAACACCCCAGAAGTCACAAACATTATAGCGAATAATGTCAGCCAAATTAAGTCTTTTATTACTTATAAGACCTGTTCGCTTAATGCTTGAACAAATTGAAGTTTCTTTAAACGAAAGTAGTTTATTTAAAAATAGGTTAAACGATGAATAAGTCTATTAGGCAGATTTAGTACGGTTTACCGCTTGTTCAATGGTGGCTTGTAGTAATTCAATTTTGCTTTGCATTCTTTCGCGTTCTTGCTCTTGCTCATATCGGGCTTGGATTAAATCATGCGCAAGGTTTAATGACATCATCACCAGCGACTGCTCAACAGTTTTTGTTGAGAATTTTTTCTTGGCGTCTTGTTCTAAACGTTTGTTTATTTCACTCGCCGCCTGCAACAACGCAGACTCATTTCCCGCTGGACAAGCGACTTTTAGTCGTTTGTTGGCAACATTTATGGTGACTGTGTGTTGGCTCATTGCGTGTATATTCTCAATGCATAATATTAGTTTATTGAGCTCTAAACTCAAAAAATTGCGCTACTCGCTTGTAATACCAAGAAAAATACTGATAACTAAACTTAGTGCGCCATAAGATGAAACTATAACGGTGAGCGCTACACTATGCAAGTGATCTCTATGGTTTTTTCTGGAATCAAGGCTATGCCAATGTTAAGATAGCTAACAATATCCCCCTGATTGAATTTATATTTTTATGTCTAATAACACCGCTTTAGATTTTTCCGCCGCACAAGCGATATTAACCAGTGAAGGTATTGAGGCACATGCTGCTGAAATTCACGGTGTGCTAACAGGTTTGATTTCTGCAGGCTTTGAATTTGAAAGTAATGATTATATCGCTATGGTTAATGACATGCTTAATAATGCTGAAGGTTTACCGGTAGCCATTAAAAGCTTAGTTAAAGACATTTATAGTGATATTTGGCAAAAAATCCTTGATGACTCATACGGCTTCCAATTAATGCTACCCGATGATGATGACTCAATTATTGAACGCGGGCACGCACTAAGTAAGTGGGTGCAAGGCTTCAACTTAGGCTTTGGTTTACAACAAATTAAAAATGCCGCTTTGTCTGAAGATGTTAAAGAAGTATTGGTCGACTTTGGCGAAATTGCTAACTTGTCAGATGAAATGGAAGAAAATGAAGCGACCGAGCAAGCGTATTTTGAAATTGCTGAATATGTTAGAATCTCTGCGCTACTGTGTTTTACTGAATTAGGTGCGCCACCCGCGCAACAAGACACAAGCGCGACCTTGCACTAGCGCTTTGCGGTTAAAGTGCTTTAGTAATAAAGCACTTAACGCTGACCTTTTAACGCTGACCTTTTTAAAACTGAAACACCAATAACTTAAAAATCAGCTTAAAACACTCAAGGTTGAAGACCTAACTGTTAAAATTTAATTAAAAAATAAGCTGGTATCCATGATCAAAAACACCTTATTGCCCGTTGCTGAATTTTGTCAGCGTAGAAATGATTTTATGGCGCAAATGCCGGTAAATAGCATTGCATTAATTTCTGCTGGTCAGGAAGTTACCCGCAGTAATGACACCGAATATCCATTTTGCCAAAATAAGCACTTTTATTATCTTACCGGTTTTAATGAACCCGATGCCATTTTAGCCTTAATTAAAGGTGATGACGCAAGGTCAGCAGAAAGTGTTTTATTTTCTCGTGAAAAAGATCCTCAGCAAGAGATTTGGCATGGACGACGTGTTGGTCAAGTGCAAGCGGTTGACCTTTATCAGTTTAATAAGTGTTTTAGCTTAGCAGAAATTGATGAGCAATTATTGCCGTTAATGGCAGGTAAAACCGCCGTATTAATTTGCCAGCATGAACAAAAGGCATTCCAGCAACAAGTACTTGCATGGTTAGCCGAGATTAAAAAGGCAGCTCGCACGGGTGTTAAAGCACCAAGGACCTTGATTGATTGCAGTAACTTGCTAGATGAAATGCGCTTACATAAATCAAATGCTGAACTTGATATTATGCGCCAGGTTAATGTCATCAGTGGCGGCGCTCATCAAAGAGCAATGCAACAAACTAAAGCTGGTAAGTTTGAATATCAAATAGAAGCAGAGTTATTGCACGAATTTGCAACTAATGGTGCGCGTTACCCGGCTTATGGCTCAATTGTTGCTGGCGGCGATAACGCCAATATTTTACATTACACTGACAATGATGACGTGCTAAACGACGGCGACTTATTACTTATTGATGCCGGTGGTGAGTTAGCGGGTTATGCCGCTGACATTACACGCACATTTCCGGTTAATGGTAAATTTACTGTGGCACAACAAGTGATTTATCAATTAGTGCTTGATAGCCAAAACCTTGCCATTGCGGCGATAAAGCCAGAACAAAACCTTGCTGAATTAAACCGTATAGTGTGTGACTTTCTGACCAAAGGTTTGCATGATTTAGGCATTCTTAAAGGTAATTTAAACATATTATTAGTTCAACGAGCCTGCAAAAAATACTTTATTCATGGCCTTGGACACTGGTTAGGTCTTGATGTGCATGATGTGGGTGATTACCATGCGAGTCAACAGCGAGAGCAATTACGCCCTTTTGTCGCCGGTATGGTAATGACTATTGAGCCGGGTATTTATATTCCAAAAAATGATCAAACCGTGGATGAAAAATGGCGTGGTATTGGCGTACGTATTGAAGACAATGTGCTAGTAACCGAAACAGGTTATGAAAACCTAACGGTCAATGCACCAAAAACCATTGCTGAAATTGAAGCCTTGATGGCTTAGTTGTTAGGGAGTTAATCAATATTGACTTGCTGGTGATTTAAGCCTTAAAGCTGGCTTGCTGATCCAAGTACGTAGGCAGGAAAATAATCAGCTACCTACAACTTTGTGGGCTTGTGAATAACATAAATGTGAAAAACAATGCAAAAATTTGATCTATTAATTGTCGGTGGCGGTACGGTGGGTTTAACACTGGCACTTGCTATTCGCCAGCAAAGTCAGTTAAGTGTCGCTATTGTTGATAACGCGCCTATTGAAGCGTTAAGCGTTGAACCTGAGGTGCGCGTTAGTGCTATTAATGCCGCCAGCCAGCAAATATTCAGCCAGCTTAATGTTTGGCAAGATATTATCGCGCAACGTGCTCAGCCTTATTACGATATGCACATTTGGGACAAGGCCGGTTATGGACAGCTAAACTTTGCTTTAAAAGATGTTAGCCGCTCGGCCTTGGGTAATGGCCCAGAGCAGTTAGGTTTTATTATTGAAAATAAAGCCATTCGTAACGCCTTGTGGCAGAAAGCGGCGCAAGACAGCGGTATTGAGTTTTTTACTGACAGCAAACTCCAACAATTAAATCCTAGCGATAACGAAGTTTTTGCTACCTTCGAATATAACAGCCATACCAACAGCCAACCTATGCCGATAGTGGCGAAATTGGTGGTTGGTGCTGATGGGGCAAACTCTTTTGTACGTCAACAAATGAACGTGCCGTTAACCTTTCGAGATTACGATCACCACGCGATTGTCGCTACAGTTAAATGTCAACAAGGCCATCAAAGCACGGCTTGGCAAGTATTTTTAGATACCGGCCCATTAGCACTATTGCCTTTATATCAAGCTGATTTATGCTCTATTGTTTGGTCAACAAGCCCTGAAGAGGCGATTCGATTAACTGCCTTGTCAGCCGAAGACTTTGGCAAAGAAATTACCGCCGCTAGCGATGGTAATTTAGGGCAAGTATCGCTAGTAGGTGAGCGATTTACCTACCCGTTAACCATGCGTTTTGCTCAAGAGTTTGTTAAAGGCAGAATGGTATTGGTGGGTGACGCGGCACATACTATTCACCCGTTAGCTGGACAGGGTGCTAACTTAGGCTTGCTTGATGCTGCCGCTTTGTCACAAACCATTAGCGAGCAACTTCGCAAAGTACAAGCTAAAGGCACGCTTGATGATAACGCATGGTATAGCAACAAATCGTTACAACAATTTGCCCGCTGGCGCAAAAGTGAAGCAGTAGAAATGATTGCCTCGATGGAGGCTATAAAACAAGCCTTTACGCCTCAGCAAAGCGCGATTAAATTACTTCGTGGCTTGGGTATGTCGTTACTCAATAATATTAAACCGGCAAAAGCGTTATTGATTAATCAAGCCTTGGGTTTCAAAGATGATTTACCCAAATTAGCTACAGCACTTTCACAGCAAGTGCCGCAAAAATTATCAGAACAAGTCTTACCACAAGTTTCACAAAAAACTCTACAACCATCATCGCAGTCACCACAACAAGTGCCACAACAAAAAAATAGCTCATAGCATCACACTTATCGCCTCATTTTGTTGACTATTTAGTCAACAAAAGCACTGTTTTGCTCAGTCAGCCGATAACAAATGGGCCGTTTGAGTAAAATAGTACTTTTATTCTTTTCACCAATATAAAATTTAAGTTTGCTACAAGCTAACTTTTAATACGCTCAAGGAATTATATTTTTAAAACAGGCGTTTTTGGAAATATAATTTTAAATAATTTCTTTAGTCGGTTTTAAATTTCAAAAATGCTTTCTTATCTGTTGAATCAACAGTTACTCAGGGCTATAATCATCCGTACTTTTTATAAATCTTCCGTCTTTATCCTAGGTTTAGTTGTGATGCTTATTTTAAGCACTGACAAACTTAGATAAAACAACTAACGTGAGTGAAACGTACGATGACAAATAAAACAGTATTACATGCTAAGCACATAGAAGCTGGCGCTAAAATGGTTGATTTTTATGGTTGGGAAATGCCGATCAACTATGGCTCTCAAATTGAAGAACATCATGCGGTGCGTAAAGACGCTGGTATGTTCGATGTTTCACACATGACTATTGTTGATGTTCAAGGTGTTGATGCACAGGCATTTCTACGTCGTTTAGTGATTAACGACGTAGCCAAATTAGATGTTGCAGGTAAAGCACTTTACACAGGAATGTGTAACCTTGAAGGTGGCGTTATCGATGACTTAATCGTTTATTTTTTCAGTAACACAGATTACCGCTTAGTCGTTAACTCAGCGACTCGCGTAAAAGACTTAGCTTGGATCAACGAGCAAGCATCAGCATTTGACGTAGCAATAACAGAACGTCCAGAATTTGCCATGATCGCCGTGCAAGGCCCACAAGCTAAAGCCAAAGTAGCCACATTATTAGACGCTGAGCAAAGAGCTGCTGTTGAAGGCATGAAGCCATTTTTCTCGGTACAAGCCGGCGACTTATTTCTTGCTACAACAGGTTACACAGGTGAAAACGGTTATGAAATAGCCCTACCTGCTGACCAAGCTGCCGACCTATGGCAACAATTGCTTGATGTGGGTGTTAAGCCTTGCGGTTTAGGCGCTCGCGATACTCTACGTTTAGAAGCTGGTATGAACCTTTATGGTTTAGACATGGACGAAAGCGTTTCGCCATTAGCCGCCAATATGGCCTGGACGATTAGCTGGGAACCTGAAGATCGTAACTTTAACGGTCGTGAAGTATTAGCGGCGCAACGTGCTGCAGGCGACCAACCTAAACTCGTTGGTTTAGTGCTTGAAGAAAAAGGCGTATTACGCACGGGTCTTAAAGTGATTACTGAAGCAGGCGAAGGCGTTATTACCTCAGGGACTTTTTCTCCAACTTTAGGTTACAGTATCGCAATGGCTCGTATACCACGTAGTGTAGCGCTAGGTAGCACAGTAGAAGTTGAAATGCGTAAAAAGCTAGTTAAGGTTCAAGTGATTAAGCCAAGTTTTGTGCGTAATGGCAAAAAAGCTTTTTAACCACTTAGGGCTAGGTCAAGGTTCATTAGTGAACCGTAAAAGCTAGTTAAAAAATGCTAAAAATTTAAGCTATAGTATGGGATGATTAGCGCAGGCAAGCTTCATACTATAGTCGTTAATACCAATTAGTTAATCTGCTTGGTATATCCAATTTAAAAATAAAGATTAGGACAAAATCAATGAGCAACATTCCTTCAGAATTAAAATATGTAACATCACACGAATGGGTACGCAACGATGGCAACGGTGTTGTTACTGTTGGTATTACTGAACACGCACAAGACCTTTTAGGTGACATGGTATTTGTTGAGTTACCTGAAGTGGGCGACACATTAAGTGCGGGCGACGATGTTGCTGTAGCAGAGTCGGTAAAAGCTGCATCAGACATTTACGCACCAATGAGCGGTGAAGTCATTGAAGTGAATGAAAACCTTGAAGACTCACCTGAGTTAGTTAACTCAGAGGCCTTCGGTGGCGGTTGGTTATTTAAATTAAAAATTGCAGATGAAAGTGAGTTTGACAACTTACTTGATGCTGAAGGTTATGCAAACTCAATCGACGAAGATTAAATTTTAGGCACATTATGCTGCGACGCACCTTGTTTCTGTTATTTTTTGTGATCATTTAGTCGACTAAACTCGTACAACTCATAACATCAATCGTGTTGCTTATATTAAAGTAACTACTGAGCTCAAACACTTAACCTAAGTGCCAATTTTAAGTACTAGGGTTAAGTACTAGATTAAGTTTGCAGCCATTTATTTGTGCCTAAAAGCCGATTGTTATCAAAAACGATATTTAAGCCCTTAACTCGATCTAATAGTTCAGGGCTTTCTTTTTATTAAATATTATTAACTTTATAGTGAAGCTGTTTTATGACTACTCAATATAATGACTCTTTATCTTTGACTGAATTAGAGCAAAGACAAAATTTTATTCGACGTCACATTGGTCCAAGTGATGAGCAAACACAAGCCATGTTGAAAGATATCGGTGCAGAATCTGTCGATGCCCTTATCGATGAAATCGTACCTAATGATATTCGTTTAGCTGATTTACCTGCTATCGAAGAAAGCAAAACTGAAGTACAAGCTTTAGCCGACTTGAAAGCGGTCGCAAGTTTGAACAAAGTAAACGAGACATATATTGGTTTAGGCTACTACGGCACACTAACGCCTAACGTTATTTTACGTAACGTGTTAGAAAATCCAGGCTGGTACACGGCATACACGCCATACCAACCAGAAATTGCTCAAGGGCGTTTAGAGTCATTATTAAACTTTCAACAAATGTGTATCGACCTGACGGGTTTAGAGCTAGCGTCGGCGTCATTACTTGATGAAGGCACAGCCGCAGCTGAAGCCATGGCATTAGCGAAACGGGTATCAAAAAACAAGAAATCAAACTTGTTCTTTATCTCAAGTGACGTTTATCCACAAACTATCGACTTAGTTAAACAACGTGCTGAAATGTTTGGTTTCGACATCCTTGTAGCACCGGCTGCAGAAGTTGTTGAACACGACGTATTTGGCGCCTTATTACAGTACCCAAGTGCCACAGGTGAAATCACTGACATTAGCGATTTAATTGCCAAAGTACATGAGAAAAAAGGCATTGTTGCCGTTGCGGCCGACATCATGAGCTTAGTGCTATTAAAAGCACCAGGCGAGTTAGGTGCTGATGCCGTTATTGGTTCAACTCAACGCTTTGGTGTGCCCATGGGTTACGGCGGACCACACGCGGCATTTTTCACTACCTCTGAAAAATACAAACGTTCATTACCAGGTCGTATTATTGGTGTATCAAAAGATACACGCGATAACCCAGCACTGCGTATGGCCATGCAAACACGCGAGCAACACATTCGCCGCGAAAAAGCCAACTCAAATATTTGTACTGCACAAGTATTATTAGCGAACATGGCGGCGTTTTACGCGGTTTACCATGGTCCTAAAGGTTTAAAAACTATCGCACAACGTATTCACCGTTTTGCGGATATTTTATCTTTAGGTACGGCAACAAATGGCTTGCCAGCACTTCATCAGCACTACTTTGACACTTTAACCTTTAATGTCAGCAATAAAGATGAAATTGTTACCCGTGCATTAGCGAATGGCGCTAACTTCCGCACTGATGTTGACGGTCAAATCAGTATTTCATTAGATGAAACTACAACTCGTGAAAACGTGCAAACCTTGTTTGATATTTTATTAGGTGCAGATCACGGCCTAGACGTAGCAGTACTTGATCAGCAAATTATCGCTGCAGGGCAGTCGTCAATTCCAGCGGCCTTACAACGTGAATCAGCGATTCTAACGCACCCAGTATTTAACTCGTATCACAGTGAAACTGAGATGCTACGTTACATCAAAAAATTAGAAAACAAAGATTTAGCCTTAAATCATTCCATGATTTCATTGGGCTCTTGTACCATGAAATTAAATGCGACAGCGCAAATGATCCCAGTATCATGGCCTGAATTTGCCAACATGCATCCTTTTGCCCCTGTTGACCAAGCGCAAGGTTATAAGCACATGATTGACGAACTAGCCAAATGGTTAGTTGAGTTAACCGGCTACGACAAAATGTCAATGCAACCTAACTCCGGCGCACAAGGTGAATATGCTGGCTTAATTGCGATTCACAAGTACCACGAAAGCCGTGGTGATGCGCATCGTAACATTTGTTTAATTCCATCTTCAGCACATGGTACTAACCCTGCGTCAGCGCAAATGGTTGGTATGAAAGTGGTAGTGGTTGCTTGTGATAAAGCCGGTAACGTTGATATGGCCGACTTAAAAGCGAAAGCAAGTGAGTTAGCTGACAGCCTGTCTTGTATCATGATCACTTACCCGTCTACGCACGGTGTATATGAAACCACAATTGCAGAAATTTGTAACATAGTGCATGATCACGGCGGTCAAGTTTACCTTGATGGCGCAAACATGAATGCCCAAGTGGGTTTAACATCACCGGGTTTCATCGGTGCTGACGTTTCACACTTAAACTTACATAAAACCTTTTCTATTCCACACGGTGGTGGCGGTCCAGGTATGGGTCCTATCGGCGTTAAAGCGCACTTAGCCCCATTTTTACCTGACCATGCATTAATTAATGTTGATGAAGAAACTAAAGGTAACGGCGCGGTATCAGCAGCACCTTATGGTAGTGCCGGTATTTTATGTATCTCATATCTTTACTGTGCCTTACTGGGTAAAAAAGGTGTTACCGATGCCACTAAATACGCGATTACTAATGCTAACTACGTAGCAACAAAACTTAGCCCACACTTCCCACTGTTATATGCAGGGAAAAATGGCCGTGTTGCCCACGAATGTATCATTGATTTACGCCCACTTAAGGCAGAATCAGGTGTTACTGAAGTCGATATCGCTAAACGCTTAATAGATTACGGTTTTCATGCGCCAACCATGTCGTTCCCAGTAGCGGGTACGTTTATGATTGAACCAACTGAATCTGAGTCAAAAGTTGAACTTGATCGCTTTATTGAAGCTATGATTTCTATTCACGGCGAAGTGCGTAAAGTTACCTCAGGCGAGTGGACAAGTGAAGACAACCCATTACACAACGCACCACATACACTAGCGGACATTACCTCACCTTGGGATCGTGCTTACACGATTCAAGAAGCAGTATTCCCAGTGCCTGCGGCTGCAGCAAATAAATTTTGGCCAACGGTTAACCGTATCGATGATGTTTATGGCGATAGAAATTTAATTTGTAGTTGTCCTCCAGTTTCTAGTTATCAGGACTAACTAATTGATTGTCGCGTTCTAATTAAGTATGTGACTTAATATTGGTAGTTTGTGAGTACAATTAAGTTTGTGACTCAGAATTAATTAAAAGGTGAGCTTAATGCTCACCTTTTTTGTATCTGATATATAGAGTTTCTTCTATAGCAATTTAACTCAATTGCTAAAGTTGCTAGTGGCTTGTTTAGAGAAAAGATAGTTTTTAACTCTATCGATCTGATGGAAGGTGTGAACTTCATTTATTGGGATGTTCATCATGAGATAGATACGGAACTACCTGACGGCAAATATTTAGGTAGTAATCTTAAACTTGAACAGGTATTTTGTTGGCTAAGAGAGGTTTGGGATTGTCGGGACGGTTCAAGATTAATCTGCCATGAAGATCTCCCAAGAGATAAAGCTGAACAAAAATTCTTAGGTTATCTAATGGATGAATCTAAAAACTGGCTACAAGCAAACTCAAATCAAGTGAAAAGCGATATCATATAGAATTTGTAATCATCACTTGGTAGAGTTTTAGCGATTATTTTGTTAAGACAAACTCATGAATGTTAATTAAAGGATTAAACTTGGAAACGGAACCTGACTATAAAAATTATAATTTATCTGAACTTGAAAGCACATATTCTTATATTGATAAAGATGCTTACCCAGATCGAGCGAAAAAACTAAAAGAAGAAATCGAAGCTCGTTTGAATTCAGACAATGAGTTCCTTGAGAATAAACCTGCTGAATATATAAATGAAAAGGAATACCAAGCGCCTGATGGAAATTGGTTTAAGTTACATTGGCAAGGACTTTTACCATTAGATCTTAGTTATTGGGTCAATGTGTTCGCTATTGGCATAGCATTCTTATTTATTACTCCACCATTATTTCAATACTTGGCTGATAGTGAAGCATCTTCCACATTGAGAGGACTGCTTATTATTACATTTTATGTGGTAATAACTGGTGTATCTGTCTGGCAATTGACGGGGCTTTATCGTTCTGCTGATAAACACACCTCTAGAGGCGGCTCCTCTGGCTGGGCAATGATAGCTAAAATGATGGTTCTGATTGGTATTGGCCGCTATTGTTTTGATATGAATCAGACTGGGGTTCCTTTCATTTTAGAGAGTGGCAAACTAATAGTTGGAGAATCAAAGTTGCCTCCATTATCTATCCGGGTAATGAACCAAGGCACCGAAGTTGAGCTTCAAGGAGGAATTGAATTTGGTACATCTAACCACTTGTCTCAAGTATTAATTGATAACCCATCGATTAAAGTAATTCATTTAAATAGCATGGGGGGACGTATAGCGGAAGCTAAAAAGCTGGCTTTATTAGTTAAGAAGAATAAGTTGATAACTTATAGTAAGACACAGTGTTTATCTGCTTGCCCCATTGTCTTTCTAGCTGGAAAAGAGAAGTTATTAGGAGATTCTGCCAAATTGGGTTTTCATAGCGCTTCATTTGGAAGTGTTTCAGGTAGTGAAGTTGAAGAATTGAATAAGCCTTTACTTTCTCAACTTGAAGAAGCCAATGTACCATCTTGGTTTGTTAAAAAAGTATCGAAAATTAGTTCCGAGGATGTTTGGAATCCATCAAATGATGAGCTTAAAAAAGCTGGAGTTATTGATAAAGTGGTAGATTCGGGAAACTATGCTCATAGTGGAGTTAGTGATTGGCAAAACCCAACAACAATCGATCAAGAATTACAAAAGCATGAAGTTTATAAAAGCCTTAACCAATTTGATAAAGAAGGGTACAACGTTGTAAGAGAAAAGATGGTTTCAGCAATAAAAGATGGAACACCATTAAATACTCTAACGACTAGTGTTAACCAATACCTTTATATTGAAAGGCTAAATCACTATATGCAGTTGGGTGGGGATGAAGAAGTTATTCAATATATGGCATCTCAAATTTTACAGATGGAGTATTTGAAGAATGATTACCCTGCTAAATGTGCTGCTTATACATATCCAGAAGTGTTCGATGCGAATATTGCCAATAATATATCTAGTTTAATACCTTCAGAAGTAAGTGACCAAGAGACCATTGCTTTTAACTCATTAATTAAATCACTATCGTCTTCTAATTATATTGTAGATAAAGAAGAGCAAACTACGATCATTACTGGTGTTGTTGAAAAAATGATAGCGGTAGATAGTTCATATGGGGACGTTCTTAGTAATCCAACTAAATATCACGAAGAACCAGAGAAACTATGTACAGTCGGTATAATGCTTAATAAGGAAATTAACGCATTACCTTTGGAAAAGGCAGGATCTTTGTTGAGAAGTTTTTATCGAACAGAGTCTTAATTTAGTCACAAACTTTATTCAATTTCAAATTGGTAAAAATGTATTAGATTTGTTCTTTGTCACAAACTTAATTAAACTTTTTGTAAGCTACAGCCCTCTATTTTTAAGAGCCAAGTCACAAACTTAATTAGAGCATGACAGTTGTGTCGTGTTCTAATTAAGTATGTGACTTAATTTTGGTAGTTTGTGAGGACAATTAAGTTTGTGACTCGATTTTGTTTAAAAAGGTGAGCTTAATGCTCACCTTTTTTGTGCCTGACAAATAGACTTTCTTTAATAGTAATCGTTAACTTGCATGATAAGAAATATTTTTTGATTACCATAAGTAACATGTTAAAAATGGTGAAAATTTAAGGAAAGTAAAGTAAATCATTAGTCACATAGCTATAAAAAATAACATGGCCACCCAACTTTTTGGCTAAATAACGTACACTCAGCTACGCTTCAATTACCCTTTCAAAATGGTAATTGAAGATGGCCAGACCAAGACAAACCATTGTTAGTTTAGATGTCACACCTTATTATCACTGTTGTTCGCGTGTGGTGCGTAAAGCCTTTCTGTGTGGTATCGATAATTCAACAGGTGAGAATTTTAAACATCGGCGGGAATGGGTTGATTCCCGTATTCTTGAACTTGCCACCATCTTTGCCATTGATATATGTGCCTACGCAGTTATGAGCAATCATCTGCATGTAGTCGTTAAAGTCGATGCAGATAAAGTGAAACACTGGTCAGATAAAGACGTGATTATGCAATGGCACAAAGGCTTTAAAGGGACATTACTGACGCAGAAGTTTGTTAAAGGTGAAGACCTAAACGAATTTGAACGTAAAACAGTGAATGACTGTATAACGCAATACCGACAACGCTTGGTCGATATTAGTTGGTTTATGCGCTCGCTCAGTGAGCCAATAGCTCGAATGGCCAACAAAGAAGATAAGTGCACTGGCAGATTTTGGGAAGGGCGGTTTAAATCCCAAGCGTTACTCGACGAAGCGGCGGTTCTGAGCTGTATGGCTTATGTCGACTTGAATCCTATCCGCGCCAAAATGGCCACCACACCAGAAACGTCAGATTACACCAGCATTCAACGGCGAATAAAGTCAGCGATAAAAGGTCAACAACCAGCAGGATTATTGCCTTTTGTGGGAAATGAGTGTGTAAACATGCCTAATGGTTTAATGTTCAGTGTAAAAGACTACATAGCGCTGGTTGAAGATACCGGGCGAATTATTCGAGAGGATAAGCGTGGTGCCATTAGTTCAAGCAGCCAAGCTATTCTTAATAGACTAAACATTCCTGGGGAGAACTGGTTAAAAATCACCACAGAGTTTGGTTCATTATTTAAAGGTGCTGTCGGGGCTTTACCTGCTTTAACGGAATATTGTGAGCATCTAGAGCGAAAGCGACGACAAGGCGCAGCAAACTGCCAGCGCTGGTTTTGTGCCTAAACGCTAACTTTTAAATCCCATAACGTCACTTTAGGCTTGATTGATATCAAGCTTTTCTGCTGTGTTAAATCGACCATATTACTGATGAAATGGCCATCGAGTGCTAATTGGTTAAATCATCCTGTTGAATTTTCTCGTTGTGAAAATGATAAAAGGTGATCGCAACTAAAATAGAAAGGGGTTATGTTGTTACTTTAAAAATGGGTGGCTATGTATTTGTTCGCTATGTATTTGTTCATGTATTTGTTCAGCACATTTACCATGGAAATAGCTGGATACCCATCTAATTAACTAAATTTTAATCCGCTTCTCTATTTTATTCAGGCACTGTTTTGGATGATTAGGAGCTTATTGTGAGACAATCTTGTGCAACACAGGTTTTCTTGGTTGATACCGCCTTACTTTATGAATAACATCCCTGTTATTCACTTCTTCGAAGCTAGCTGAAGCTGTTCCAATTTATTCCCTAAAAATTTTTCATTGTATTTCACGTTGTGTTCGCCGTGCTTTTTTATATGGCGAAGATAAGTTCAGTGGGCAAAGCTTTCAGACAATTGAGAGCACTCTTTTATTATTTATGCAGGTGTTATACAGTGTTTTAATAAAGGTTAAAATAACTAGAGAGTGTAAGATGGGGTGCAATAACACAAAGAAATGTGATAAAGCACATAAAAAAATTGTTATTTATTTTAGTTTTTTTACTATATAAATAGTAATAGTACTTAACGACCTTGATCGGTTTACCTGGTAATAGATTTAATAAATAGTCTGCCACAATTGAGTGATAAGGCGGCTAAACTGAAACTAATGCTGGAGGAAAAACTTATTGAACACAGAACATATACCCGTCTCCCTTGACGCTGCAGCGTTGTTGGCTGATCTCACTCACCTCAATCACTGAGTACATTTAAGCTCATGGGGCTGAGTTCCTTGGTCGCCTGGCTACAACGCCAATGGCTTTGGTATATATTGATAAAAACGGCGAGGATTTGCCAGAAGTATGAAACTGGATATGGGGCAACACAGAATGAATGCAAAGAAAAGATCAAAAGACTTTCCTGTAGTTTGCGTCGGAGGATCGGCTGGCGGGCTCGATGCTTACATCCGCTTACTAAAGAATATTCCGGCTGAAATGGGGGTTGCCATTGTCATCGTTAATCACCTCAGAACAGTATCTACCATGCTCCACGAGATCCTCCCGACGTACACGGAGATGCCGGTTGAGCTGATCACAGAAAGATTAGATCTCGAGCCTAACCATGTGTACATCATTCCTGAAAATCGAGATTTGCATGTTCTAAACAGAGAGTTCCGCCTGAAACCTATCTCAAAGCCCAAGGGATGGCCCGACGTGATTACGGTTTTTATGTGTTCAATGGTCGGGCACTGGGACGGTAAACTGATCGCTGTTATTGTCTCGGGCTATGATGGTGACGGGGCAGCAGCGCTTTGCAGCATTAAAGATGAAGGCGGCATTACCATCGCGCAGAAACCCGACACTGCCGGGCAGCCTGATATGCCTGAGAGTGCCATCGCCAGTGGATGTATCGATTTTATTCTGGCACCTGAGAGTATCGCTCAGGAAATTGTACGAATTGCCCACGCGGAATTAAAGAAAATAACATAGAAAATAACATGGCCACCCAACTTTTTGGCTAAATAACGTACACTTAGCTACGCTTTAATTACCCTTTTAAAATGGTAATTAAAGATGGCCAGACCAAGACAAACCATTGTTAGTTTAGATGTCACACCTTATTATCACTGTTGTTCGTGTGTGGTGCGTAAAGCCTTTCTGTGTGGTATCGATAATTCAACAGGTGAGAATTTTGAACATCGGCGGGAATGGGTTGATTCCCGTATTCTTGAACTTGCCACCATCTTTGCCATTGATATATGTGCCTACGCAGTCATGAGCAATCATCTGCATGTAGTCGTTAAAGTCGATGCAGATAAAGTGAAACACTGGTCAGATAAAGACGTGATTATGCAATGGCACAAAGGCTTTAAAGGGACATTACTGACGCAGAAGTTTGTTAAAGGTGAAGACCTAAACGAATTTGAACGTAAAACAGTGAATGACTGTATAACGCAATACCGACAACGCTTGGTCGATATTAGTTGGTTTATGCGCTCGCTCAGTGAGCCAATAGCTCGAATGGCCAACAAAGAAGATAAGTGCACTGGCAGATTTTGGGAAGGGCGGTTTAAATCCCAAGCGTTACTCGACGAAGCGGCGGTTCTGAGCTGTATGGCTTATGTCGACTTGAATCCTATCCGCGCCAAAATGGCCACCACACCAGAAACGTCAGATTACACCAGCATTCAACGGCGAATAAAGTCAGCGATAAAAGGTCAACAACCAGCAGGATTATTGCCTTTTGTGGGAAATGAGTGTGTAAACATGCCTAATGGTTTAATGTTCAGTGTAAAAGACTACATAGCGCTGGTTGAAGATACCGGGCGAATTATTCGAGAGGATAAGCGTGGTGCCATTAGTTCAAGCAGCCAAGCTATTCTTAATAGACTAAACATTCCTGGGGAGAACTGGTTAAAAATCACCACAGAGTTTGGTTCATTATTTAAAGGTGCTGTCGGGGCTTTACCTGCTTTAACGGAATATTGTGAGCATCTAGAGCGAAAGCGACGACAAGGCGCAGCAAACTGCCAGCGCTGGTTTTGTGCCTAAACGCTAACTTTTAAATCCCATAACGTCACTTTAGGCTTGATTGATATCAAGCTTTTCTGCTGTGTTAAATCGACCATATTACTGATGAAATGGCCATCGAGTGCTAATTGGTTAAATCATCCTGTTGAATTTTCTCGTTGTGAAAATGATAAAAGGTGATCGCAACTAAAATAGAAAGGGGTTATGTTGTTACTTTAAAAATGGGTGGCTATGTATTTAATGTATTTAAGGTTGAGCAGTACACAAGGGAATAATAAACTTTTGAATGTCATGTAATAAGTACCGAATAAATGTTTGGTTTAGTAGTAACTTTAGGAATATATCTTTGGCTTTTAAGCCTTTTCAGTTGTGGAGAACTGGCGACGTTGTCAAGAAGTTCATAGAAGGTCACATTGAAAACCCACAGTGACTAAGACCAACCTAGTAATACTCAATTTACCTTAATAGTATTTAGCATCAAAGCATTAAGTTCAATTCATTACCATACTTTATACGCTATTGGTTTTAGTTATACCTAACTGATGTTCGCACTTCATAATATACCCAAAACCAACTATACTGTATTTATGTACAGTATGATTGGTTTTTTTATGAAAGTAATACCCGTTTATATTGAAGCAGGCATATCCGGCTTTGAATCACCCGCAGCAGAATATCGAGAACTAAATCTCTCATTAGAGGAGTTACTTCTTCAGCACCCTAATGCGACTTTCTTTGGTCTCGCTAATGGACGGTCAATGGAAGGCAGAGGAATTTTTAATGGCGATGTGCTTGTTGTTGATAGGGTGGAGCATATTAGTAATGGCTCTGTAATTGTAGCAAATTTTAATGGCTGCTTTGTGTGTAAAATAATTGATACTGATAATGCATTGTTGTTATCTGCCTCTGACGCACACAAGCCCATTAAAATAAGCGAAAGCGATGACTTTCAAATAGAAGGAGTAGTAAATGTATCCTTCAGGTTGCACAAAAAACTCCCCGTACTGCTGTCATGTTTGGGTTAGTTGATGCTGTTTCTTTCTATGCACGTGCAGAGAAGGTTTTTGACCCAAGCATTAGGCATAAACCTGTTGTCGTTTTAACGAATAACGACGGCTGTATCTGTGCTGTCTGTCCTATCGCTAGGCAGCTAGGTGTACCTAAATTTGTCCCTTATTTTAAGGTTAAGTCTTTTCTAGCAAAGCACGGTGTCGTTGTTCGTTCTTCAAACTATGAACTGTATGCAGACCTAAGTGAAAGAATGATGAATGTTATTGCGCGTTACTCAGATAACCATTATGTCTATTCTATTGATGAATCGTTCTTACATTTCAAAAACTTTAGCTGTGTTGATAACTGGCACGAATACGGCCATGTAATACGCAAGGCGGTGTGGCGAGAAACACGTTTACCCGTTGGTGTAGGCTTCGGCGCGACCTTAACATTAGCCAAAGCCGCGAACCATGCATCGAAGAAGTTATCAGGTTTTGATGGTGTCGCTGTGATAGATGATATAGCCTCTCGTAAAGAAATCCTCTCTAGAATGTCACTGACCGAAGTGTGGGGTATTGGCAATAAGCTGGGCAAACGACTAAGTATATTAGGGCTTAAAAATGGATGGGATTTAGCTAATCAATCACCTAAAGCAATGCGAAGTCAGTTCGGTGTCGTCGTTGAGCGAACTGTAAATGAACTGAATGGCATGCAGTGCTTAAATTGGGATGAAATAGGGCAAGACAAACAGCAGATATTTTCTACACGTAGCTTTGGTCAGCGAGTAACTGACCCTCGTGCGCTTAAAGCTGCACTATCAAGTCACGCCAGTCTTATTGGGGCAAAAGTTAGAAGACAAGGCTCTTTGATTAAACGATTAGTTATTTTTGCATCAAGCTCGCCACATGATGACAGTTACTATAAAAAATCTGTTATTTATGAATTCCCCATTGCGACTGATAATACCTTAAAGCTAGTAGGTGCTATTTCTTACGTATTTGATAGTATTTATAGTAAAGGTGTTAGCTTTTATCGCTGCGGAGTAGGTGGCGTTGAACTAGAGAATAGTCAATTTCAGCAACAAGATATGTTTAGTCTTAGTGTGAATAACCCGCCTTTAATGAAATGTTATGACCAAATAAATCATCGCTATGGTAGAGGCGCAGTTGAAGTCGCTGTCGCTGAAAAAAACGAAAAGTGGGCAATGAGACGAAACTTCTTATCACCTCGCTCTACGAGTAACTGGTCAGAAATACCTAAGATAAACTGTTGAGGTTAATATGTGTGGTCGATTTAGCGTAAACAAAGCAATTTCACCTATAGTGAGTGAGCTGTTTAATACGCCTTTCAATACAAAAACGAATGCCCGTATTTATTACTGAAGAAGATAAATACTCCTGGCTCAATCTTCGCCTCAAGACCTTGAACCATTACTTCAGTATGTGAATAATGAAATGATTAATGTTGAACGCAGTAATTAAGTTTATGGTTAACTATGTGCGCATCGCGGAAGTTACACCACCGTTATTATTAACGTCCGCTTTAAGCTCAAGCGGACAGTGGTATTCAATCTCTTAACGCTAATTAAGCAACAAACGAAACCTTTTCTAACAGCCTAAATCAGCACCAAAAAGATCCTCTAGGATACGACCTTTTGTTAATTCGATTTAAAAACTCATCTGAGCATTAGAGGCGTAATAAAAATCATTAATATTTTGATGAAATTTATTATTAAAGATAAAAGTTAATTGAAATTTTTATCTTTCAGCAATTTCAATTAACTTTAAATATTCCATTCAGATTTAGGAGATACTTAAAAACCGATTGTCTCTCGGTTTTTTGTGTGGCACTATTCTCACACTTTAAAGATGGTGATAAATATTATGTTACTCGGTGAATTAGAAAAGCAAGTTCTAGAATATTTATGGAAAAGCCAGCCTGCTGATGCCAAGCAGGTACATAGCTATTTCGAAAAAAATCGAGGGGGCTCTCTTAATACTATTCAAAGCACGTTAGAACGTTTATTTAAAAAAGATCTGTTAAGTCGGGTAAAGAACGGCCACGCATATCAATATTTTCCTAAAGTTGCTCGCCAAGAATTAATAGGGCAATTAATTAAAAGTGTTACTCATGATTTTGTTGTTAAAGATGAAAATAGCGTTGTCGCGGCTTTTTCTTCAATTTCATCTGATCTCGATGAGGAGCAGTTAGATAAACTGGAAGCTATGATTGAGCAACAGCGGATAAAATTAAAAACAAAGGTCGAAAAATGATTTATGGTCATTGGGCGTTAGTATTTAATTTACTCACGATTGCCGTATTAGCTTTTATCGTTGCAAATGGCTTTATTTCGCTTGCTTTTTGGTCGGTAAAAAATAAAATTCAAAGTTATACAGTGTCTACCCGTAAATCGTTACTCTGGTTGTGTGTGCTTTCACCTTGGATTATTGCGTTATCTGTAACGCTGTTATTTAGCCCTCTTTTTCAATCAGGGGCAATGTTTGTTTGGCTAACTGAATTAGCTCACTGGCATCATCCTAATATTTATTATTTTTTAAGCTGGCATAGTATTAGTTTAATTCTCTTCATCGGCTTCAGTCTCACCGTTGCTGTTCGAAGCCTAGTTATAGCTTACAAAAATTACTCTCAGATAAGTGTGTTGCGTACTTTAGCGATAAAGAAGAGTGAGAACGTCTTTATAATAGAATCATCGATCCCGACAGCATTCACAGGGGGATTACTCAAACCATCGTGCTTTATATCTACAGGCTTAATGGAGCAACTAGATTCAGATGACATTGAAATAATCATTCAACATGAACTTGCTCATTTACACTATGCTGACCCGCTGAAAAAATGGGTATTTTCATTATTGTCTTCTTATTTTTCACCTAATGTTAAGAAAATATTGAAATCGATGATGGCAATTACCATGGAGCAAGCGGCTGATTCTTTCTTCGTAAAAACTCAACAACAGGCGCACAATGTTGCTGGTACATTAGTGAGGTTTACCAAGTTAGCGGCTAAATATTCCATACATGAAGAGTTCAAAAGTGCATTACTTGTTCACTTTTGTCGTCAATCTATTGAACAAAGAGTATTAGCATTGCTTAATGATACTCAACTCAAACCTTTTCCAATGAAAGTGGTTTTACTCACAATAATACTATTAGCCGTCATATCAATGACATCAGTAGATAGCCTCCATCACGCTATTGAAACGCTATTCGATCATTAAAATAATAATTTAAGGCTTAATCCAAGGTAATAATAATGAAACTATTTACTCAATCGTTCACAAATAAAAAACCGACCGTTAATCGGTTTTTATCAAGGCGTTATTTAAAATTTAGCACTGTGGTACTGATAATCACTTCAACACTCTCAGCTTATACATACTCAGGTTATGCATACTCAGAAGGCAGCACTCTGAAATCGATTGATTTATCTACCGCAATATCTAAAACCATGAGTATGCACCCAGAGCTGAAAGTATTTGCTAATCAAGCTGAAATATATAAAGGGTATGCGCAACAAGCCGGTATTCAGGTTAGACCAGAAGTTGGACTTACCATTGAGGATGCAATGGGTACGGGTGATCATAGTGGCTTTAAAGGTGCTCAATCCACACTATCGATCTCATGGATTTTAGATAACGCTCTAGTAAAAAATAGAGTGGAAAATGCTAAGATTCAGGGATCAACCGTTGCATTTACGCGAGAAATTAAAGCACTAGATTTAGCCGCACAAACAGCAAAATATTTCATCCAAGTGTTGGTCAACGAAGAGCGATTAAAACTGTCAAAAATGAGCTTAAAGCAAGCGGTTGACTCATTTGAAGCAGTGACTAAACGTGTAAATGCAGGAAAGTCTTCTTTAGTTGATAAACTAAAATCACAAGCTGAAGTCGCTAAACGAGAATTAGTTGTTGAAGACTTAACTCATGAAGTAGATGCCAGTAAATATCAGTTATTGGCCCAGTGGCAAGGACAGGGGCAAAGCGAGCAACATAAAGAAACTAACATCATTGGGTCATTATTATCCTTACCCCACTTACCTTTAACCAATAGCAGCGATGTTGATTCACTATTTACTCATCTAAAACAACTGCCTTCGGTCAGTCTTTTCGCTACAAAACAGCGAATTGTCCAGTCTGAGATTGAACTTGCTCGTATTGAAACTAAACCACTATGGAAATTTACAACGGGATTAAGACGTTACGAATCAACCGATGATTTTGGTTTAGTCGCTGGAATTTCAATTCCTTTTGGTGATAGCAATCAAAATCAAGGGAAAATAAATGCGTTACACGCGTCTAAAACTGAATTAGAAACAGCGTCACAAGCACTGGTTCATCAATTGAATACACAGTTGTATGTGCTTATTGAACAAATGAAACACAGCCAACATGTCATTCATACTATGACTAAAAACCTTATACCTGTGCTTGAACAAGCTTTTGTTGAAGCTGAAAAAGCTTACAAAATTGGCCGATATAGCTATACCGAGTGGACGAATACTCAAAAAGAATTATTAGATGCGCAGTCAGACTTGATTGCTGCTTATCAAAATGCACATTTAAACAATATTGAAATAGAGCGATTAACGGGTACGTCCCTATTTGCCATTAATAAAAACGCTAATACACCTTTTAACGCTCATTCTATTGAAAAAAATAACGAGAAATAATCATGAAATCAACATTTAAAATATTAACTCTAATAAGCACACTGTGCTTTGTTAGCTTAAGTACAAGTTTCTCTAGCCTTGCCGTTTCAGAGCAAAAGGTAGAAGAAGCCGAGCCAGAGAAAGGGCCGAATCGTGGACGACTGTTGAAAAAAGATAATTTTGCCATTGAACTATCCATTTTTGAAACGGGAGTGCCACCTGAGTTTCGTGTGTGGGCAACTGAGAATGGAAAAGCTATCGACCCTGCGAAAGTAGAGCTAAATGTAAAATTGACCCGATTAGGTGATGGTGTCGATGACATTAATTTTTTTCAAGAAGGCCAGTATCTTCGTGGTGATATGGTTATCTACGAACCTCACTCATTTATTGTCTCTCTAACGGCTAAATATCAGGGAAAAACTTACAGTTGGCAATATGACAATTTTGAAGGACGAACAAGTATTGATGACAAAATTGCAGAGGCAATGGAAATTAGTACTGAAGTTGTCGGGCCATCAACATTCCATGAAAGCATTGAAGTGTTTGGAAAGTTAACGTTACCAGCCGATGCTACCAGTAATGTTTATGCTCGATTCGATGGACTGGTTAAAAAAGTTCACGTCAAGCTAGGTGATGTAATTAAGAAAGGTCAATTGCTACTCACTCTGGAAAGTAATGAAAGTTTGCAATCTTATCAGGTGACATCAGCTCAAAAAGGCATTGTGAGTGCGGTTAACGTTACTTCTGGTGAGCAATCTAAAGGCCGAATATTACTTACGGTGACTAATGATGAAACCTTAGTTGCTGAGCTAGCTGTTTTTCCTTTGGATTTAGCCAAAGTTAATATTGGCGCAAAAACAACGCTTAACATTAATGGTGTTAAAAAAAAGTACACAAGTAAAGTTGATAGCCGAGTATTAAAAGTTAGGAATGATCAGGCGAAGCTATTTCGTGTCTTAGTAAACAATAGTGATTCCTTATTATCTGAAGGCTCTTTTGTAAGTGCAAGAATTGAAATTGGCTCATTTGACGTAGAGATGGCGGTAAAGCGTAACGCATTGCAGAGCTTTCGTGATTTTACCGTGGTTTATGCCAAGGTTGGCAATGAATATGAAGTAAGAATGCTTGAATTAGGCCGCATAGTGGGTGATGAAATTGAAGTGTTAGGCGGTATATCCGTAGGCACTGAATATGTCACTGAGAATAGTTATATCCTCAAAGCCGATGTTGAAAAATCTGGCGCATCACATGATCACTAAGGGGTTCACTTTTAATTACAATGGTTAGTAAAAAAGTTTACGGCTAAAAGACTTACTTTTAAAGGCTTACTCCTTAAAGGAAAAAATAATGCTCGAATATTTACTCAGATTTTCTATTCGTAGAAATTCAATTATTATGTTGGCGGTACTCGCCTTCGCAGGACTTGGTCTTTGGAATTTTACCAAGCTGCCGATCGATGCCGTCCCTGATATCACCAACATTCAGGTAATGATCAACACAGAAGCCCCAGGATATACACCGCTTGAAGTGGAACAACGGGTTACTTACCCATTAGAAACCGCATTGGCAGGCATACCCAATTTAGTGAGTACACGCTCTGTTTCACGTTATGGCTTATCGCAAGTAACCGCCATTTTTAGTGATGATACTGATATTTACTTTGCCAGACAATTAGTGAATGAGCGCTTAGTCTCAGCAAAATCAGATTTACCTTTTGGAGTAGAGCCTGAACTTGGACCTATAGCAACCGGGCTAGGTGAAATATTCATGTTTACCGTGGATGCTGAGCCTAATGCACGTAATGATGAAGGGAAGTTAATAACAGCTACAGATTTAAGAACGGTTCATGATTGGATTATTCGCCCTCAGTTAATGCAAGTCGATGGTGTGGTTGAAGTTAACCCTATTGGTGGTTTTAAACGTGAAATACTTGTTGCCTTTGAGCCTAAAAAGCTACTGGAATTTGGCCTTAATCAGCAAGATATTATTCAAGCGATCGAAAATAATAATGATAATAAGGGCGCTGGGTTTATAGAAAAAAATGGTGCTCAATGGTTATTACGTATTCCCGGACAGGTAGAAAGTTTAAATGCTATCGCTAATATTCCTGTTCGGACGACTGAAGGCAGTGTAATTCGAATTTCTGATGTCGCTAAAGTACAAGAAGGAAAAGAGTTAAGAACAGGTGCAGCAACCCAAAATGGTAGAGAAGTTGTGATGAGTACCGTTTTCATGCTTATTGGTGAAAACAGTCGAAATGTTGCTAAAGCGGTTGGTATAAAGTTAGACGAAGTTAAAGCGAGTTTACCCTCAGGTATTACCGTTACCGCAGTGTATGACCGTACTACCTTAGTTGAAAAGACACTCGATACAGTAAAAATGAACCTCTTTGAAGGGGCGTTATTAGTTATTGTCGTGTTGTTTTTATTGTTAGGCAATATGAGAGCTGCATTGCTTACTGCTGCGGTTATCCCATTTGCGATGTTAATGACCGTAACGGGCATGGTACAAGTAGGCGTAAGTGCCAATCTAATGAGTTTAGGGGCGTTAGATTTTGGACTACTTGTTGATGGTGCGATTATCATCGTTGAGAATTGTCTAAGAAAGCTCAGCTCAGCTTCTGCTAATGGTCGTACCATGCCAGTTAATGAGCGATTAGCACTAGTCTATGAAGCAACTAAAGAAGTCATCCGCCCGGCATTATTTGGCGTATTTATTATAACTGCCGTATATTTACCTATTTTTGCCCTAACGGGTGTCGAAGGTAAAATGTTTCACCCTATGGCAATAACCGTTGTTATAGCCTTGTGTTGTGCAATGTTTTTATCAGTAACTTTTGTTCCGGCAGCTATTGCTATTTTGTTCAAAGGTCCTGTTAAAGAAAAAGAAAATATTATTATAAAATCGTCATTAGCGCTTTATCGTCCCTCTTTAACGTTTGCGCTTAAAGTTCGCTGGTTTGTTGTGGTTTTCGCTGTTGGACTTGTCGGCTTAGCAGGATTTTCTGCCAATAAACTTGGTAGCGAATTTGTGCCAAACCTGGATGAAGGTGATATCGCCATGCATGCCTTGCGTATTCCAGGCACGTCATTATCGCAAGCTGTCGCGTTACAAAAAGTCTTAGAAGAAAAAATCAATCAAATGCCAGAAGTTGAACGTGTCTTTGCAAAAATAGGCACAGCCGATGTTGCAACAGATGCAGTACCACCGAGTGTTGCCGATAATTTTATTATTTTAAAACCACGCAGTGAATGGCCAAATCCTAATAAACCTAAAGCACAATTTGTTGAGGAATTAGCAGCCGTAGTAGAGCCTATACCGGGTAATCGATATGAATTCTTACAACCAATACAAATGCGCTTTAATGAGTTGTTATCAGGGGTTCGTGCAGAGCTGGCTATCAAAGTGTTTGGCGATGACTTTGAGACTTTAGCAGCGTTAGGAAAGAGCATAAACACAGCTATTATTAATGTTGAGGGGATTGCTGATATTCAAGTAGAGAGAACGACTGGTTTACCTATAATGACGATTAATCCCAAACTTGCCCAGCTAGCAAAATATGGAATAAGCGTGAAGCAACTACAAGATCAACTTTCCACAGCGTTAGGCGGTACGGTTGCGGGTAAGTTCTATCAAGGTGACCAACGTGCAGACATAGTAGTACGTCTTCCCGAAGCGCTAAGAACCGATGTTGATGCATTGGCTTACTTACCAATACAGATGTTCGATAACAGTTATGTTCCATTACAGGAGGTAGCTGAATTGGTATTGGTTGAAGGTGCAAACCAAGTCAATAGAGAAAATGGAAAACGTAGAGTGTTTGTTACCGCTAACGTTCGAGGGAGAGATTTAGGGTCATTTGTTAAGGATATTCAAGCTTCAATTAATGAGTCTGTTGAAATACCTGCGGGTTACTGGATTGAATATGGCGGCACCTACCAAAAATTACAATCAGCATCAGAACGCCTATCTATCGTGGTTCCTATTACGTTGGTGATGATTATTGGTCTTCTTTTCTTGGCTTTAGGCTCATTTAAAGATTCCATGATTATTTTCACTGGTGTTCCATTAGCCTTAACAGGGGGGATTTTTGCTTTACTGTTGAGAGATATTCCTTTTTCAATATCAGCCGCTGTTGGCTTTATTGCTTTATCAGGCATCGCTATTTTAAATGGCCTGGTTATGGTTTCGTTTATACGAGAACTCAGACGCGAAGGAGCTGCTTTAGATACAGCTATTATCGAAGGTGCATTGACAAGACTTCGACCTGTGCTAACAACAGCGCTTGTTGCCTCATTAGGTTTTGTGCCTATGGCGCTTAATACAGGCATAGGCTCTGAGGTTCAACGCCCACTAGCAACTGTGGTGATCGGAGGGGTGATCTCCTCAACTATATTGACGCTATTCGTTCTTCCAGCTTTATATCGTTTACTACATCGCGAAGAAACCTCCACTAAAACAGCTCATTCAAAGGAAACCTTTAATGTTTAATATTATACAGCGATATGGCTTGTTGAGTTTTATCGCTTTACTTGCCATATGGTTACCGATTGAAGCCTTTGCTCATAGTGTCGATGAAAGCACACGAGCATTTTTACTACAAAACACTGGCGTTCAAATCATCCCATTTTTGTATATCGGTGCTAAGCATATGGTGACGGGGTACGATCATTTATTGTTCTTAGTAGGTGTGCTGTTCTTTTTATATAGAAGTCGAGATGTTTTATTGTATGTCAGTATGTTTACGCTAGGACACAGCTTAACCTTATTGTTTGGCGTGATCAGTGACATACAAGTTAATGCTTATTTAATCGATGCCATTATTGGGTTATCAGTGGTTTATAAGGGCTTTGATAATTTAGGTGGCTTTAATCGACTCTTTGGTAAATCACCCAATGCAAAGCTTGCGGTACTGATTTTTGGCCTTTTTCACGGTTTTGGTTTAGCAACCAAGTTACAAGAGTTTCAACTTCCTGATGACGGCTTAATTACTAATTTAATTGCCTTTAATGTTGGGGTTGAATTAGGACAGTTTACCGCCTTGGCCTTTATTCTTTTAGTGATTAATTTTTGGCGTAAACACAGCAGCTTCAATCGCTTTGCGACAAACACGAATTGTTTGCTGATGAGTGCAGGGTTTATGTTGGTAGGCTTTCAACTAACAGGTTATTTCATTAACTAATTAGCTAACTTAATCAATTTTACTTAGTAAACTTTACCCTAATTTAAGAGATAAAACGATGCAAAAAACTACGCCAGAAGCTATCACATTAACGAATACCGCATTGCTCAAATACACTATGTTCAGCTTAGTATTTGCAGCAATTACACTTTTAACCATTATATTGCCTGCTGAGTATAATATCGATCCCACAGGGATTGGGCATGAACTTGGGCTAACCGTTTTTCACAACGTAAAGGCCGAAATATCTACTCCACTCTCTTCACAAGAAGTAGCCGAAAAATCAAAAGTTGCTACAGAAACCATTGAAGTAATTGTGCCTGCTGGTCGCGGTGTTGAATACAAATTTATCATGGCGCAATACCAAAAGCTTGAATACGAATGGATAACAGATAGTTCAGCATTGTATTTTGACTTACATGGCGAACCAGAAGGTGACACTACGGGGTATTTTGAAAGTTATGCAATAGCAACTCTGGGTGAAATGAAAGGGAGTTTTACGGCACCATTTTCTGGTTCTCATGGTTGGTATTGGAAAAACACTTCTGATGATCCTGTTACTGTCCAGCTTATTGTAAAAGGTGAATACACCAAGCATGGCCTTAAATAATCATCTCAAATAATAGAAAAAAAACACACTTTGAATGTAATTAAAACAACGGGAATACCAAAATGAAAACTTTAATAGCAGCCTTATTCATTGCATTGATATTTAGCACAAGCTCAGCATTCGCGCATACTGACCACGGAAAAATAAGCCCTAAAGTAGCAACACAAATTGCAGCTAAAGCTACCCAAAAACTGACTTTTAAAGATTTTGGTTTCAAGGTTGGAAAATTAGACCAGAGCTGGAAGAGTTTGACCTCAGAAGATTTCAAACTACATGCGGCAGAGGCTAACCGTTATATTGTTAGTGCTAACAATAAATCAGAAAATAAAACAATTTATTTCCTGATGACAATGTCAGGCGAAGTATTAAAAGTAAATTCTGAAGCGAAGTTTTAAATTATCTAAAGGGTTGTTATACACAGCCCCCTTGATTTTTAAACTATGTTTATTGAAAATAGCTAAAGACTATTTTAATCGTTTTGGATAATCAAGTAGATGGGAGAACTTAGGCATCTACAATATATGTTGTTATTTTTTGGAGATAGAGTGTGCCTTGGATTATTACTAAATATTTTATTACAGCAGTGGTTGTTATTTTAGTTTCTGAATTAGCAAAGCGAAGCGATAGACTTGGTGGATTAGTGGCCGCGCTTCCTTTAGTGACGGTATTAACCTTGGTTTGGCTTTATTTAGATAATCAATCTCCTGAAAAAATAGCTAATCATGCTTGGTATACGTTTTGGTATGTAGTGCCAACACTCCCTATGTTTTTGGCTTTCCCGCTTTTGTTACCTCGTTTAGGTTTTTGGCTAACACTAGTGTCTTGTGTTGTTATTACCATGACATGTTTTGGTGTTTTTGCGTTAGTAATGCGACGATTTGGTATAAATTTGTTGTAATATAAATACCTGTAATAAATTAAATAATGGGAAAATAAGTTGTCCGTACTTTGTCTTCAACATTTTAGCCATTATTGTTTTACTCATTAAATAGGGGCTGTCGATACAGGATTGATTATAGAAAAAAAACAGTCCGTCAGGTAAAAGATAATGCCATCAAATAGCCTTTATAACACCGTCAAAAATGTCTTCTATTAGCGAGCAGTTGACCTAAAGAACAACCAATAGTTAACGATTTTTACACGCAATTAGTTGGCGTTATAAACTCATTCTGAACGCGCTGTAGTGGCAAAGCGGACTATTTATGGAGGTAAATTTACGCGTGAATTAGGTTTTTTATGTGGCAGAACGCGACCTTTTGAACAGATGAATTAATCGATATTTATTTGTTGAGATGTAAGGTTCACTCTGTGCGTATTGTTGACGTTAACTTTTAAAATTTTGCCATATATTTTCTGTCACGTTACTAAAACTCACCAATAATACATCCCCAAGAGTATGAGATATTATTAACCAACAGAAAATCAGTAATTACTGATTTAAAGGCGCTAGTTAAATACAACTATTGCACAGAAAATTATTTTTATAGTTTCTTATGCCTTGATAATATGGGACATTAATGTAAAAAATTATTGTTATGGCTTGGATATTATTGAATGTATCAATAATATACTGAAGATTTCGTCCATCATAGCCTAACAGTTTTAACTTACAGGACGTAGGAAATTAAAAATGTATAAAAATCTCATATTATCTTTTTTTATTTTATTAGTTGTTGGGTGTACTAGCCCTATTAGAGTAATAGATCAATCCGAGCAAAAATTAATTAATTACCCTCAAATTGGAAAAGAAGTATCCAAAAAACTTGGAGATGTCATTTTAGCTAAAGGGATTCAAACATTTGGAGGCGCAGCTAAAGTATTAGAAGAGACTCAATTCAATAAAAAAGATGGAGAGTCATCAATGATGACTTGTGCTCTAAGTGTGGTGCCAGATACAGCATATAAGCGAGGGGTGTATGAAACCAAAAGTACATCGGCAGACTGTTTTGGCCCTGTTCTTTTTCGGCGGACTCTTGCTAATGGAAATACGAATTGGAATTGTCCTGGGAACCCTCTTATTACAGGTGATATATGCAAAGAACAAGATGGTAAAGTATTTTTAGCAATAGCGACCAATAAAATATACCTAGAACAAGATTTTGAAAAGATTAAGTTTTCAAAGGTAGTTATTGAAGGAAAAGATAATTTTGTACAGGAATTTATTTACAATGGTCGGTCAGGAAATGATGTGAAGTTTGTATATAGAGAGCTTTCTGAAAGTCTTATCAAACCAATTTTCTTTCAAGAACTAGAATATGACATATCAAAATCACCAGTAGTAAATTTTAAAAATGTAAGTATAAAGATCGTAAGTGCAACTAATACAGATATAACCTACAAATTAATAAGTAATTTTTAGACTATATTCACTTTAAACTAATACTAAACAAAGCTAGCCGGAGGTGCTCCTTATTGTGACCTCTTGCTGGTAAAACTATCAATAAAAAATCTAATCCAAATACACTATTCATATCATTGCCTAACGTCGGCAAATTGGCATTAGTGAGTCTTAGATAATTACTTTAACCACCATCTTGATGTTCTGCGGCCATAGTATTCTTGATGGTATAAGTGAACATCCGTTCTACTTCTTCATTTTTAATGTCAAAGCCCTGTAAGGAGGGGCTTTATTTTTGGCTGTTTTTGAAGCCAAAGGGGTTGAAGATTAGTTTCGCACTCTGCTGATCTAACAGTTCGCACTCGCGGGGTTTTTTGTTGTTTTCAAATTTATCTGAAAGGGGGTTGCTTTTAGCAGCTTTGAAGCCAAAAGGTTGCTCTAAACTCTAACAAATTCATCAAACTTATCTATACTGTCAACTGAATGTATTAGTTAAAATCAACAACAGATGATGATTAATGTATCTAGTCAGATAAAAAACCGGATTGAGTACAAGTTGAAACTAAAAATGTACTTAGCGAAAGTAATCTTGACTAATATTTACTCTTAAATGATTTTAATTTAAAAAATAACAAGGAATTAGTTACATGTATGATAAATACTTTATATCTGAAGATGACGCTACAAATGCAACTCACTTATTATCAAAAGAGTTACCAACATATCGGCAAGCCTACAGTGACCGTACTGCTTGGATAATGTCAGTAATGTCTGAGTTAGCTTATATAAAGTTCAATTTGTTATTCCCCGAAAGTGGCTCAACTGACTTTATAAAAAAGCACTTCATTAAAAAAGTTAACTCTCTCGTCGGTGAAGAAAAATCGAAAGTAGTTTCAACATTAATTAATAAAATAAATTATGACCCTAAAGCCGAAAAAGCAAAACTAGAAAGTAACCTAGACGAATTTAAATTCAAACTTTTGAAAACTTTTGATGAAAAGGGGACACAAGCCATTCTTGTTGATGCTGGGAAGTATATTATTTTGAGTTTTAGGGGGACTGAGGCGGACAGCCTAAGTGATATTAAAGCTGATGCGAAAGCCAGCATAACCAAATGTTCAGTCTCTGAAGGTAAAATTCATACAGGGTTTAGAGATTCATTCAACTATATTCGCCGTGATGTCGAAGAAGAAATCAATAAAAAAGAATACGCAAATAAACCATTATTTATTACTGGCCATAGTTTAGGTGGAGCGTTAGCAACAGTCGCGACAAAATTCCTAACGCACAAAGGTGGGATTGCTGCATGTTACACTTTTGGCTCACCTCGTGTAGGCAATGATGACTGGGTTAATAATATTAAGACGCCAATTCATCGAATAGTAAACGCTGCCGATTCTGTCACAATGCTACCTCCGGGTGATGTACCCATTTCAGCCGTTAGTTTTTGTCTTAGGTTTATTCCTAGTATTGGTGAACCAACTTCAAAGTGGCTATCTGAAAAATTTGGTAGATACATGCATGCTGGTAATATGCGTTATTTAACTAACTGTGAATCAGGGGACTTTAATGCCGTTAGAGTTCTATATTCCGTGAGTTTTACTTATCGTATAAAAGCTCTAATTGTTAAATCACTACCATTTGGAAAATTGCTTTCTGACCATTCAATCAGTAATTATAGTAAAAAGTTGATGATAATTGCTCTTAAGCGCAACAAATAAAAACACCTAATTAGTTTAAAATCATAAACGCGTAGACAGTAAAATAAATAACATGGCCACCCTTAATAAAAAGAACATCAAAAAATCAAAGGGGTAAATCAAAGGGGTCAGAGTCGTTGATTATATAAATTAGCCTTCTATACTTAAATTTTTTTGTTCTTTCACAGCGATATTATAGGTGGCTGGTTTACCCAGATTTAATTTATCTCAACATATTGTTTAGCGAGGTGCTAATCGTCAACGATTTAGTGAGTAAATACAACGGCAAAGGGCTAGGCGTTCATCTGCTATATATTAAGAAAAATCCTTCATCAGTAGATATGTTTCATTTATTTGATTTTTTGTTTGCTAAAACAAGTTTGCGATCAAAGAATCACAGAATTACAGCATATAAAATTTAATTGAAGATTCTAAGCTAATAAGGCGAATGAGTTCGGATCTCATAACTTTCACCTTGATGCCTTTATACTAAGTTTGATAAAGAAATTTAAATTTCTTATGGCATAACGAAACGAATACAGCCTCTGTTTTACATTTTGTAGAAAAGGTATTATCCACATGAAAAATATCAAATTAATCTACTTTATCATTCTGCTGTTTCTGACATTACTTTGGTTACTTGCAGACCCAATACTCTTTTCATCATATAAGTTTTTTCCGCTGAGAAAATCTATGCTCAGTTACACCGGTATTATGGCCATTGCTGTTATGAGTATTGGTATGATATTGGCAATTCGCCCTGTTATTATTGAACCTATGCTTGGTGGGCTTGATAAAACCTATCGTTTACATAAATGGCTGGGCGTAACAGCGCTTATTTTTTCAGTTTTACATTATCTATGGGTAATGGTACCCAAATGGTTAGTTGGCTGGGGGTTAATGAATAAGCCTGCTCGCAATAGATCAAATGAAGAAACCAACACCCTATTACTTTTCTTTAAAGAACAGCATGGTCTTGCTGAATCTATCGGTGAATGGGCCTTTTATGCCCTGATATTATTTATTGTTTTAGCCTTGGTTAAATGGTTTCCGTATCGATACTTTTTCAAAACTCATCGATTTATCGCTGTTATTTATCTATTTTTAGTTTTTCACTCGATCATACTTATGAAAGTTGATTATTGGGATGAGGCCATAGCTTGGTTGACAGTATTATCAATGATCGGTGGAACTGTTGCTGCATTTCTATCCTTGTCACGAAAAATTGGCGTTTCTCGACGCTCTGTGGGTAATATAAAAAATATAAACTATCACAGTGACAATCGAGTATTGGGTCTAAGTATTGATTTAGAAAATAGTTGGAGTGGACATCAGGCCGGACAATTTGCTTTTGTTACCTTTGATAAAAAAGAAGGGCCTCATCCTTTTACTATATCATCAGCATGGAATAACGATGCTAGGATTGAATTTCTTATCAAAGGACTAGGTGACTATACAAAAACGCTACCGAGTATTTTAAAAGCAGGAGACAAGGTTGAAATTGAAGGGCCTTATGGACAGTTTGATTTTAGTACCGGTAAACCTAGGCAGATTTGGGTTGCAGGAGGGATAGGTATTACACCATTTATCGCGCGTATTGAGGCTTTAGCAGCAAAGAAAACTGATAAACAAACTAGTGAAGGTATAGATTTTTTTTATTGCACCAATGAACCTGATGAATCTTTCATTAACGCGCTAAAAAATTCTTCAGAGCTGGCAGGTGTAAAACTTCATGTTTTAGTCGCTAATAAAGACGGACTATTAAACACAAACCAAATATGCGACCAAGTTTCTGATTGGCAAGGTTCAACTATTTGGTTTTGTGGACCCAAAGAGTTTGGCAAAACATTGCGCGCAGGCTTCTTAAAGAAAGGGCTTACAAACGATGACTTTCATCAAGAGTTATTTGATATGAGATAGTGACAACTTCACTAAACGTTACTAAACGTTACTAAACGTTACTAAATGTGTAATCAAATTAGTTAAAATAAATTCAAGACGTTACAAATAAGGCGTGGATTTTGAGCACTATCAACGGGACAGAACATCAATGGGGTCAGAGTCATTGATAATGACTAATAGTAAACTAGGCTTAATTTGAACACGCTATCCAAGTACCTGAAAACATTAGTACCATCAAGACATTCGAAAAGCCATATACACCACGAATGCAATAGAAGCGCTTTATAGTGTTATTCTAAAAGCGATCAAGAAAGGTAGGCTATTTCCGACGGATGATTCAGCGAGAAGGTGGTTTATTTTGCGATAGAGGCAGCATTCAAGAAATGGACGATGCCGATAAGAAACTGGAAAGCGGCCTTAAATCAATCTATGATCGAATTGGAAGACCGTTTAAAGGACTTTATTTAAAACTGGCAGTTACACAAAATCTGTTCAGGCTGTTCAACCGGTGTAAACCACATAAAATCAATAACGAAAAATAGCGACTCCAGAAGGGGCGCTATTTATTAAATTTAAAGTCTATGCTTGCTTTCGTCTAGCTATAACAATTAAACCGAATAAACCTAAAGCTAATAACCAAATTGATGTTGGCTCAGGTACTGTAGTAAGGGCAGAAGCAGCAGCTGCGCCATTAGTACAACCTTTCATTCCTATGACGCTATCTGCGCCAAATTCTATAAAATTTGTCGCTGAATAAGCACCACCACAATCATTACCTATGCCTGCTATCAGAGAATCAGCACCTGTCTGGACGAAGCCCTTGGTAAAAATATAGCCTCTAGCTTCTGCGCCTGCGCCTAATTGTGCGTAGCCAGTTGAACCTGATTTGTCGCCTATGACATTCCAGAGAATACTGCTGTTATCTGTTACATTTTTCAATATCACCTTCGAGTCAGCAGCAAAGCTCAAGTAGTTTGAGATGTTGAAAACCCAAGTGCCGTCTACACCTTTACCATCAAGGGTGAGGGTTTTGCCAATAGCAATTGACAGATAATTTATAGTGCTATAGATGCCCGCTTCTAGCGTCTCATCGTTGGTCCCAAAAGTAGTCGAGACTAGTTCTGTCCCCGTTCCCATTGCCTTGATAGTTTCTTGCACCGATGTAATTAGCTCTTCCTGATTTTTTACTTCAGGAGGAGGACTTACTTGTGAAGAATGAGCGGTAAGTTCACCGCCTATCTGAACGTCTGCTCCAATAGTTGTGGTAGTTCCGGCATCAATATTGCCTCGGGCAATTGAACCCGCCCCCACAGTTACTGTGGTTCCGCCCGAAATATCACCGCCAATCTCCGCAGTCGCTCCGATTGTTACGGTAGTGCCAGCTTGAATAGATTCCTGTACGGTTGCGTCCGCGCCTAGGGTTGCAGTAGAACCAGATTCTATATAACCATCGACACCTGCAGCGGCGCCTAGGGTTACTGTGGTGCCAGCTTCAACATTGCCGCCGACGATCACATCTGCGGCGAGCGTTATAGCGGTGGCACTCTGAACATTACCACCGACTGTGGTACGTGCGCCCATGGTTATGTAACCACTAGCATAAAGTGACTGGTTATTTAGGTCTGAACCTAACAAAGGTTGAAAACTCGCTTGTGCCGTAAAGAAAACAGTAGGCATTGAGATGAGTAATAATATATTTATAATTTTCAAGTTAGACACCATTTAGTATATCTGATACTTCAGAATATAAAAAAACTTAACACTTAGTTAATCTTAAAGGTAAAATTTAATCCTTCGCATTAATTGTAACAGAATGCAAATCATAATGTACAAAAATAAAACAATAAAACAATAAAACAAAATAAAAAATATAGTGCTTAATGACGCTATTATTTTGATAGTTTTTTAAGCAGGTTTTTTGCCAGCTGATGTTCTTCGATATTTGCAGGTAAAGCGCTCAATTTAATTAATATTTTCTTCGCCTCATCTACGCGTTGATACTTTGCTAAGGCATAAGCAATATGGTACTGAATATCTGGGCTAGTAGACGATAAAATATAGGCTTGTCTTAAGTATGACAAGCCTATGTCAAGATCTTCAGATAGTACCAATGCCCAACCAATAGTGTCCATAATAGCGGGCATTCCGGGGTCTAACGTTAACGCTTGCTTAGCGGTTTCTATGGCAATAGGAAAGTCTCCATCGCGAATATAAATAGTCGCTAAATTATTTAGCACTAACGCTTTTGTCATTGCCGGTATATTGTTTTTTAAGAGTATTAGGTATTGATCTTTTGCCTTTTGAAAGTGCTTATATTCTAACAAATGATCCGCTAACAGATGACGATGTAATAATAAATCAGGATATTCAGTTACCAAAGTGCTTAATTCAACAATAAACTTTACTGATAATGACTTTGTTTTACTGGTTTGATATAGCTTCCTCAATGCGAACACATTATTGTGATCTTGCTTAACCGCCTTAAAATAAGCACTAAAAGCTTCAGTAGGTTTATTGCTAGCGTAAAGAATATCTCCTTGTAAAATGATTAGATTAACATCATCTTTCGGTGTTCTTTGTTGAGCATCCGCTAGTAATTTGATTGCGTCATCAATTTTATTTAGTTGAATTTTAATTTTGATCAATTCATACACAATGGACAATGAATTAGGAGCTAACTTTAGTGCTTGTTCCTGACTAAATTCGGCGCCTGCCAGGTCTCCCACCTGCAATTGTAATTGGTTTAATTTCATTAACATAGGTACATTCTTACCTATCAATCCAACCAATATATCTAATTTTTGTTTTGATTCATCTAGTTGTTTTAGAAAAAATAATACTTCTGCCTTCCTAAATAGTGCTTGAACATTTAGTCTATTATCACTCAGCATTCGGTCAATCACTAAAAGCGCGTCTTGCCATTTTTTTTCCGCTATATAGATATTAGTTAGCTCAGTAAGAGCTACGGATCTGACCGATGATACTTTGGTTTGCCGCTCAAATCCTGCAATAGCGGTTGCTTTATTACCAAGCTTATATTCAACTTTGGCAAGTAATAATGCACCTTGATTATAATTTTCGTTCTGACTCATAACGTCAGTCAGCACTTCTTTTGCTTTGTTTAGCTGTCCCAAGTTAAGTTGTAGCAAGGCATAACTAGTACTGACCTCAACACTTTTGGGTTGCTTAACATACAAGTTTTCTATAATTTTCTTGGCTTGATCGAATTGTTTTAATTCCATCAGTATTTGAGCAGTGATCAAATGATAACTGCTGTTATCTGGGTAACTATCAGTCAAGGGCCTTATATAATCTAAACTTTTCTGAAGAGCACCTGTCCTTAATGACAATAGTGACAACGCGTATTGATAATTTTCACCGCCCTTAACTTTTACATCTTCTAATAAGGCAAGCGCTTGTTCGACACGGCCAGCGCCTTCGAGTACATTGGCAGATAGAATTAGCACCGCTTCGTCTTTAGGGTAATCAATTCGTAATTTCGATAACACAAAGTCGGCTTTATAATTTTGGTCAAATTTAAGATATAAACCCGCTAATATCAGTGCATACTCTTTATCTAATATCAGTTCCTTCTCATTTTTTTCTAGTAATGACAAGGCATGCTCTGGTTGTTCTTGTTGCTGATAAACATTGGCTAATAGCATAACTTCATTAACTTCAGTTTGAGCAGGTGCTTGATTTAGATATCTTTTGAATTTACTTTCGGCTTGTGTCCAATCTTCTTGAGCATAGCTGCACATGGCATCAAGTAATAATAATTGGGGCTGAGACAGCAGGTATGACTCATCAATCTGCGATAATTGATTACTAAGTTCAGCCAGAATTTCTGCTGACATTTTTGGTTGCTTAATTTCTTTTAAAATAATGGCTTTCATAAACTGGGTTTGAGGATCGTTTGGTGAAATTTCAAGTACTTTATCAGCAATTTTATTTGCCATATCAAAGTCTTTAATATCGACATAACTGCCAATCAAAATTCGTAAGGTTTCAATGTTTTTTGGATCAAGTTCATTCGCTTTAGTCAGGTAATCAATCGCGTCATTGAACTGACTGACGCTAAGAGCTAGGTGCCCCTTTAATTGCCATAATATGGCATTACTTGGCTCAATTGCATTGACCTTAATAAGCAATTCTTGGGCTTGTACATTGTTTGATTGATAAATATAGACCGTTGCTAGTCCTAATAATGCCTCCACATTTTTGGCATCATTATCCACAACACTTTGATACTCAATTGCAGCGTATTCCAAATTATCTAAGCTGATATAGGCTCTAGCTTTGATGATACTATATGCTGATACGCCTTCCTGTTTAAGTGTCATTTTGTCAGCAAAACTTAAGGCTTGCTTATATCTACCCTGATATAAAATACTTTCCCCAAGCGGATAAATAATTAAATTAGTATCTACCCCCTGATCGATTAGATCATTTATTTCTTGCTCTGCAGCAGCGTAAGAGTGTTTATCTATCAAAACTTTTGCTAGTAACAATTTCGCTGGCAAATTTCGTTCGCTCTGTTGCAAAGCATTTTTTAAATGAATAAAAGCAGTTTTAATATCATGTTGGTTATAAGCTTGCAGCGCTGCTTCATAATGAGTTGTTTCAGCATTTGCAACACTTGCTATTATTAGCAGAGAAACTTGAATGGCAGAAATAATTAATTGACGAATATTTTTCATATCTGTTATGACTTAATCTGTAATCTTATTATTATGTTATATATAACATAATAATATTATAAAATAAAAATGAAATGGATTACAAAATAACCCTCTGAATTTTATGGCTATGTCGAAACTGGTAATTATGATGGAGTCAGCATTCAAGTGATTGCATCTCTACCACAGCTTATATTTTACCTATTTCGAAGTAAGACGCAAATCAGCCTATAATAACCCCGTATTGACTTTTTCCAGTTTAAACGAAAATTACAGTGGTAATCATAATGCTTGTATCAATGGGATCAGATTCATTGATAACGACTAATAATAAACTAGGTTTAACGTTAACTTATCCTATCTTAATTTAGGTGGATTAGTGAATAATATGGCAATACTCCGTGTTTAAAAAATCATTAATTCTTACCCCATTGATACTTTTAAACGATTAAGATTTTTTCTTAAATCGACGTGTTGCTAAACCAATTATTCCTAATGAAAAAATAGCAAGCGTAGTTGGCCCAGAAACAGCTATTGCACTTCAAACTTGATACTAAGTTTCTGCTATTTCATGGCCTAGTGGCTATTCTAATGATAATTATTTGCCAGATCTGGCTATTGGAGGGGGGGGATAATTGTTTTCCTTATCCTATTAACTAAAAGTAAGGCGTTAAGTTATCTAAGAGACATAACCAAAAACTGACTAAGGCATATTCATTAATTGAATAATTTTAAGTGATTTTCTTGAGTAAGAAATTAGAAAACGGCCTTGAATCAATTTATGATTGAATTCGAAGACCGTTTAAAGGACTTTATTTAAAACGGGCAATTACACAAAATCCGTTACAGGCTCAACCTTAATTTTTCCGTTTATGCACCTTACTAGCCTTTGTTAGCCTTTGTTAGCCTCTAGCTGAAGTGAATACACACGCCACAGCACTTTTGTTATGCACAATAGGTTTATCAAAGTTACAAATATAAGCGGCAATCTTTATTGGAAATTGTTCATTTCCCCAGCGCTCAGGTGTAAATAAAACAATATCACCATCGCTACAATTTAAATAAGCTTTGGATGCATCTGACACTGTACATAATTTACGGTTTTCTAAATCACTTTTAACTTGAACCTCTATATTTTTAGCGGCCTCTGCTTCTATGTTAGAAATGAAGTTTGCAGCATATACGCCAACGCCAATAGAAGCTGTAAATCCAGTAAAAAGTAATACCTTATATAATAATTTTTTTAGCATTTTCCTTCCTTCGATATCTATGCTTCAGGTTTATCAGATATTTTTTGAAGGTTTGAGTTAATTTTGAAAAGCACAATCATTAGCTCACACCAAATTCTTGCGGCTATAGCCCCGCCTCCTGCAATAAACAAACCTGAGATGAATGTTGCAAAAGTAAAACCTCCATAGCCACTCAGCATTGTGCTGATCCCAGAAACGGCAGCGACTAACAATAATAACCAATAGACGAACGTAATTATTTTAGGGGTCAACATTGATTCAAAGAAAAATACATCTTTCATTTTAATTCCTTTTTTATTATTAAATGCTCCAGCTTTAATTACAGTTAAGTTTGGAGCAAAAAACTAAAGCTATTGATCGATTTTTTTCAATAACTTCAGTTACTTAATCTTTAATGGTAAACCCATTAACACTATGAATTTAAAACACTTATAAATTATATTGTATGTATTTTGAGTTATTTACATAGTTGATATATTATAAGTTTCTTGCCTCAACATTAATCTAAATTGCTAACATCCTTAATAAATAATGCTACACATTGATACTTAATAAATGTATTAAAGTTCATCGTAATTAGTGGGGCTATTTTTACAATAATATTTTCATTGAACAAACCTTTATCGGTTGGTGTATCCACTTGAAAGCTATGTAAATTAATATTTATATTTATTCAATGATAGAGAAACTACGTTTGATCTTCTAGTACAGGCACTGGAGCTAAGTAGCCTTCTTTATTGAATATTTCTCCTGAGTCCTGCCAAGGTGTAGAGTTTATTCTTGGATAGCCTTCAATAAATTTTACTTCCCCACCAGCTTCTTCTTTAATCTTGCGAACAACATCTTAAACTGTTTTTTCTGCCCACTCCTCTGGAGTCCCAGAAATTGCGTAAGCTGCTTTTCTCGCTAACCCATCGACTCCCAAAAAGCCACCACCCTCTAGTTTAGTATAATTTGCATACACATCTAATGCGTAACCCTCTTGGTATTTCCATAGGCAAAGATTGAATGACATGTTGAATGCATAATCAACATTTTTTTGAGCCGTAGCAGTCCAAACTGCACCATCACAAGACGCTGTTTTGAGCCTATTACCTATGGATGAAACCATAAGTCCCATCATACCACCAGCATTCCCTCCCATTGCAGTGGCTGCATTTACAGGTTTAAACCTACCTGGCTTTTCGGGTGTATCGCCCATTACAATAGGGTTTTGTTCATTTGCAAAAGATACATTAGCACCCAAACCATCACTTGCTGCCTCTGTCATAATGTAGCGATCAACTGTTGTTTTAATATCAAATACTCTGTAAAGCTCAATGCTTTTATGTTTCTGTACAGAAGCATTATTTATTGATGAGCAACCACCTAAAGTGACTGCTGATATCGCTATTGTAACTAGTCCGATTGTTTTCATTTTTATTATTTCCATTGATGAAAGTTAACTTCGATTTTATTATCTAAAGTTAATTGGCTAACGCTATGCTCAGAAGCGATAGGTATTACTCAAGCTGAATTTGTACGAGGCGAATATCCTTGAATTAGAGGGGGAACAGGTAGTGAAACAAGGTGATACTGTGTGATGAAGTGTGAATCCACCTAATAATCAATTAGTTGCCTAGTGAGGTAAATTACTTGAATTAAGGTTCCTGAACGTTTAATATTCGAAAAAAATAAATAGACTCCAATGTGATATTTAAAATAAATGGATTTTTGCTGTCAGTAGATTTTGATTCTGCGGTCAGGGGCGAAGAAAGTATAGATTTAAGCCATCAGGAAAAAGAAGCTTTAAAGTTGTTTTTCAAATCTGATGATGGCTTTGTTGATGCTCAAACGCTAGAAGCTGTGATTTGGGGAGAGCGAGTAGTCACTAATAACTCACTACGTAAGCTTATTAGTGATTTACGCCTAAAGTTTAGAGATAAGACATCCTTCAAGAATATAAGAGGTAAAGGTTACCAACTTGTCTTTGAATCAATAGAGCAGCCTTTTAAAAAAAGCTACTCAATGGAGCTTCCTAAGGTTTTATTGGGTACGTTAATATTTATATTTATATTTATTTTAACTATGGCTACCTTGTTTAATATTTATCCTAGAGATAATCAGAAAATTTCCCTACCTAAAGTTTCGACTCAAACTGTTTTTGAATCTAAAGACTACATTTTAGATTATGCTAAATATAACAATTCGTTATATGTTACTGCAAGAGACAATAAAACATCAAAGCTATATAAAGTCTTGAATCGCCAAAATATCATACTTATGTCTGCCGATTATCCTGGCGCATACAGGGGCATAGAAATTCACAGTAGCGGCCGCACTGTGATGCATGTTGTGGAAGATTCAAAGTGTAAAATCAAAATATTTAAAAGGCCTGTAGAAGAATTGATTGATGAAATTCCTTGTAATAGACAGAACGCTTTCCCTTCATTTGATTGGATTAGTGATACCAAGTTTTACATTACTTTTAATGTCAACCCCACCTCGTCAATCAAACCTTTCATATATGATCTACAAACCAAACGGTTGGAAGAAATTACAACTACAAATTTTGATTCAAAAAACGGTAATAAATTTATTGATGCTTTTATAAAGGCACATGGTAATGGGATGTTTTCTCTCAGAGAGAACCACCTAGATCAAATGTCTCTTATGTACTTTGAGGGTAATAAGCGAAGAACTCTTTACCAATACAGAGCTAAGCCTTATTCAATAGCCGTATCCAAAACTAACTTGTTCTTTGTTGGTAATAATAACGAGCTGTTTAAAATGAATTTAGCTGATGATGTTTTTTCTCAAGGTTTTAAGGAATCACTATTTTTAGCTCCTCAAACAACAAAAATTGATGACCCATTAATATTACAGAACGAACTATATTTTTCATTAGGTAACACTTCTAAAGAAGTTATATATAGCATCTCGGGGAATTTTACATACAGCTTAGAAAATGGCGTGCGTGACTTTACCTATACGGACAAGGTGTTATCGGTTTTGGCGCTAACCAATAGTGGTTATGTTGTCGAGCAATTAAAAGAAGGTGTTATTTTTAACACCCTTTATTTGGAAACAGAATTAAACTTTAGGCATTTAGCTTTTTATCAAGAAGAGCTTTACTTGGCAGGTGCATCAGGTATTTATAAGATTGTTGACAAAAAACCTTTATATCTAAGTGAATTAAAGGCCACCAAACTAGTCTCCAATGGAACATGTTTGATTGCTCAAGCTGACAAAGGAATTTTCCAATTTGAAGCAAGTAACCGTTCCTTTCAAAAGATAGTAGAACAAGGTGATAGGGCTTTCGCAAGTGAAGGTGGTTGCTTATTTGTCGACAAATTATCTAACACCATAGTTAATGAAAAACGAAAAGTAATAGCTAAACCAACTATGAACAAGCTTTTGTTCGAGCACCAAGGTAGAATTGTCCATTGGTATAGTGTTAAGGATAAAACACATATTGTTGATATAAAAACAGGTGAGTTAGTATCGAAAACTAAGAGTCGTGCATTATACAAAAGAGTAATTTCATATGAGAATGATATCCTCTACCTTGGTAAAGCTGATGTTAATACCTCAATCGTTAAGTTGAAGCTAAAGTAGAGTTGAGCAGGTTCTTCTTTAAAGTTTAGTAGTGCCAATGGTCAAAGTCATTGATAACGACTAATAGTAAACTAGGTTTAACGTAACTTAACTTAGATGGATTAGTAAATAATATGGCAAGACTCCGCGTTTAGAAAATCATTAACTCTGACCACATTGATACCATATAAGTGAACGAATAAAGCAAAGGTTATTCATGCCGTAAAGCCTCTATGGGATCTAGTTGCGCGGCCTTTCTCGCGGGAAAGTAACCAAAGATGACACCTACTGCTGCAGAAAACAGAAATGACACCACGACTATACTGGTATTGAATACAAAAGGAATTCGCATTAAATCTGCCAGCGCTACAGAGCCTGCCAGTGCCAGCATGATGCCGACAACCCCACCTAGCGAAGACAGCACCACGGCTTCAACCAGAAACTGTAGCAGAACTTCTCTTTCCAGAGCGCCTATGGCCAGGCGAATGCCAATCTCCCGTGTTCGTTCGGTGACCGACACCAACATGATGTTCATAATGCCAATGCCGCCTACCAGTAAGCTCACGGCGGCCACCGCGCCAAGTAATTCAGTAAGCACGCGGGTTGTACTCGTCATCATGCTGAGGAGTTCTTCCATATCATTGACATGGAAGTCATCATCTTCACTTGATGAAATACGGCGACGCTCGCGCATCAGTTGTTCGATGCTTTGTTTGACTTTGTCAGTAGAGACGCCCTCCTGCGCCGAAACATAGATACTGTTGATATCTGTATTCCCCACAATGCGTCGTTGAAAGGTGCGCAGCGGAATCAGTATAAGATCATCTTGGTCTGTGCCGAAGGTTGACTGTCCTTTGGTCTCGAGTACGCCGACCACCTGGCATGAAAGTTTTTGCAAACGAATTGTGGCGTCTAAAGAACTTTGTTCACCGAAGAGCTCCGACTGCACAGACGTACCCAGTATGCATACCGCTTTACCAGAACGTAGTTCATTTTCGGTAAACAGACGCCCAGCTTTTAGCGGCCAGTCCCGCACTCGCAGATAGCCATTGGTGCTGCCGGTGATCTTGGTCGACCAATTCGCATTGCCAAAAATGGCCTGGGTGGTTTTCGAGGCAATTGGCGCCACCGCAAATATTCCAGATATTTCTCGGCTAATAGCATTAACATCGTCTACTTCAAACATTTCAGCCGCTTCGCGCGTGCCTCCAGGGCCATGCCCACGCTGGCCTGGTCTAACATGCAACAGATTACTGCCTAGGCTCTTGATTTGCTGGGTAACCTGCATAGTGGCTCCGCTTCCGAGGGTAACCATAATAATCACTGCGGCGACGCCAATGACGATACCCAGAATGGTTAGGAACGAACGCATAACATTTCGACGGATTTCCCGTATTGCCAGTAACAACGCATTCCATAGCATCACTTGTGTCCTGTGTTGTCTGCATCGTTGGCCACCAAACCATCTAGAAAGTGAATCTGGCGTTTGGCAAAAGCGGCCATGTCTGGCTCGTGGGTGACCATCACAATGGTAATGCCCTGGTCGTGATTAAATGAGCTTAAAAGTTCCATTATTTCCCGACTTCGCGATGAGTCTAGATTGCCCGTTGGCTCGTCTGCTAGCAACACCGACGGTTGTGTAACAATGGCGCGAGCAATGGCAACCCGTTGCTGCTGGCCGCCAGACAACTCGCCCGGCGTGTGGTCTTCCCAGCCACTCAGGCCCACCACCTTCAGAGCGTTTAAAGCGCGGGCTCGACGCTCAGCTGCGGCCATGCCTCGATAAATTAGCGGCAATTCCACATTTTCCAGTGCCGAAGTTCTGTTGAGTAAATTGTATCCCTTAAACACGAAACCTAGATAATTACGCCGCAGCAAAGCAAGTTGATCACGGGATAATGTACCGACATCTATGCCATCAAAAAGGTAACTTCCGGTGGTCGGTGTATCGAGGCAACCTAGCACATTCATGCAGGTTGACTTGCCCGATCCACTAGGACCCATCACGGCGACAAAGTCACCACGCTCGATGGTTAAATCTATTCCGCGCAGCGCCTGCATCTCTGCCTGTCCTGTACCATAGACTTTGGTTACGCTTCTGAGTTCGATCAGGGATTGTTGTTGACTTGGCATGATATCGTTCACTGCTTGTTGCTGATGGTATCGATAATTAATGGCATGTCGGTTTCAATATCACCGTTAATGATTTCAGTTTTGATGCCATCGGTTGATCCGGTTGTAACGGCAATGGCCACTGGCTGGCCGTCGCGTAGCAGCCATAATTTTTGCTGTTTATTATTGGCGTTAGCCGTGTCTTGTGGTTTTGTGCGGCTGGGCCGGCGAGGTATCAGGCTTATAATCAGGTTGTCATTACTGGCTGTTTTTTTCGCCAGTACTGGCGGACTAAAACGCAGAGCGGCATTAGGCACCAGCAAGGCATCTTTCACCTGTTTAACCAAAATATCGGCGGTAGCCGTCATTCCCGGTCGCAGTAATAATGCTGAATTATCGACACTCAGTACGGTTTCATAAGTCACCACGCCATTAACAGTTTGAGAGGCAAAATGAACTTCAGAAATTTTCGCTGGAAAACTTTTATTGGCGTAGGCATCTACCGTAAACAAGGCGTCCTGTCCCACGACAACCTGTCCGACATCGGCTTCATCCACATCCACATGTAATTCCATTTGCGTGAGATTTTCGGCCAGTGTAAACATCACAGGTGTCTGAAAAGAGGCAGCCACAGTCTGACCTGGCTCAACATCACGGTTCAATACAATGCCGTCGATGGGGGCATGTATGGTGGATTTTGCCAATGTGGTTGATTCGGCATCCAAAAAAGCTTGCGCCTGAACAACCTGCGCTTTGGTACTCTCCATATTAGCTACTGCACGGTCATATGACGCCTGTGCTGCATCGCAATCTTGCTCGGAACACATACCGGTTTTAGCAAGTTCTCTGGAGCGACTTAACTTTTTTTTGGTTTCGATCAATGTAGCTTCAGTCTGTTTGACCTGCGCTCTGGCCAAATTAAGGGATGCTTTGGCCTGATTGACCTTTGCTTGAAGCTGGTCGGTGTTCATACGCGCAAGTACCTGACCTTGTTTGACGCGGTCGTTAAAATCTACCAGCACAGCACTAATGGTGCCGGAAATTTCTGAACCCACCTCAACCTGATTTACGGGTTGAAGTGTGCCGGTGGCTGTAACCGTTATACTCAGCGAGCCACGGCTGACATTGGCGGTTTTATAGCGAAGGGTTTGTGACTGGCCGTCACTAAATATTTGCCAAACAACAATTGAAATAACGATAATAACAGCGACAGCCCAAAACCATTTTATACGTGAACTGTATGGACGAGTAGACTGATCTATGCCCAAGGTCTGGCGAATATCGGCACTCTGTGTTGTTGCCGACTTTTGGTCATTTGATGACATGTTAGGTGCCTCTATTTATTCGAACCTTGGTCGTGCGACATCAAACACTAGTCCTGCTTGTTTGAGCCTTGCCGTCAACAACGTAATGAAGCTATTTTTAAGTAACCATAAAGTATTCCACTTTGCCTTCGCCTTTGTTTTTTTTAAGGGACTCGCGGGAATTTTGAACCATCATTGGCTGCCAATTGCAGTCGTTTATTATTTCAGCGATGATGATCCTCACCATAAGTGTCACAATCAATTATGATACATTTCGCATAGTGAATACTGTGTGTGGGAGAAAACATAGCATCAAACTCAGAAAAAAAAAGTGATAACTTTATGACTTAAAATGTTTAAGTAAATGCAATGATTTTTGTCACTTAGTATATTGAGTTTTTCATCCATTATTTTCTCATAAGCTATGTAATCATACATGCAGTGTAATGGGATAAATCACTATCAATGGGCTCAAAGTCATTAATAACGACTAATAGTCAACTAGGTTTAACGTAACTTAACCTAGCTTAGCTTAGAGGGATTAGTGAATAATATGGCAAGACTACGCGTTTAGAAAATCATTAACTCTGATCCCATTGATAGACCCCATTGATATGCATTACCTGAAGCGAAATTGTAATTAATTTCTGGCGCAGGAGGTGTTTTTCGTTTAACTAAAAAAATGCCATTTAAAGCTGCTTTAGGTCACCTTATTACAGGATAGGAAATTAGTGCGCAACAGGCTTTTCAATATGGTTTGGTTAATGAAGTAGTTCCACTCATTGATTTATAGTTGTGGGTAAATAATTGGGTTAAAGATATCCTTAAATGTTCACGCTTGTCTGTAATAGTTATTAAAGAGACGGTACATAAATCAAGTCATTTATCTCTCAAAGAATCATTTTCAGCAGAATATGCATGGGAGAAACGTCAGTATAACAGTGTAGATTGTATTGAAGGACTGTTGGTGTTTGTAGAAAAATAAAAGCTAAATGGAAGGGGCTTTGATAGAAGGGGGGCAGTCGAGTCAATTTAACCACGTCAGAGCTTTATCGTTCATACTGCTATGATAAAGCTCCAAAAAGACCGAGTAACTGGATATTTTTAAATATTGAAAATAATTTTATTTAGGCTGAGTAACTACCAATTATTTATTTTTAAAATATATTTAAATGTTCTTTAGCTAATTTGTACGCCATATCGAAACTGAGATCTGCATTAACATCAAAGTCAGGAACTACGCCTTCTTGTTCCCAATTTGTCTTTGTTACAGGGTGCATAGGAATAGCAATTGGCATATTAATACTTATAAATTGATCAACTCTCAGCTTTCTAGATATGTAAGCAACCCCCATTGTTTTTTCACCAACAATCAGTGCTTTACCTAAGTGTTTGAGCGTATAGCTAAAAAACTCTCCTGTGCCAGAAACAAAAGCAGAGGTGAGTATATAGACAGGGAAATTATGCTTTAAACGATCATTACTTAAGTTTGGAGCTGACTTCAAGACTTCGGTCTTTGTTTGCTTATCGTAAATAACGTTAGTCAATATTGTATTTTGCTCGATAAAAAAGCTCATCATATATTGTGCGAGGGATATTGACTCTCCTGCTACATCACGTAAGTCTATGATTATGGCCTCTGTTTCTGACAAATAGTCAAATACTTGAGCAGCCTTTAATTCAGCTTTTGGGTTTTGGTAGAAATAATCCAACTTCAAGTATCCTATGTTTCCTGACAGGATTTCTATTTTTTCAAAGCCAAAGCTTGTTATGTTTGTTGGGACTCTGCTTACTTGGCTATTTCCAATCTCAAATTGAGGACTTGTTTCAATAATATCTAAATATCCATCCTCACCTACTCTTCGGACAAAGATACCGAGCTCATGAATAAATTGCCCTAAATTATTTATCTGATTAAATTTATTTGATCTGAGATTGTACTGTAACTGTTTAGCTATTATTTCGGATTTTTCCGGAAATATATAATATTTTTCTAATACATCAATGAGTTCAAGGCTGCTCTCTATAATGTTTTTGTGCGTAAAGTTAGGAAGAGGAGTGACCAATTTAAAAACCTTGGCTTGAACCATGCCAAGGTTTAAACAAAGTATAGTTAGCAGTATTACCTTTATAAATTTCATATTTTTACCTTTATTATCAAAACCATAAATCATCGACTGAATAAAAATCAGTAAACATAAGGAGGGGAGAGTTAATATTGGTAGAATAATTTGTTTTTATACAACAAGTTACTGACTTTCCAACCAGAAAGAGAGATGCGAGAGTGGTGCTTTAAAAATATATACCAAGGCGGAGGTAACACTATTGATTTAACACGTAGATAATATATTACAAAGGCAAGAAATATGGTTAATTCAGTAACAAATTTATATTCGACGGATCGTTGCTTGAAGTGATTAAAATTAGTCGCTTGATTAGTGCTAACTATCACTGCATGACGAACAATGGATTTATGAACTTTCACCACTAGCACTTCACTAGCTGAAACATTTTCATATAAAAATTGCGTGCTTTTATTTGGTGATACTACCAACCCTAGCAATAAAATAATCACTAATGAAGATACAAAATAAAGTAATCTTTTTATCAAAATAGAAATGATTTATTACCTAATTAAGCTTAACTATTCAGCCCAGAATTTTCAAAAGTTGGATTAAAGCGACTGCTGATATTTTTAATGCTTTCAGGTGACGATAACATATAAGCAACTCATAGGTTGGATCTTAAGTCGTTATCAATGGGCAGAGTCATTGATAACGACTAATAGTCAACTAGGTTTAACGTAACTTAACCTAGTTTACCCTAGCTTAACTTAGAGGGATTAGTGAATAATATGGCAAGACTACGCGTTTAGAAAATCATTAACGCTGACCTCATTGATAGACTAATATGGGCTAGGCTCTTCTGGATTCTGTTGAGTTTTAAAACGTTTATGAAGCCACAAATATTGAGCAGGGTATTGACGAATAACCGACTCTAACCAAGTATTATAATTTTCAGCATCTTCTTCTTCACAACCTGTGTTAGGTAATGGCTCATAAAATTCTAATACGTATTGTTGGCTGTACCCTTTTCTATGATAACTATAGGGAATAACTTTTGCCTTACCCGCTTTGGCTAAAAAAGTTAGACCCGTAATAGTGGCAGCTGTCCGTCCAAAAAAGGGTGAAAAGGTGCTGTGCTTTCTACCGTAATCTTGATCAGGGGCATACCACAATATTTCACCACGGCGCATACAGCTAATAAATCCTTTAACATTTTTTTTGTGATAAGCATTTTTAACAAAACGATAACGACCACGCATCATTACTGCATTCATCAATTTATTGTTTAAAGGTCGATAACTCACATTTAAATCGCAAACTAAGCTTGTTAATGCTCCTGCAAGATCGAGAATACTAAAATGTGCTCCTGCTAATAATATGCCTGTACCATTAGCATTTTCACGTTCAAGAATTTCTTGGCCACGAACTTCAATACGGCTTTTAAATTTGTTTATATTGCGAAACCATGACGTACCACTGTCGAGATAACCTTGCATATTTTCATGGAAAATAGCTCTTACTAAGGCACTTTTTTCTTCAGCACTTTTTTCACTGAAACAAATATCTACATTAACCTGAACAACATTTCGACGGCTTTTGGCTAGATGAAAAGCCAAAAAAGCAAAACCTCGACTAACTTGCCATTGCAATTTAAAGGGTAAAAAACTGCATGTATATAAAAAGCTAATCAGGAACCAAGTTCCCCAATATTGTGGATGTAAGTATTCAAATTTAAGCAACTTTACATCTTCAGTTTGATTCAACTTGGTTTGACTTGTCATAATTTCTCTTAAGGGTTCGCCACTAAATAAACACCATACTAGTTGTACGATTGTCTTGTTTATTACTAGGAGTATATTTCTGCGTAGGCTAACAATAGCAGGGATTAAATACAATAAAATATATCAGCAACAATTATTCATATATGGTTATGGAAAGGCTAATAATTTCTCTACCAGCTGATACTCAATTTCAGCCTTTATAAGAACATCCATTGATATAATATATTGATTAATCCATTGATATCTATACCTAACATGCTGGATCGGCGGAGGTTTAATACTGTTTTTTAGCTAGGAGTAAAAGCTATAGTTCAAGACCAACGAGGCCAATAACCACTAGCCAAAAAGCGAAGAAAAGCTTGAGCTTGGTCGCTGACAAGTGAGTGACCAGTGTTTTAGCTAAAATACCGCCGATTATCGCGCCAGGGCCAGCAAATAAGACCACTTGCCAATACACCTGAAAATTAACTAGAGTATAATGCCAAATACCTGTCCAGACAGTGATTGCTGAAACAATCACCGCAGCAGAGACCGCCAAGCTAATATCAAAGCGGCGAAGAATTAAATATACCGCTAGTAATTCACCCACGCCCACGGACAACCACGCCGTGATGGCGCCACCACTTAAACCAATAACTGACAAGGCTAACCAGTCAAACCATTGAATTTGGCTACGTTCGCGTTTGGGCTTAATAGCATAAACCGTTAAAATAATGGCGCAGCCTAATATTAACGAAAACCAGCTGAAGCTATGATGTAAAGATGAGGGAGATACAATGTTAAAACCTTGAACGGCTCCAATGCCGACTATGGCAGCAATACTGGTGATCACAATAATACGTTTAAAGCCTTGCCATAAACGCAGATCCGTTTTTTCAGTTTGATAGTGATTCCACCATGTTATCGCGCCCGCGGTCATCCCAAAACACTGGATAGCAAAGCTAGTGGCCACTGATTGAGTATCAGTAAAGCCTAATTCTTTGAACATGGGAATAAAAACGACACCACCACCAGCGCCCGTTGCGTTGGCAAAAATAGCGCCTATTATTCCTAATAAGCTGAATAAGGCGTAATCCATTAATTCACTTATTTTAGCTGGGGCGAGATAAAGCCAAAGCAACCAGGCGCCGAAAAATAAACAGATAAATTTTGCATTCGATAAACGAATAGGATTATTCATCTAGATGACAGTTGACGAATTAAAGTCATTAAAGTTCACCAGCGATAAAAGTGATGGCTGGTGTGGATAAACCGCGATTAAATGCATAATTTTTGCCTAATATATGGCTGTTCAGCCAAGCTTTTGAGGTTGCAGTGAGCGCTGAAATATAGTCCCACAAAATAGTATGGCTTAAATAAAGATATTCGATGGAAATATTGAAGTCATTGACGATTAAGCGGGTGTTACTTTTAGCGACTTTACTTAACCTTTGTCGTGCCAACCCGTAAGGTTCTTGGTAATAAACACTAATGGTTTTGAGTATACTTAGGCTAAACAAAAACCAAGCAGCGTATAGAGCTATGTCAGTAAACAGCACTAATAATATGCCAAACAGTGATAGAAAAATAGCTTTACAATAGGCCAAAATTGCATGTTCGCAGGTCATAAGTTCACTAGAACATTCAGCGGAATGAGCTTTGTCTGAGGTAAACTTAGTGGGACAAGAAAAGGGTGTAGTCATAATGCTCGCTAAAAACTAAAAACTAAAAACTAAAAACGCTAGTTTAGCGACTCCCTATTGCTGATGGTAGGTATTTTCAATAAATGAGTCACTAAAATTCTTTCACCCAATACTCTTGTTTATCAATGGGACTATCTATTCATTGATAAAAAATCCTATTGATAGTGGATGAAAATCCATTTTTTTGTGCAAAGGCTATTACTTAGATATAGTCAAACATATCTTTACTGTGTCATATTTGGTGTCTTACTATTTGAAGTTCTGCTAATGGAAATTGCCATGAGTTATCGTTATGTTTTAGTCAGTCTACTGTTGAGTGTTTCTTTTTGTGTTCACGCCAAGCTTGAACCTGCCCAAGTAGAGGCCTATCCAAAGAACTCTGCTGAAGTTACCCTGTTATCTGATGGTCAACGTTTACCCGCTATTTATTACGGTGCGCAGGGTAAAGGGCCTCATCCTACTATTATATTATTACATGGATATCCTGGAAATGAGAAGAATTTGGATGTCGCACAAGGCATGCGAGACGCTGGGTGGAATGTAATATTTTTCCATTATAGAGGTGCTTGGGGGGCAGAGGGTGATTTTTCATTTACTGGCTCGGAGCAAGATGTAACGGCGGTAACGAAATTCTTTCAACAACCCAAAAATGCCGAAAAGTTTAAAATAAATCCTAATAAAATATCTTATATTGGGCACAGCATGGGTGGGCACATGGCGGTTGCAGGCCTATTTGATAATCCTGAAGTTGCTTGTGGTGTGGTCTACGACGGGGCAAATATTGGCGTTACATTTAAAAGTGACGATGAAAAAGTTAAAAATATGTGGGCTGCGTATGCAGATTCGTTGTTTATGCTGCGTGGGTGGTCTGGGGAGGTTGCCACTAGAGAGTTAGCCAAGAGAGGGGAGCAATTAGATTTAACCACCAGAGCTCATGAAATTGGTATTCGTCCCATACTATTTATTCCCGCAGACAGTGACGTTATCCCTATTGCAGAGATAAATGCTCTAGCTAACGCCATGCGTCAAGTCAAAGGTAATAATGTAAATTATAGGTTGATCAAAGACGATCATAGTTTTAATAATAACCGTTCAAAGCTTCTTAAAGTAACAGAAGCATTTTTAAATTCAAACTGTCGATAAATAAGCATAAATGTAAGTATTAATGTCTGCATCAATGACTCTAACCCCATTGATGCAGTTCTCGTTTTATTCAGTGCTTACGACGTAAGCATAGCTTTTTCCCCCTATCAATAATAAATAGATCCTATGAAAAATATAAATATTTGATAAATTGTATCAAAACATGTAGATTTTATTTTCATCATAAATGAGATGTTAGCTTTTTCTATTAATAAGGATTCTGTATGAATAAAAATGCAGTCACAGCTTTTAAGCAGTTAGTAGAGACAGCTCCTATTCTATGTTACGTTGCAGATAAAAATTTAAAGTTCACCTATATCAATCCATTCTTTTCAAAAATTCATAATATATCTCAACAAGAAGCCGTTGAATTGCACATATCAGAAGTTATTGGACTAGAAGGTTTTAATGGAAATTTGAAGCATTACAACAAAGTGTTGACTGGTGAAACGGTTAAATTTAATACCTCCTTTACTAAACTTGATGGTAATTCGCACTATTGCTACGCAATTTACGAACCTTTGATAGAAAAGGGAGAGGTTGCAGGTTTCACCGGAGTGGTTATAGACACTACTGCTGAACATGAGCTAGATCGATTATCTAAAACTGATTTATTAACACAATTAAGTAATCGCAGGGAATTTGAATATGATATAGCTAACATATTAAAGAGCGATGTAACATTTAACTATGGGATGCTTATTTTGGACGTTGATTTTTTCAAAAAAATTAACGATAAACTAGGCCATGATATGGGCGATAACGCATTAATAAAGTTGAGTAAATTACTAGAAAATATGATTGAATTTCCGAGTAAAGTTTTTCGGATCGGCGGCGAAGAATTTGTGATTATCCTTTATGATCTCAAAGGAGAAGATGAACTTAGAAGACGAGCTGATTATATCTGTGGGAAAGTCGCCTCTTCAGTTATTATCGAAGAGAAAAATATTACAGTAAGTATTGGTGCTATTTTATTTAAAGCGGGAGATGATCGTTCCCTGATACTTAAGAAAGCAGATGTTGCGCTTTATGCGAGTAAAAACAATGGTCGAAATCAAGTGCATATTTCAACTCAAACTAACTCTGCTGACAACGCCTCTGTATCAATGGGGTCAGAGTCATTGATACTTAGCTAATAATAAATTAGCTTTAACGCTAACTTAGTGCACATGGATTAGTGAATAATATAGCAAGACTTCCGCGTTTTAATTTACCTAATATTCCACCACATGTTGCTCAACGCGGCAATAATCGTCAATTATGATTTTTTGCCGAACAGGACTATAAAGCCTACCTTAATAAACTAAAATTTTATGCTTAAAAATTTCAGGTCAAAGTGCATGCTTATGTGTTGATGACGAATCATGTACATTTATTACTTACACCCGCGACTGAAAAAGGTATGAGTCAATTGATGCAATCACTGGGTTGTTATTATGTGCGCTATATTAATTAGTCTTATTGCCGAACAGGCATTTTGTGTGAAGGGCTAATATGGTTTTAGCGCCCAGTGTCTATTTATGGTCAGATTTTCAGCATAATGCATGAGGAAAAGCGAGTCGCTAATCACTCCTCATTATTGTTATGAAAATTGTTATCAAATGTTAGAAATAAATAGTGAGTTGAGACAACAGGCTTATTATGCATTATTTCACCAGCAGATATCGCCAAAAATTTGCTTGAAATACAAGAAGCAACAATTAAAGCTTAGGTGCTTGGTAGTGAACGATTTAAAGCTTAAATAGCACAACAAACAGGTAAAAGAGCAAGTCCCTTAACTCGAGGGGATGATAAAAAATCATTTATATATCATGAAAGTAAATAAACAATTAATGAAAGTCATTAACTCTGACCCTATTGATATTGTTAACTCTGACCCCATTGATATTGATAGATTGATATACAAGTCGATAACATAAAAGCAACTGATTGATAATAGAACGAAATGGAGAGTTAACTACTATGGGAATAATACAATGATACAGACTAAAAATATTAAATCACAGCTAAGCTTAATTACATCAGCTATCGCTTTATCTGGTTTATCAGCAATGGCATTTACCCCCAGTGCTTTGGCAGAAGAGGCTAAGGTGGATGAAAACGTAGAAACAATTAGTGTTGTTGGCTCAAGACGATTAGGGCGGAGTGTTGAAGATAGTCCTGTCCCCATCGACATTATAGACGCTGATGCAATTATGAATACGGGTCTTACTGAAACCAATCAAATTTTAGGGACATTACTCCCCAGTTTTAACTTTCCTCAACCTTCAATCACCGATGGTACCGACCATGTTCGACCTGCACAATTAAGAGGCTTGGCACCAGATCACACCTTAGTATTAATTAATGGTAAGCGTCGACACAGTAGTGCTTTATTAAATTTAAATGGTTCTTCTGGACGAGGTTCATCAGCGGTTGATATGAACGCCATTCCTGCTAATGCCATTGAGCGAATTGAAGTGTTGCGTGATGGCGCTGCGGCTCAATATGGTTCAGATGCCATTGCTGGCGTCATTAATATTGTCCTTAAAAATGCTAATAGTGGTGGCTCAGCATCGGTAACCTATGGTGCTAATGTCTCTACAATGGATGGAGTGCCCACTTTAAATTCAGTGGGTGTTGGTGATGATGGTAACTTAGCCTTTGTTGAGGGTGGAGATCGCAAAGTCACTGATGGTCAAACATTAACATTAAGAGTTAACTCAGGTTTTGCGCTGGGTGAAGATGGTTTCGTCAATGTATCAGCAGAGCTTCGTAATCGCCATTCGGCCAATCGAGCTGATTATGACCAACGAGAAAATTACGCACGACTTGATGATGGTAGTCTAGACCCACGCGAATTAACAACTAATAGATATAATCATACCTACGGGAATGGCGACGTGGACGACATCGCACTGTTTGTTAATAGTGGCTACTACCTTAACGAAAATGCTGAACTTTATGCCTTTGGCTCTTATAGCGGCCGAGAAGGTGAGGGAGGTGGGTTTTATCGCCGAGCACAAGACAGTCGTAATATACAAAGTATTTACCCCGATGGTTTTTTACCGGTCATTACGTCAGATATTGCTGATTATTCTTTAGCTGCAGGAGTACGCGGTTATATCAATGATTATAATTATGATCTATCAGCAGTTTACGGGAAAGATGAGTTTCAATTTGGCGTCACTAATAGCTTAAATACCTCATTTGGTCCGTCGAGCCAGACTGAATTTGATGCTGGTACATTAACTTATGATCAACTGACATTAAATGCAGATTTTAGCAAAGAAGTCGATGTTGATATGTTTGACAGTAGCCTCAATGTTGCTTTTGGTTTTGAATATAGAAACGAGGGCTATCAAATTGAAGCTGGTGAAACGGCATCTTACGAACTTGGCACTTTTGGTAGTGGCGGTGCAGTAACTGATCCGATAAATGGTCCATTTGGCTCTGCGGGCTCACAAGTTTTTCCTGGATTTACACCCGCATCAGCAGGCGACAATAGCCGTCATAATGTCAGTGCCTATATTGATCTAGAAGCTGATATTACTGAAATATGGAATTTAACAGTAGCGACACGTTATGAAGATTATTCTGATTTTGGCTCTACGGTAAGTGGTAAAGTTGCTAATAGGATCTCATTAACTGATGAGTTTGCACTGCGCTTTTCGGCGTCAACAGGTTTTAGAGCCCCTTCTTTACAGCAACAACATTTCACCTCTATTTCCACTGTTTTCGTTGATGCTGTACCAACAGAAACAGGTACATTTTCGCCAAACAGTAATGTGGCTAAGGCACTAGGTTCTCCGGGCTTAGACGCTGAAGATGCCATGAGTCTTGGCGGCGGCTTTACTTGGACACCATTGGCTGAATTTAGCTTATCGGTAGACTATTATCGCATTGATATTGACAATCGCATTGTCTTATCAAACAATTTATCAGGCCCTGAAGTAGAGACCTTGTTAGCAGGTAGTGGTGCCAACCGCGCACGATTTTTCTTAAATGCTATCGATAGTACAACTAAAGGTGTTGATGTAGTTGCAACCTATTCTATGGACATGGCAGAGATGGGCAATTTATTACTTAATGCCGGTTTTAACTACAATAAAAATGAAGTAACTCATGTTATCGATCCACCAACGGTATTACAAAATGCAGGATTTGATCAGGATAATTTATTTTCTGGTAATGAATTGCGTCGATTTGAAGTTGGCTCACCAAAAAGTAAATTGAACCTTAGTGCGACCTGGAATAAAGATAGTTGGTATGCCACGCTAAGAACAACGCGTTATGGTGAAACACAAGACCCATCTGACAACACTGCTCGCAATGAAGTGTTACCTGAAAAGTGGGTGACTGATCTCGATGTGAGTTACGCGCTAACAGAAAGTGTTAAGTTTACTTTAGGGGCGAATAATATTTTTGATGTTTACCCTGATACAACGCGCGAGTTGGTTGAAGATGTAACCACATTTTCTCGATTATTTTCTTACTCTGGCTTTTCGCCTTTCGGTTTTACCGGACGATATGTTTATGGAAAAATTAGTGTAACTTTTTAACCGTAATCTAAAAGCTTGAGTGGTATTTGCTGCTCAAGCTTTTTCTTTACATTGATATAATTAACAAGTATTAATGCAATAAGCGTCTAAGGGAGATTGACGAATTTAGAGGTATATTTTTGGCTTGTTAATTAACGAATTCAATTTATTCTTCACTACTTCCTAATGCTTTTTAATAACCTTACCGACTGACCTCAGTTATTAACGGAGTTAGCTATCAATGGAGTCATTGATGTTGTTGATTTTTTCATTGTATTGGACCCCACTGAGGGGTAGGAAAGTCTAGATCCTAGGATAATTATTTTGAGTAAAAAAATTGTTATTGCTGGTGCTGGTATTGGTGGTTTGTGCGCCGCGTTAGCATTGGCTAAAAACAAATTTGAGGTGACTGTTTACGAACGAAATCCTCAAGTGGGCGAAGTAGGCGCTGGCATACAGCTTAGCCCTAATGCCATGCATGTATTACAAGCACTTGGTATAGCAGACGAAGTTAAAGCCAAGGCTTTTAGTCCAGATGCAGCAGTGATGCGTCATTATAAAACGGGCAAACCATACTTTACTGTGCCTTTGGGTGATAACGCCAGACAAAAATATGGCGCGGATTACCTGCATGTTCACCGTGCTGATTTACATACGGCGCTATATAATGCCTGTATCAATATGAAGGTAACTATTTACTTAGGTAAATCTATTCAAAATTACCAGCAAACCCGAAAAAATATAACCATTCAATTTGACAACAATGACAGTATAGAAGCTGACTTGTTAATCGGTGCAGATGGTATCAAGTCAAATATCCAAGCCTGTATGTTAGGCAAAAAACCAGCTGAATTTACTGGACAAGTCGCTTGGCGTGGTGTGGTCGAAGCAAGTAAACTCCCTAAAGGATTAATTAAACCCAATGCCAACCTATGGGTAGGACCGGGCAAACATTTCGTTAGCTATTATCTTCGTGGCGGAGACTTAATCAATTTTATTGCCGTGCAAGAACGTAAAAATTGGCAAAAAGAATCGTGGAATGAGCCCGGTGATATCAATGAATTACGCGAGACTTTTAGTGATTGGCATCCTGAGGTAATCAAATTATTAAACGCAACAGAGCAGTGTTTTTTATGGGCTTTGTTCGACAGAAAACCCCTTGAAAAATGGTCAGATCGAAAGGTCACACTTTTAGGTGATGCATGCCATCCCATGTTGCCATTTTTAGCTCAAGGTGCAGCGATGGCCATTGAGGATAGTTATGCCTTGGCACATTGTTTATCTCGTGATGCCAATATTGAAAACGCGTTGCAAAGCTATCAAAATATACGTTTACCGCGCACCCGCAATATTCAACTGAATGCGCGTAAAAATGCCGCTTTGTATCATATGAGTTCGCCAATAGAACAGGCCAAATTAGCACTGGTTTCAGGACTATCCCGTATTGGCCTTAGCGATAGAATCGCAGCGAACAAGCTCGACGCCATTTATGCCTATAATATCGTTGAGCAGTTATCAATGGGGCCAGTATCAATGGGATCAGAGTCATAGGTACTTAATAGAGGGTTAAGAAAATCAATGTCGTTAGCGTGCTACAATAAATAATAAAATCGAGTAAGTTAACCGGCTCATAGATTCAAAAGAAGAGCGTTATGCTTTAAGTCGTATATTTGTCATCGGCTTTTTAATCTTATGATTAACTTGCGCGCTTAACGTTATTATTATTTTATATAAATCTATTATTTTAAGGGCTCTGTACAATGAATAAACTCACTCAAGTTGTTTTCACAAGTTTTATATTGTTAACGGGTTGTGCCGTAAAAGCACCAAACCTAGGTATTGAGAATGGGCAATTAACCCAATGTCCAGATAAACCTAATTGTGTTAGTAGCTTTTCAAATAATGAAAAACACTATATCAAGCCCATTATGATTAAGGGCAAGAGGTTAGAAATCAAAAACGATATTGTGAGCATTGTTAATGAATTAAAAAATTCAAAGGTCACAGTGACCGAAAATAGCTATGTTAGGGCTGAGTTTACGTCTAAAGTGTTTGGCTTTGTTGATGATGTAGAATTCTATTTCCCAGAAACAAAGTCTAAAGATACCAGCATACATATTCGCTCAGGTTCTAGAGTGGGTTATTCAGACTTTAACGTTAATCGAGAGCGTATTGAAACCATTCGACTTAAATTTAAAACACTTAATATCAGCGGGTCTGAATCAATGTAATATCAATGGGGATCAGAGTATCAATGGGGGCAGAGTCATTGGATTCAGACCCCATTGATTGCGACATTTTTTCAGTATTTGGCTATCAATAGCATGCTTTTACAGCAGTTAGCCTTATCGTTTTTTTCTTATTTGATTAGCACATTCGGCTAAAACAATTGCGCCAGCGGTTGAAACATTCAGTGAGTTACCCATACCAAACATGGGAATGTGTATTTGTTGATGACTGAGTTTTAATGCGGCTTCACTCACGCCTTTACGTTCATTACCTAAAACTAAAACACACTTAGCAGGATAAGTCACATCAGTATAATCAACTGACTCATGGCATAGCTCAACACTGTAAACGGAATAACCCTCATTCAATAAAATTTGTAAACTTGAGGTGGTATTATCGCTATATTCAACGCAAACCCATTTAGCTTCATTTCTAGAGGCTTTTTTCATCTTTTTATCTGAAATAGTGAGCGCGCCACAAACAATAACCTTGTCGATAGCAAACGCATCAGCCAAGCGAATAAAAGCGCCAATGTTGTAGCTATTAGTGACATTGTCTAATACCACGACCAAAGGGATTTTTGGCTTGGTTAAGTACTCATCTCGAGTTGGCTTGCTTATTCTAAGGTCTTCTTTGCTAAGTTGTATTTTTGAATGCATGATTTCTACTCTGATTACTTACTATGACGACTTACTATGACGACTTACTATGACTAAGTGCTGATGCTTTCCCTCCTCTACGGTCCCTATTTCTCAGCATATAGCTGAGCCGAGGATTGTGCGACTTTATCTAGCGAAGATCAAATTAATGTTTATAAGCCAATTTACATCAAGGAGTAAAAGAAAATTAACCAGACATCCATTGTTAATGGAAAAATCTCAAGCCCTCTACTAGGATTTGTACACCAGTCAAAATAAAAGGCTTTTCTTCGTTAATTATTATTTCCAACTTTTAGATCCCTAACCCCAAAAAGGGCTCAAACATAAATAACAAAAGGATATTATTATTATGAAAAAATTATTAATCAGTGTAGCGCTATTATCTATGTATAGTCTTTCTGCCTTAGCAGTGGAAAACACTAATGATACAGTGACATACAATGTCAAGCGTGGTTTTTCAGAAACATTTTCTGTCTCTCATCTCGAGCAGTTAGGTAAGTTTAGAGTCGTGTTAAAACCCATTAGAGGATCAGGTTCTGGCCGTGATAAATTGGTTTTAAAAGGTATTAGTAAAGGACTTTTGAATGCTGATTTCACCATAAATCATACTTTTGTGAACAAAGAGCGCACAGGTGTCTTTTATACAGCAAATGACACGGTCACCATGGTTTATACAGGTGATCCCACTTGTGAAAACGGCGCAGGTATCATACCTTTTGAGGTTGAAGAAACATTACATATTGTCGCTGGCACCGGCATTTATGCCGGCGTTGAACCCGGTGGTTTTATTGTGTTAAGGGGCGTAATAAACAACTGCCCATCTCTAGCTAAATTTGGTCAAAATAATTTTGAGGTAGTAGGTGGCTCTGTAACACTCACTCAGTAAGGTTTAAACGCTTGATTATACAAAGGGGAATACTCAGTATTTGAAGTGTATAATGACTAAGCAGCCCTTGCTAACTCTATGTTCAGCCATTAATTTGGCTGACTTTGGTCATTTAATTTTTTTGCCAAATGTTGAGCTTTGCTATCGAGGGTGCTGTAGAGGCTACTATCAATGGGTGTAGTATCAATAGGGGCAGAGTTATTGACAGGCTTTTAATCATTACCTGTCCCGTCCTGACATATGTTTAACATTGAGGACCTTATAATAAAAAAATCCCACAGACTCATCAGTAAACGCAGACAAGGTGATTATACCTTAGCTTTCAAATTAGCTTTTAATTGCTATCTTTAAGTAAATATTTTCATTGGCGGGCCTTTATTTATAGCCACGGCTTTTATTTTATCCTAATAGTGAAAATTTTATCCACTTAACGCTTTGTAGTCATGCTGTCGCTGTAAAACTTAGCGAGTGTTCAGTTATTTTTTCGAGGTTTCTCTAACAGCAACTTTCTGTAAAATGCATTGATAGCTAGCGCAATATACGGCAATATCATGCTATAAATAATTACTAAGAGAGCCTGATATGCCTGGATTGTTACCCAATATTGACCCTGATGGATTATTAGAATATTCCGTTGTTTACACCGATCGCTCCTTGAACCATATGTCTGGTTCATTCCAGCAGGTCATGCAAGATATTTCTGCCGATCTAAAATCCGTTTACCGCGCCCATAGCGCTATTGTCGTTCCTGGTAGTGGCACCTTTGGTATGGAAGCCGTTGCTCGTCAGTTTGCGCGTAACAAAAAAGTCTTGGTCGTTCGTAATGGCTGGTTCAGTTATCGCTGGAGCCAAATTTTTGAAATGGGAGATATCCCTAGCAGCGAAACCGTATTAAAAGCGCAACAAACCCGTGATGACGCCCAAGCACCATTTGCTCCGCCACCGATAGCCGACGTAGTGGCCACTATTTTAGCTGAATCACCTGATGTCGTGTTTGCACCGCATGTAGAAACCTCCGCCGGTATCATGTTACCTGATGACTATATTCAAGCGATGGCAAAAGCCGTGCACCAAGTGGGTGGTATTATGGTGCTTGATTGTATTGCGTCGGGCACTATCTGGGTAGACATGCAAGCAACCGGTGTCGACGTCTTGATTAGTGCGCCACAAAAAGGTTGGAGTGCCTCACCCTGCTGTGGTTTAGTGATGCTCAGTGAGCTGGCGCGCCAACAGATAGAGTCAACCACCAGTGATAGTTTTGCTTGTGATCTGAAGAAATGGTTACAAATCATGGAAACTTATGAAAATGGAGGTCATGCCTATCACGCGACTATGCCAACGGATAGCTTGACGCGTTTTAGAGATATTATGCAAGAAACCAAACGCTATGGTTTTGACAAAGTATGCCAAGAACAACTTGATTTAGGTCAACGTGTTCGCGCATTACTGACTCAACATGGCATTAACAGTGTCGCCGCTGAAGGCTTTACTGCACCCGGTGTGATCGTAAGCTTTACCAGTGATGATGAATTTCAAAACGGTAAGAAATTTGCCGCTGTTGGTTTACAGATTGCCGCTGGCGTGCCATTACAAGTAGGTGAGCGTGCTGATTTTAAAACTTTCCGTATTGGCTTGTTTGGTTTAGAAAAACTGCATAATATTGACCGAACTGTTGCTCAACTAGAACAAGCGTTGACACGTCTCTTATAGACATATCTTGTAGTATGAACTTCGGGCGCTTGTCATGTATTTATCCATGGTATTGATGGCAAGCCGTCCAGCAGTGTGGTATTAACCTTGAACTAAATTAGTCAGAAAAATCAACTTAATTCAATTTGATTTACTTAGATATTCATAGTCAATATTAGCCACAAGCAAACCAGTATAGCGTTTAAATATCAGTTCAAACCTTTGCTGACCTTAGCAAGCTGCTTTATGCCCATTGATCATCTAGGCTTGTTCTTAAACCTTGAGCTGTAAGTGATGACGAAACGTAAGCTATTGCAAAAAATGTTCAGCTTAACGATTTGAGTTTAGTGATATCAGGTAAGGCCACTACGCTCAATCGTCAATATTTGAGTGATTCTTTCGGTAAAATAATAAATCTCACTATTATATGATATGCCTAATTTATCCACGATTTATTTCCCAAACGCCGTTTAGTTAGGCTTTTTATTGAGTAATAACCGCACAATTTTTTTGAGCCATCTGTGAACTTATGCCTAGCTTTATTTTTTAATGTTTCTTAGCTGAGGTTTCTTCGTTAATCAGCTGTTAAATCTTGATTGATTGTGCTTACTGTTAATATATAGAGTTGACTGCTGTATTTATTTAGCGTAATTTTGACTTAGACGGAAAAGTCAGAACATACGGAAAAATCGGAATAACCATAAAAGTCGGAACAATCGTAAAATTCAGAGCCACTATTAATCTCCTTAAATGACGGAGTTGAAACTAAAATACTGCCAATTAATCCAGGTTAGTCGTTTACAACATGCACGACACCATCGTGGTCAGGATCAGATTTATTGAAAAATTGTTATACATCAATGATCACCGTCGCTTTAATTGAGACGATATTGAAGTTTTTAGGCTGAATTTAATCATGGGTATTTCCTCTTGAATTCAGGCAATTTTTTACTAAAATATAAAGATGATGAGGACCATTTACCTTGGGAAATATGGATAAACAGCATAATCAAAACAAAGTGAATGAAAAAAAAGCCAGTGAATTAGTCCTCGCTAACAAAGTACTGGCCTTGCAAAATAAAGAGAAAGATAAGCGTATTGATGAATTAGTGTTAGCTAATCAAGAAAAAGATAAGCTTGTCGATGAATTAGTGCTAGCGAATCAAGAGAAAGATAAGCGCGCCAATGAATTAGTGCGAGCTAATCAAGAAAAAGATAAGCGCGCTAATGAATTAGTACGAGCTAATCAAGAAAAAGATAAGCGCGCCAATGAATTAGTACGAGCTAATCAAGAAAAAGATAAGCGCGCCAATGAATTAGTGCTGGCTAATCAAGAGAAAGATAAGCGCGCTAATGAATTAGTACTAGCTAATCAAGAAAAAGATAAGCGCGCTAATGAATTAGTACGAGCTAATCAAGAAAAAGATAAGCGCGCCAATGAATTAGTACTTGCTAATCAAGAGAAAGATAAGCGCGCCGATGAATTAGTGCTAGCTAATCAAGAGAAAGATAAGCGTGCCAATGAATTAGTGTTAGCTAATCAAGAGAAAGATAAGCGCGCCAATGAATTAATTTTAGTCAATGAAGAGCTTGATTTTTTACGGGGACTTTTTAAAAAATAGCACTGTTGTATTTAGAGTTTAAATTTACCTTCTCATTTAATTGATTGTTTACTAAAAATAACTAGGACTATTTATGTTTAAAGATAATGATCAAAAACATAATCGACACGAAGCGAAAGAAAAAAAAGCCAATGAATTAGTCCTCGCTAACAAAGAACTAGCCTTTCAAAATGAAGAGAAAGATAAGCGGGCCGAAGAATTAATTTTTGCCAACCAAGAGAAAGAAAAGCGCGCAGAGGAGTTAACGCTTGCCAACACAGAACTGGCCTTTCAAAATGAAGAGAAAGACAGGTGGGCCGAAGAGTTAATTTTAGCTAACCAAGAGAAAGACAAGCGGGCCGAGGAATTAATTCTTGCCAATCAAGAGAAAGACAAGCGGGCTGAAGAGTTAATTCTTGCCAATCAAGAGAAAGATAAGCGGGCCGAAGAATTAATTTTTGCCAACCAAGAGAAAGACAAGCGGGCCGAAGAATTAATTTTTGCCAACCAAGAGAAAGAAAAACGTGCAGAGGAATTAACGCTGGCCAATACAGAGCTAGCCTTTCAAAATGAAGAGAAAGACAGGTGGGCCGAAGAATTAATTTTAGCTAACCAAGAGAAAGACAAGCGAGCTGAAGAGTTAATTTTTGCTAACCAAGAGAAAGATAAACGCGCTGAAGAGCTGATTTTTGCCAATCAAGAGAAAGACAAGCGTGCCGAAGAGCTGCTTCTAGCCAATCAAGAGAAAGACAAGCGGGCTGAAGAGCTGCTTCTAGCCAATCAAGAAAAAGATAAACGGGCAGATGAATTAACGCTTGCCAACCAAGAGAAAGAAAAACGAGCGGATGAATTAGTGCTTGCCAACACAGAACTGGCCTTTCAAAATCAAGAAAAAGAAAAACGTGCTGATGAACTGATTCTCGCCAACGCAGAGCTAGCTTTTCAAAATAAAGAGAAAGACAAGCGAGCCGAAGAGCTCATTCTTGCCAAAGAAGAAAAAGAAAAACGCGCTGATGAATTAGTCCTTGCCAACAAAGAACTAGCCTTTCAAAACGAAGAGAAAGACAAGCGGGCCGAAGAGCTCATTCTTGCCAAAGAAGAAAAAGAACAGCGCGCCGATGAATTAATTCTCGCCAACGCAGAGCTGGCCTTTCAAAACGAAGAGAAAGACAAACGGGCTGAAGAACTCATTCTTGCCAAAGAAGAAAAAGAACAACGTGCCGATGAATTAATTCTCGCCAACGCAGAGCTAGCCTTTCAAAATGAAGAGAAAGACAAACGGGCTGAGGAGCTTATTCTTGCCAAAGAAGAAAAAGAACAACGTGCCGATGAATTAATTCTTGCCAACGCAGAGCTAGCCTTTCAAAATGAAGAGAAAGACAAACGGGCCGAAGAGCTCATTCTTGCCAAAGAAGAAAAAGAACAACGTGCCGATGAATTAATTCTCGCCAACGCAGAGCTAGCCTTTCAAAACGAAGAGAAAGACAAGCGGGCCGAAGAGCTCATTCTTGCCAAAGAAGAAAAAGAACAACGTGCCGATGAATTAATTCTCGCCAACGCAGAGCTAGCCTTTCAAAATGAAGAGAAAGACAAACGGGCTGAAGAACTCATTCTTGCCAACACAGAATTGGCCTTTCAAAATGAAGAGAAAGACAAACGGGCTGCAGAGTTAATTGTTGCCAACCAAGAGAAAAAAAAACGCGCCAATGAATTAGTCCTCGCTAATAAAGAACTAGCCTTTCAAAACGAAGAAGAAGATAAGCGTGCAGATGAGTTAGTTATTGCCAATGAAGAGAAAGATAAACGGGCTGAGGAGTTAATTCTTGCCAACGAAGAAAAAGAAAAGCGAGCCAATGAATTAGTCCTTGTTCACGAAGAGAAAGATAAGTGGGAACACGAGTTAATTCTGGCTAACAAAGAACTCGCTTTTCAAATAAAGTTAGACAGTTATCGTTCTGAAAGGGAACGTGTAGCTCAGGAATTAACCATATTTATGGATACCGCCAATGCCCCTATTTTTGGTGTTGATGCTCAAGGTAATGTCAACCAATGGAATCAAAAGTCAGCGGCTATTACTGGCTACCAAGCGGATGAAGTACTGGGTAAAAACCTGGTAAAAGAATTGATCACAGAAGATTATCGTGAGTCAGTAAACCAAGTATTACAAAAAGCCTTAAAAGGCGTGGAAACCTCTAACTTCGAGTTTCCACTTTATACAAAAGAGAACAATCCGGTCTTGGTGCTACTCAATGCCACCACCCGACGTAATGCGAATGGGGAAGCTGTTGGTGTCGTTGGGGTAGGTCAAGATATTACTGAGCTTGATAGTTATCGTTCTGAAATGGAAAAAAAAGTAAAAGAGCGTACGCGTGAATTAGATACCATATTAACCTTAAGTCCAGATGGATTTGTTTTAGAAAATGCCAACAATAATATTGTTTATATTAACCCCGCTTTATTAAACATGACCGGGTTTACAGAAGATAAGTTTATTGGTAAAAGTGCTAAAATTTTTAGTGACGCAATGGCAAGTTTATATAATTCAGAGCTGATGGAATATACCAATATTATTGGCAACGAAGATTGTGAACATACCATTTATCTCTCACGTCCGACGGTACGCATTATTAACTGTAAGCAAAGAACAATGCATGGCTTGACGGGTGAAAAAGAAGGCCAAGTACTGTATTTCAGGGACGTAACTCATGAAACTGAAGTTGATAAGATGAAGAGTGATTTTTTATCAACAGCGGCTCATGAACTACGCACACCACTAGCCAGTATCTATGGGTTTTCTGAATTATTAATGAATCGTGATTATGATAAAAAAATGTCACATGAAATTTTTGAAACTATTCACCGTCAGTCATTAAATCTAAAAAAGTTATTAGATGAACTACTTGATTTATCACGTATAGAGGCAAGAGCGGGAAAAGATTTTTATATGGATAATCATTCGCTTAAAGAACTTGTAGAACAGTCATGTCTTGAAGCAGAAGGTGCATTTAAGGGCCGTAAAGTTGAGGTCAAGTCAACCGGAAGTTGGCCGGTAATTTCTTGCGATATTGATAAAATGCGTCAAGTATTTAATAACTTGTTAAGTAATAGCTTTAAATATTCTCCTGAAAATGAAAAAGTACGATTAGAAACAAGTGAAAGAGAAAAAAATGGCATTAGGCAGTTCGGTGTTAGCATTATCGATAACGGTATAGGCATGACACCTAAACAACTTTCTCGTATTGGAGAGCGGTTTTATCGAGCAGACGACTCGGGTGCAACACCAGGTACAGGTTTAGGTGTGTCATTGGTTAAAGAAATTGTCTCGATTCACGCTGGAGAGGTTGAGTTTGCAAGTGATAACGAAAAGGGAATGGTGGTAACCGTGTGGTTACCCATGGTTAAAAATTAATAGCTTGAGGAATGAACTATGAGTCAAAAAAGAATTTTAATTGTTGACGATCAAGGTGAATTAAGAAAATTAGTCCGAATGACGCTTGATTTTGGTGATTACGAATTACATGAAGCAGAAGATGGCCAACGTGCATTGGCATTAGCCAAAGTGATCCAACCCGACTTAGTTATTCTAGACGTAATGATGCCTGGCGAAGTTGATGGTTATCAGGTCTGCGAACAACTAAAACAAGACAGTAGTGTAAAAATTCCATATGTAATGTTGTTAACAGCGCGAGGGCAAAAATCTGACCTTGAAGAAGGAGAACGTGTTGGGGCAGACAGCTACCTTGTTAAACCCTTTAGTCCATTGGAATTAATACAAAAAGTTAATAGTGCATTAACTTAACTATAAATATATCTAATAGTTAATAGAGAATAATCAAATGTCAGTTCATCATTTTATGGGTAATGAAATGGATTCGCTTGTTAAAAAACTTGCTGCAAAGCCAACAGACATAAATCTTGTCTGGGACCTTGTTAAAGTCATGGAGACAGAAAAAGAAGACTTACAAGCTCAGCTTTTTCGTTATGCACAAGATATTCAAAAACTACTTGCTGAGCGCGATATAGCAGTAATGAATGAAAATGAAAAAAATGCCGCCTATAAACAATTAGAGCGATTTAATCATGATTTTATGATTTTGATAGAGCAAAAAGAAAAATCATATCAAGCGCTTGAATCATCTCATCTTGATACTATAAGACGTTTAGCGAGAGCGGCAGAATTTAAAGATGACGATACCGGCGCACACATCCTTAGAATGAGCCGTTTTTCTTCAATCATTGCGCGTGCTTATGGTCAAGATGAAAAATACTGTAATCTACTTGAGCAAGCCAGCCCTATGCACGATATAGGAAAAATAGGTGTACCTGATGATGTCTTGAAAAAACCGGGTAAATTAACTGAAGCAGAATGGGCATTAATGCGTAAGCACCCCGAGTATGGCGCTAATATTTTAAGTGGTTCAGACGTTCCTGTTTTACAAATGGCGGAAGAAGTCGCTTTAGCACACCATGAGAAATTTGACGGTAGCGGATACCCCTCAAATCTGCAGGGTGAGCAAATTCCTTTAAGTGCCCGCATTGTTGCTTTGGCAGATTTTTTTGATGCTATAACCATGGATAGATGCTATCGACCGGCATTCTCTGATGAAAAAGCACTTGCTATGGTGAAAGAAAGCAGCGGCACTCATTTTGATCCCAAGGTTGTTAAAGCTTTTTTCTCTGTGAGTAATGACCTTATTAATGAACGCAATAGAATTAATAAGGAAAATTAAGCTTTATTTGAGCCTGTAAGCGTTTTTATATTTGGTTTTTTCGCCTATAAAGTAGATCTCCTCACCAACGAAACTGTTATAAATTAACAGTTTTATCTCAACGATAGATAACACAAAAAAATTTGATAGCAGCTAAATTTTAGCAACACAGTCTTGGGTTGTTTTAACCAGACGTCACTCTGCAGAGTTGACTCTTGTTAGTGCTTAGTATATATTTTATATATACGGAAAATGCGGAAAATACGGAATAAATAGAAAGGAGTGCAATTACATGTATCAAGCAACTGATTTAAAATTGAAACACTGTACCTCAAAGCAAGCCGCTAGTTTGTTAGAGGTAACAACACGTACGATTCAGCTTTGGTCAGACTCAGGGATATTAAAGGCTTGGAAGACAGTAGGTGGGCACAGGCGCTTTAATCTAGAGGATATTGAAGCGCTTAAGGCTGAACTTAAGCAAGAGACTAACCCTGCTGTCGATCACAAGTTAGTTCGTGTTTTAGTGATAGAAGATGAGCCTGATTTAATTATGTTGTATAAAATGACTATTGAAGGTTGGAATTTACCTATTATTTTACAAACAGCTATCGATGGTTTTCAGGGCTTAATACAAATAGGCGCATGGAAGCCTGATATTATTATTACCGATATTCAAATGCCCAATGTAAATGGTATTCATATGTTAAAAAGCCTAGCGAAAATGGAAGAATTTAACGACATGGTGGTTATGGCGGTATCAGGATTATCAAAAGCAGAGATTACTCAAAAAGGTGGCTTACCGGCAGGGATACCTATTTTTACTAAACCCATTCCATTTGATGAAATTGAAAAAATCATCAGTCAGCAATGTAAAACACTGTTAAGTAGCTAATCACTATGAATAAATTATTTGTTAAACTTTTATCCCAACTTAGCGATGGCATTGTGATGTTTGATATAACAGGTAAGGTATTTTTTAGTAATTTAAAAAAATTAGGTTTTGAAGGTGTTGTGGTTGGTAATCAAATAGCCGATAACAGTGTTATGGAAGCCGTAGCTGAAATGCACACGAGTGAAATAGAGCAAGTAAAAGACATAAAGTTAAATGGCATTGGGCAGGTTGAAAACAACAACCATACGTTTATCTTTCATGATGAAAATATGTTTTGTCTATATATTAGAAAGGAGCTTGAAAGAGTAAAGTATAAGGGACTACAAGATAACATGTTTAAACTGATTGATCATGAATTACGTACCCCTATGCAAGCCTTTACAGAGGGAGCATTTTTTCTTTCTGAGCGGCTTAATACAGACGAAATCAAGGAAAAAAATCTTGATGCTCTGATTGAATTAACCATTAACAGTGCTAAAGAAGTCACAACCAAAATGGAAAAGCTGCTTGAGTTGTCCGAAACTTATGGTGATGACCCCATGCGTAACAAAGAACGTATAAGCCTGGTTGAAGTGACTCGTAGCGCCATTAACTCACTTAGCGAAATGAGCGCCAGTAAAAATATTGTTATTAGACTCAAGCAAAAAGGCGAGATTATTGGTAATTTATACGGTAGTTTTGGCTGGCTAAAACGTGCCATTACAGAATGTGTGCAAAACAGTATTGAACATAGTCATAAGGGCAGTGAAATTCATTTGCAGCTTAAGCAAACTAGTCATTTTGCCCATATAACTATTCGTGATTTTGGACGAGGAATTTCCCCAAAAGTAAAAAACACATTATTTGAACCTTTCATAGGTGGCGGTGATAAAGAGGAATCTAGCAATCAAGGTCTAGGTATTGGATTAAGCTTAGCTAAAACCATTATTAAAAATCATGGCGGCAATATAAAAAATGTCAATATAAAAAATGCCGTACAATTTCATATTGAATTGCCGACCGGTGGTGAGAAATCGTCGAGTAATGATTTCGATATACGCCAATCACAACTATATGCTCGCGATATGGCTTTACTGATGAACAGAGACAAGTCATAAACTTAAAGCGTTATGCCACTATCCTAAAAGATACTCATCCTTTAAAAATCAAGGTTTTTTGATATGAAAAAGATCATAATATTATTAACAATCGTTTTTGCTACCCCTATGGCCCAAGCGGAAAAAGTATTCAGCTTAGGCGTAGTACCGCAACAATCGGCTTCAAGTTTGGCTAAAGTATGGGTGCCATTGGCAATGTTTTTGTCCACAAAAACAGGTGAAAATATTCGTTTTGCCACCGCACCTACTATTCCAGAATTTGAAAAACGCGTAGCGGCGGGCAGGTATGACATTGTTTACTTAAATCCATATCACTATACGCTATTCAGCAAATCTATAGGTTTGCGAGCGATTGCAAGACAAAAAGATAAGCGTATTCAGGGCATTATTGTTGTAGCCAGTGACAGTGAAATATCAAATCTAGCTATGTTAGAGAAAGCAGAAATTGCCTTTCCTGCTCCTGCTGCATTCGCCGCAACCGTGCTGCCACAAGCCAACTTAACCCTGCGTAATGTAGCTTTCACGCCAAGGTATGTGTCTTCTCATGACTCTGTCTATGCCGCTGTTGCTAAAGGTTTATTTGTGGCCGGGGGCGGTATTGTTCGCACCTTATCTACTTTGCCTAAAGCGCTGTCAAATAAATTAAAGATAATATGGCGCTCAGAGGGCTATACACCGCATGCTTTCGCTGTAAGCTCAACAATAAGTCCTGAAACTGCAGTCAAGATTCAAAACGCTTTAGTGTCGTTAAATGAGCAAGAAGAAGGCAAAAATATACTTAGCAAGTTAGGTTTTAATACCGGTATTGTTAAAAGTACTGATAGTGATTGGGATGATGTTAGGGCACTCAACATCAAGATAATAAAACAATAAAAGAAACTCATACCATGTTTAAATTATCATTCAAAACAAAAACCATTATGGGTATCGCACTTATCGAAACGTTTTTTCTATTGATATTGGTATTACAAAGTCGCTCAATTTTATATGAAACCATTGAATTTAACATCAAAGAACGTGCAAACAACATTTCTACATTATTAGCGACAGCATCAGTAGACGCGGTTGTTTCTGAAGATATTGCCACACTAGAATCCATTGTAGACTCAGCAATGATAACCTCAAATATTCTTTATATTAAGATACGAGGTTTAGATGGAGTATTAGCCGAGCGAGGTGAGCAAGCTTTTTTAGACCGTAAATTCAAGGCTGATAACTCTATCGCTGAAAGTGAAATAGACCAAAGTTTTGATGCCTTTTCAGAGATATTTGTTGAAGGTTATCGATTTGGCCGTGTGGAAGTTGGACTTTCTTTAGCAGAGCAGAAGGCCATAATTAAAGCAGCAACACAGAGCTTAACGACCATAGCGCTAATAGAACTGATATTTGTCGGGCTGTTTTCATTGCTGCTTGGCATAACACTAACCAAACGCCTTATATTATTACAAGAGGCGGCGGTCAAGATGTCTCAAGGTGAAACAGGTTTGCAAATTCCTCTTGCAGGTAATGATGAGCTAACAGATGCATCGCGGGCTTTTAATTTGATGTCGACTAAAATTTCAGCAGTCACTCAGACGTTGAAATCTGATAATGCTCGCATGGATGCCATCATGAATACCGCGACAGATGCTATTTTCATGATCAGTTTAGACGGTGTAGTTCACTCTATGAATAGAACGACTTATGTTCTTTTTGGTTATCAAGAACAAGATATTATTGGCCAGAGTATGTTCGATTTTATTCCTGAACTGCATTTATGTGACATAGAATCATCGACAGTTAGACATGTACAGCGTGTTAATGGCGTTACCTCTAAGGGGAAAAAAATCCCCTTAGAAATTCATTCAAGTGGCATGGAGTTCAATAATCAAGACTATATTGTTGGTGTAATACGGGATCTAACGACTATAAATCAGCTCAAAGTTGAACTAGAAGCGGTATTTAACTTAAGTCCCAATGGTTTTTTAATTCTTGCTAAAGATCTGTCTATTTCATATGTGAATCCAGCCTTCTACTCCATGTTTTCGTTAGTAACAGAGTGTTTAAATGATCATGACTGGGAATGTTTTAAGGGCGTAATAGCTAAATCAATGGACCATGAACAGCATAAAGATATGAAACTATTAGACGAGTTATACACTGAAAATATTTTGTATTTAAAATTACCGGTAGAAAAAATATTACGTGTCTCTCGACAAAAAATAGATAAAACTGATGTCGACTCTTCAGAGATATTATTTTTTGTTGATATTACGCATGAAACCATAGTAGATAAAATGAAAAGTGAGTTTTTAACGTCTGCGGCCCATGAACTTCGCACTCCTTTAGCCAGTGTCATGGGTTTTAGTGAACTGTTAACTATTTGCAATTATGGCCCAGAAAAAACCAAAGAAATGGCCGGAAGTATCAATAAACAATCAAAGCGTCTCAAACAGATAGTGGATGATTTAATCGATGTTGCCAGTATAGAAAATAAAACGCCGGGTATGCTTGATATGGTGCAAGACACCTTAAAGATCACGCTAACTGAACTCTGTGACGAATTTTCTGGCAGTGATAACTTTCATACTATCGACTTACAGCAGCCCAAATACTGGCCCCTTGTTGCATTTGACTCATCTAAAATACGTCAGATTATCTCTAACATATTGAATAATTCATACCGATATTCTCCAAACAGCTCGGTAGTGAAAGTTTCCACCACAATGAAAGTAACAGAAGAAACATCAGAATTTGGGGTGATAATTGAAGATAACGGCATAGGAATGACAGCAGAACAATTATCCCATGTAGGTGAGCGGTTCTACAGAGTTGATACCTCTGGAAATATACCGGGCACAGGATTGGGCATAAGCTTAGTTAAAGACCTGATAAATATGCACAAAGGACGATTTGAAATAACAAGTACCATTGGACAAGGCACAATTGTAACGCTTTGGCTGCCTAATATAATCATGAATCACGCTAAGCTAGATAAGGTCTTATGATGAAACTAAATATATTAAGACTTATTAGTATGTTGTTCCTATTAACTGGGCCAGCGGCTCAGGCCAGTTCAGAAATTGAAACACTGATAGATATGCTGCATCAAAATGGCACTATCAGTGATGCTCAGTACGCTCGCTTACAAGCTGAGCTAGGAGAGCGTAAGATAAAAAATAACCAACAAGTCATAAGCTTAGATAAACAACGGCTACAAGCGAAAAAATCGTCTGATGTTGAGGTGTCAGTAAAGGGCGCTGTAAGCGTTAAAACACCTGATGGTGCTTTTACAACAAAAATTGGTGCACGTGTTATGGCCGATGCCACCGCTTATAAAAATGACAATAACACCATGGGTGATGGTACTAAAATCAGGCGGGCTCGTATGTCATTGCAAGGAAAGATGTATCATGACTGGGCTTATAAGTTTGAATATGACTTTGCAACGGGTGAAATTAAAGGTATTGCTGATGCATTTGTTGAATATCAAGGCCTAGATGCAATGTCAGTCAGAGTCGGTAATATGAAAGACCCCTTCAGTCTACAATTTCAAATGAATGCAAACTATAACTTATTTATGGAGCGCTCACTAACCAACGGTCTTAACACTGGGCGTCATATAGGAGCTATGGTATTTACCAATAGAAAAAATTGGACAGCATCCGCTGGATTATTTGGAGAAGCCGTACAAACAGTAGGCAAAGAAAAGGACGAAGGCTGGGGATTGGGTAGCCGAGTTACCTATGCACCGATTAATAGTAAAGGTTCCTTACTGCATTTGGCAGTATCAGCAAATTATCGTGATGCAGGCGAGGTCGCTATATTGCGTTTTAAGCAACAGCCTGAAAGTAATGTGTCGGGTATTAATATCGTCGATACTGGCAATATAGCCAAGGTAGATTTTCATTCAAAATATGGCTTGGAAGTTGCGATGGTATCAGGGCCACTCTCTGTTCAATCAGAATATGTCACTGCATCGGTTAGCCGCTATAGTGCTCCCAGTTTGGCTTTTAATAGTTGGTATATTCAAACCGGCTATCTATTAACCGGTGAATCACGTCAATATAGACAAGGTAAGTTTGGCAAGATAACACCTAACTCTAGTGTGGGTAATGGTGGTATAGGTGCTTGGGAACTTGGCTTACGTTACAGTACTATTAATTTAAATGACCAAAATATTATGGGTGGTGCAGCCAAGAGTTTAACTTTAGGTGTTAATTGGTTTGCCACTTCGACCATAAGATTTTCAGCTAACTATATTAATGTTTTACAGGTCAATGGCGGCCCTCTTGAATCTGTTCATCCTGATATAATTCAGCTGAGAAGCCAATGGGCATTTTAATCGAATTTTACTGCTTAATATAAGTTTGGCTAGTGCTTGCGTTAAGCCAACAACTAAGTCGGCAAGCTCGTTTGGCCAGAGCTTGCGATATACAAAGGCAATCGCAAGCCTTATTTTTCTGATGTGTGTTTATGACACGAATTAACTCTCTTGATTAATACTTGGCGTTACCGGCTCAGTTTTACTGATCACTAACTCAATAGTTGAAAAAAGCTCCTGATTTGGATATCCATCAGCAATCAGTTGATGTTGTAGTTGAAATGAGCGAATGGCATCTCTACTTTTAGGCCCCCAAATACCATCTGGTTTACCTGTTTTAAACCCTAAGCTATTGAGTTGGCTTTGGAGGTTTTTCATTTGGACAACACTAAAGGGTTTGATCTGCGTTTGTGCTTTGTTAAAAAATTCTATGCCTTTAGCGCCAACTAATTTATTAGCTAATATGCCAACGGATAACGCATAACTTTTTGAAAGATTCCACGTCATAATGACATTGAAATTAGGGTAGAGTAAAAATGCCGGCCCTTTATGGCCTGAGGGCAGATAAAGCTCAGCCTGAATATCATAAGCGGGTAAGGCTTGCTGGTTAGTTTGTTGAACACCTAACTGCTGAAAATAATTAAGCGGGTAATATTGATCAAAAGCGACTTTATCAAAGGCAAAGTTTTTCGGTAATTTAACTTCTCTGCCCCAACGCTCTTTCGATTGCCAACCTATTTTATTTAAGTAATTAGCCGCTGTGGTTAAAGCGTCAACCTCACTTTGCCAAATATCTACTTTGCCGTCATTGTCACCATCCACCGCATATTTTAACAATGCGGTTGGCATAAACTGCATATGACCCATAGCACCGGCCCAAGAGCCTTTTAGTTGCTCAACAGAGACCTGCTTACGCTCTATTAAGGTGAATAAGTTTAATAATTCTAGGGTGAAAAACTCACTACGGCGTTGATCACAAGCTAAGGTTGCCAAGGCATTCAATACCGACATTTTACCTTTGTGCTTGCCAAAAACAGTTTCTAAGCCCCAAAAAGACACTAAATATTGGCGAGGAATACCGTATTCTTTTTCTAACTGATCAAATAACGCTTTGTTATTTTTTAACTTTTCTTTACCGACACTAAGATGATAAGCACTCACTCTGGCCTTAATATATTGCTCAAAGGTTTGTGTAAACTCAGGTTGTTTTTTATCTAACGCAATAACGCGCTTAATGGGGGAGATATTATCAATAACCGTTTCAGTAATATAAGTAGAAAATCCTGCTTTTTCAGCACGTTGCGCTAAATTAACTTTACACTGGAGAAAATTTTCATCGGCAATCGTGGCATTGGCTAGCATAGGGAAAAGTAGACAGATGATGATTAATTTTTGATAACTAAAAAAATTAACACTTTGTTTAACAAAAGGGTTTGATGAGTTCATGAATGAAGCTGCCTTAGCTCAAAGTAAAGTTGAAAACGAAACTGAAAAATATAATACCATCGTTAGATTGAAAAAATAAAAATAAAAGTAAAGAAATTCACTTAAGCACGCCGGTGAGCCCAAATAACTAGGCTAAAATAAAGGGCGTTTAACGGCCTTTGTTAGTTGCGGCACTCTGACGCCAAACAATAAAATAAAGCTCAAATGGGCAAGCTAAGTGAGTTAAGAAGGGTGCTTTATATTATTGACAGAATAGGGCATTAATTTAATAGAATTGGTATAATTTCACCCTGAGTCATTTCTCCCTGCATAAGGCTAGTAATGTTAGCCACAAATTATCTGATATAGCTTGATATAGCCTTGTGGTATATCAGGCTGGGAAATACAGTTCTAATCTTAATCTAAAGGCAATGTCAGTTCATGGTAGAAAATAGGAGTCAATTGCAGCGCAATTATGATCAGCAAGGTTATTTTGTTATTAGAAATTATTTCACGGTGGCTGAAATTGCAGAGCTTAGAGCCGTGGTATTAAAGTTTCATCAGTTATGGCAACAAGACAATGCAAAATTTTATCAGGAGGAGGCTTTCAACTCTTCGTTAATTACTGGCAGTGAGTATTTAGCCTTTGATGATAGGGTGCAGCTGTTTAATTTTATCAGTTCAAAAAAAATCATGAAGGTTGTCGAGGCGATTGTCGCGAATAATCCTGCCTTTATGAATACGCAATTATTTTTTAATCCAGTTAATCCCAAGCAAAAAGATTTTTGGCATCGAGATTGTCAATATGATCATGATGTTGCAGGGCAAAAGCTTGCTATAGAGCAGACACAAGTATTACATCTTCGTGTGCCATTATTTGATGAACTTGGCATGGAACTCGTGCCGGGTACTCATAAGCGCTGGGATAATGATGAAGAATTTAATGTCCGCCAAGAAGAAAAAGGCAGTGTTAGTAGTGACGACCTTGCTAGTGGTGAAAAAATTAAGCTAGCGGCGGGTGATTTGTTAGTTTTTTCGGCTGATATGATCCACCGTGGTTTATACGGATTAGAGCGATTAGCGTTAGATATTTTAGTGTTTGATTCAGCAGGAGATTTTGCAGATTATGTTGATGACGATTGTTTGCCTGATAGCTTAATGCTGGATAAAATTGACGATCCCAGGTTATTTATTAATACCCTTAACTTAAAGTCGAACGGCTGATATTTTAAAAAATACCCTTAGCTGTTCAGTGCTAATTCAGTGCTAATTCAGTGCGAGTTCAGTGCGAGTGCAGTGTGAGTTCAGTAGGCACTTAAGGTCAGAGCTTAACGGGTAACTTTTAATTTACTCGCCGTCATGCACTACTAATGGCGTGAAAGTTAGCTGTTGTTATCAGTGGTATTCAGATAGAATTCGGCCCTTACTTTTTAGCGACTTGCAAAAAAGTAAGCGTTAACGCTCAGCAACTTCCTATTTCTTCTAAAACGGCATGAAACAAACAATGAATGATAAAACAATAGTAACTCATAACGGTAATTTTCATGCGGATGATGTTTTCAGTATCGCTGCACTTAAAAGCATTCTTCCTGCTTTTACTCTTATACGCACACGAGATTTAGCCGTTATTGCCAAGGCTGACATTGTGATTGATGTAGGTGGTGAATATAATCCAGATGCAGGCCGCTTTGATCATCATCAACGTGGCGGCGCAGGTGAACGTGAAAATGGTATTCCTTATTCTTCATTTGGTTTGATTTGGCAAAAATATGGTCTAGAAATATGCCAAGGCGATGCAGATGTTGCTAAGTCGCTTGATACAGGTTTGGTATCAACCATAGACGCGATTGATTGTGGCCATGTTCAAGGGGTTGCAACCGGTATTAGCCTGAGCCAAACTATTTCAATGTTTAACCCAACGTGGCAAGAAGAAAGTCATTTTGATCTTTGTTTTGATGAAGCGGTAGAGTTTGCCTCGCGAGTTTTAGCCCGTTTTATTGCTTCTGCAAGCGGCGGCATTAATGCTAAATCAATTGTGGCGAAAGCTGTTGAGAAGGCAGCAGACCCAAGGGTTATCGTATTAGAAAAATACACGCCTTGGAAAACAACTGTTCACACGCTATCTAAAGAAGCCTTGTATGTGATTTATCCGTCGGGCTCTGGACCCTTTAGAATTCAAACGGTACCGGTTGAGCTAGGCTCATTTGAAGATCGCAAGCCATTGCCTAAAGCATGGGCGGGTTTAGCGGATCAAGCACTACAAGACGTCAGCGGTATTGATGACGCTATGTTTTGTCATAATGGTTTATTTATTGCCGGTGCACAATCGCTTGAAAGTGTGATGAAAATGGCCGCTATAGCACTAGCAGAATAAGCCTAGTGCTTATTAACCTCAAGTATTAAGAGGTTAAGTTATACCAATCTCACTAATTAACTGATCATTTTTACTGGTTAAAATAACCCACTACTGCGTTATTTATTTAATAATTAGAACAACTAGTTATTAAATAAATTCCTTATATTTGGCCATTTTTCCTGCGTATAAAGTAGACCACCTAATTAATGAAATTGGTATTAACTGTATTTAAGGTAAATTAATTAGCTTAAATACAGTTGAGCAAGGATTTACTTCTTGTGCTTTATTACAGGGCCATTATCTACCTTAGCGCTTTTTTGCTAGGTCGTTAAAAGGCATTTACTGCGCGTTAATAGCGGCTTGCATAGATTGCTCTGCTACTTGTTCTAACCAAACAAAGTCTATTGTTTGGTGAGCTTCACAAATAAACCAAGGTTCGCGTGAATCAGGCTCTAACATCACACCATTGTCGATTAAATTAAGCGCGAATTGCGTATATAAATCGCTGTTAGTTTTTTTCCAGTCACGATAGTTTTGCGGTACTTTGGCGCCAAAATGGACACCAAACATAGCATTTGGGCCGGCAAAACAATGTTCAATATCAAACTTGCTAAAAACACGAGAAAGTAAGGTTTGAATTTTTTGCCCTACATGGTCAATAGTTTCAAGCGCATCGGTTTCTTTGAGTATCGTTAATGTTGCTTTTGCCGCACTTAATGCCACCATGTTAGCGGTATAAGTTCCGCCATGAGTTACCCCATTTTTGTCAAAAGAAATAGCGCCCATTACCTCGGTTTTGCCACCAAAAGCAGCGACAGGATAACCATTGCCCATGGCTTTAGCGTAAGTGGTAATATCGGCGTGGATATTATATAAGGCTTGAACGCCACCTTTAGCGACACGAAAACCCGTTTTTACTTCGTCCATAATCAGTAAAGCGCCGTTGGCGTCACAGATATCACGTAGTTTTTGCATGTACCCTTGCGTTGATGCAATAGAGCCACAATTGCCCATAATAGGTTCAATTAAAATGGCGGCTATGTCATCACCATGTTCGGCAAATACAGCGTCAAGGGCATTAAAATCGTTGAGCGGCACACTCACTTGATGTTCGCGGGTGCTTTGTGGAATGCCGGCGCCAAAAGGAATAATTTCAGGCGAGTTTATATCGTCAGCATCCCAGTTATCCACGTCAGATTTCCACATAACTTCATCATGTAGCCCATGAAAACCGCCTTCAACCACGACAATTTTATTGCGCTGGGTATAACCCCTAGCGGTGCGCACAGCACCAATAACTGCTTCAGTACCTGAATTGGCAAAACGCATTTTGTCTATGTTAGGACAAAGTGATTTCACTAACTCAACCACGTCAGAGTCAAGCCCGGTTGAAAAGCCAGAAATAGTACCAACCTCAGTAATGGCATTAATAACGGCGTTATCAACACGTTCATCACGATAGCCTAAAATAATAGGGCCGTAGGCTAAACGAAAATCAACAAAGGTTTGCTCGTCGCAATCGGTCACTGTGCAGCCTTTCATGCTACTCAAAAATACGGTATTTTCTTCTCCCCAATAACGGTAGCTATCGGCAACACCTAACGGCATATTGGTGTGGGCTCTTTTGAGCATTTGGGTACTATTGGGTTTGTTTTTTTTGGTCATAAGAGGTTCCAATCAAACTGATTTATTTCAATATTTGGACTATAAATTTAATGCTCGAGATAATACAGGGATAGTGCCAAGTCAGGAAGCGCTAGTTACACTTTTTCGAGACATAAGACTGAAGGTTACTTTTTCTTAGCCAAAGTCTTAGCCAAAGTTTGCAGCTCAAGTGATCAGTGAAAATTTCAGCTAAATTCCTTACTGCACTTTAAACCGTTAACCAATTAGCCAATTAACCAAAGCGGCGCTTTAGTATGAACAGCAAAATAAGTGCATAAAAAAAGCCTTTACCTATCACAGGTAAGGGCTTTTTAATTAGCGAACAGCTATTATAAAATTAATCTTTGTTCGCTAAAATGATCAAGCTAAGTTTTGTAAACTTCTCTACTATAAACCGAAAGTACGAGACACAGATAAAACAATGCGTGAATCTGCACTATCCATATCCATATTGGTATCTTCAAGTGCCAGGTTAAAATCAAAGCCTTCATAACTGGTCATATATTCAAGACGAGCATGATTGTACGATTCATTACCATTCCAAGACCATTCATTAACATCGCTTGACGTTGAACGATCGAAGCTGGCTCTAACATTATGACCTGGAGCTACTTCAAAGGTATGAGCAACCATGGTGATATAATGTCCAGCATCAAGACCAAAATAGTCCCAGCTGTACCAAAAGTTTAATTCGGTATTACCTAGCGATGAATTGTAGTTAAACTTGGCATAAGCCTCTGGATAATTATAAGTATCTGAAGCAGAATCACCGTGGTAGGTATAGTAAGCAATACCGGCATCAAGGCCTATTTTTTCGTCAAGTTGGAAGTAATTTCCTACGTAAAAATCCAACTCAGCATTGGTGTCCTCAGCGCTGCCAAAATCTACTGTTGATGCCCAAGCGCCAGTATAAAAACCGTCAGCGCCTGCGTAATCTAAACTTGCTTGTAACGCAGGATCATTGCCTGTTTGGCTCACACCATTAAAGGTATAGTCAGACGTTAAATTAACTGTTGCCGATACATCAGCTAATGCTGCTGAAGAAGTGGCTAGTAAAAAACTTGTTGCTAAGGCAATAATACTTTTATTCATTATTTGTATACTCATTTAATTAGGTTACTTGTTCTAGTTTGGTAAAGTCGATTTTATTTTCTTCTGGTGAACTATCTATTGCCGCTACTTCGTCAAATTTTCTTAACAGAATATAACCAAAGCAAGTGAAGAATAGTCCGATAACTACAGCGCCTACCCATTGGATTTGCAAGAAATCTAATTTGAATAGCAAGGTCAGTAAACTCAAGGCAATAATATTACCAAAGAAGTATTTAACTCTACCTATACGCGTTACGCCTATCTTCAAATTGTCTGTGTATAAGCGGATCAATGAATCGAGAGAGTTAATGACAAAAGTAATACCGACAAATGCCATGGCAAGATTATAAAAGCCAGAAGTATCTATGCCGTTCATGCTGTAGTAATACAAGACGCTAAACCATACGGCGATCGGAATAGACGGAAAGATCAACATCGCCAGTAGTACTTGATAAGTGCGTAAACCACTGACAAAACGGGCGGTAAATTGGCCAATCATAATACTCCATGCAAACCACCAGTAAAGGTAGAACTCATGATAAGCATTCATTGGCAGCACAAATTCGTGGATGCTGCCAAAGTAGCCGCCCAACATGGAAAAGGTATTAGCAAATTCGCCAATGCTAGAGTTTTCACCAAAGAATGCGCCGCCCCACATCACGGCAATCAACGCGATAAAAAGCCAAGTGGTCGATAGGCTCAAAATGCGCACATAACGTATGTTGGTACTTGAATACACCGCAAAGGTGATCACCAGTAATACAATTAAGTAAAAACTGCCAACCACAGACTCACCATCACCAAGTTCTGGCATATACCAAGGTAAGTTAGTCAGTAATAAATAAGCGGTAAATGCACAGGTGCCGATAATTACAACGTTATTAATGAATTTAACCAGCGGAATTTCAAAAAATCGTACGCGCGGCTCAATAACACAAAAGTAAAAACAGGTAAGAAAGTAAAAGCTCCAAATAAGAAAGGCCCAAAAACCAAACTCAATAGCTAAAGGATTGGTGAAACCATATTCAGGACTGGTGGCTAAATCGGCGTAACCCGCAAATTCAGTTAATGGGAACATAATAAGTCCCACATCGAGTCCTGAGGTAAATAAAATGGCAATAAAGGTGAAGGTTTTAACGGGCGTTACACCAACACAGCGAATATTGCCCCATCGATATAATATAAATGCAATTGCGGAAAAGGTAAATAACATTCCGGCTGATAACCATGTGGTCATGATAGTGTCCTTATGATGTTTTTAATCAATATTAAGATAATTAACTCCCATTTTTTCTTCTAGTTATAGTGTTCAATATCAAACTTTTAGGTTTGAAAGATCCATTATCTTGCCATGAGATATACCTAGGTATATCTCATGGCGATGATAATTAATTTTGCTTAGAACACTGATGATTACACTTTAGTTGGTAGTGCGTTTTGCTGCAGTTGAACGTTGTTGCTCTTGCCAGTTACCCGCTATGGTAACTGCGGCGTTAGATGGCGCTAACAGTGTTCGAGAGCGAATCATATCGGCGGCACGTTCAGCAACCATAATGGTGGGTGAATTAAGATTACCGTTAGGAATTGTTGGGAATATTGACGAATCAACCACTCTCAATCCTTCAATACCATGTACGCGCGTTTGTGGGTCAACCACAGCCATTGCATCTGTACCCATTTTGCATGAGCAAGAAGGGTGGTAGGCACTTTCAACCGACTGGCGCACAAAACTGTCAATTTCTTCATCAGTTTGCACATTAAGGCCCGGCTGAATTTCTTCGCCGCGATAGTTATCAAGCGCTTGCTGGTTGATAATTTCACGGGTTAGGCGAACACAGGCACGAAATCCTTCACGGTCTGCTTCGTGTTCAAGGTAATTAAAACGAATTTCTGGGTGTACCTTAGGATCGTTTGATATCGCCTTGATTTGCCCACGACTTTTAGGCTTATTATGGCCCACATGCACTTGAAATCCGTGACCTGCAAAAGCTTCTTTACCGTCATAACGCATGGCTGCAGGTAAAAAATGATATTGTAAATCCGGCCATTCAACACTGGCTTTAGAGCGAATAAAACCACAAGACTCAAAATGGTTGGTTGAACCTAAGCCTTTTTTACTTAATATCCAGCGCGTACCGATCAGCAGTTTACTCCACCAATCTAACTTGCCATTAAGGGTAATAGGCTGTTTGCACTTAAATTGAAAATAAAACTCTAGGTGATCTTGCAAGTTTTCGCCAACACCCGGTAAATCGTGTTTTACTTCAATATTAGCGGCTTCAAGCGCGGCTTTAGGGCCGATACCCGACAGTTGTAAAATGTGGGGTGAACCAATGGAACCAGCCGATAAAATAACTTCTTTATGTGCTGAAATATCAACCACTTTACCTTTGTGCTCGTACCTAACACCAACGGCTTTTTTACCCACAAGTAGCACTTTATGTACTAGTGCATGGGTAATAACCGTTAAGTTGTTACGCACCATGGCTGGTCGTAAATAAGCGTTTGCCGTTGATGCACGCACGCCGTTTTTAACCGTCATGTGCATCGGGCCAAAACCCTCTTGTTGACCGGCATTATAATCTTGAGTTTCAAAGTATCCGGCTTCTACTCCGGCATCAATAAAAGCTCTGTAGAGCGGGTTTTTCATTTCATTGCCGTTGTTTACACCTAGCGGGCCATCTTTAGCACGATATTCATTGGCACTAAATGCCCAGTCTTCTGACTTTTTGAAATAAGGTAAACAATGAGCGTAATCCCACTCATGTGCGCCATGTTGTTGCCATTCATCAAAATCTTTGGCGTGTCCACGGACGTAAACCATGCCGTTGATTGAAGACGAACCGCCTAAAACTTTACCTCTAGGGCAATGCATACGTCGATCATCAAGAAACGGCTCTGGCTGGCTTTCAAATTGCCAAGCGTATTTTTTTGAATTCATCGGAATAGACAATGCGGTGGGCATTTGAATAAAAATACTTTTATCGCTGCCGCCGGTCTCAATGAGCAAGACATTGTTATCACTGTCTTCACTGAGACGATTTGCTAAGACGCAGCCAGCAGAACCTGCACCGACAATAATGTAATCAAATTTTTCGCTTTTCATTTTAAACCTTTTTAATAATTTACTGCATGAAGACCTTTATACGATTTAACTATCGAACAATATTCGTGTTGTTCTGTGCGTTAAAAAGGACTATCGAGTGGCTGTAATCCGATATACACCGCTTTAATTTGGGTGAAATAATTCAGCGTAGAAAGGCCATTTTCTCGACCGACACCTGAACTTTTGTAACCACCAACCGGCATCTGTGCAGGTGAGGCGCCAAAGCTGTTTACCCAACAAATACCGGCTTCTATTTGATGAACGACTCGATGCGCACGCGTAATATCTTGGGTAAATACGCCCGCGGCTAAGCCAAATTCTGTGGCATTGGCTCGGCGGATCACTTCGTCTTCATCGGTAAAGGGTAATACGCTCATAACAGGGCCAAAAATTTCTTCACGGCAAATGGTCATCTCGTCGGTACAATCACCAAAAATAGTCGGTGCAACAAAATAGCCATCAGGTGCATTATCTGGCTTAAGTGATGTGCCACCATGCACAAGTGTTGCCCCTTCTTTAATACCAATATCGATGTACGCTTGTACTAATTTCATATGTTTAGCTGAAATTAGGGCACCAAAGTTAGTCTCAGGGTCCATCGGGTCGCCAATAACAATATTATTTTTAGTGCGTTCGAGTAGCTTTTCTATAAAAACTGGATACAGAGATTCTTGTACGAATACGCGCGTTCCGTTTGTGCACACTTCGCCTTGGGTATAAAAATTACCTAACATAGCAGCAGAAACAGCATTGTCGATGTCAGCATCATCAAAAATGATCAGAGGTGATTTACCCCCTAACTCCATAGTGACATCTTTTAGTGTACTCGCAGCAGCGGCCATCACTTTTTTACCTGTACCGACTTCACCAGTAAAAGAAACTTTAGCAATCTCTGGATGATGGGTTAACCAAGCGCCTACTTCTCCGGCGCCTTGAACCACGTTAAATACGCCGTTGGGTAATCCTGCTTCGGTAAATATTTCTGCCAGCTTTAATGCGCCCAACGGGGTTTCTTCCGAAGGTTTAAAAATCATCACATTACCGCAAGCTAATGCGGGCGCTGCTTTCCAGCAAGCAATTTGTAATGGGTAGTTCCAAGCACCAATACCGGCGCAAATACCTAATGGTTCACGGCGTGTATAGTAAAAGTCACCATCAACAGCTTGTTGGGTTCCTTCTATGCCAGGCGCTAGCCCAGCAAAAAACTCGATAGAGTCAGCGCCAGACAAGACATCAACTTCTGATGCTTCTTGCCATGGCTTGCCAGTATCAAGTACTTCAACTTTGGCTAATTCGTCATTACGCTCGTGTAATAAGGCTACGGCTTTAAGTAAAATTCGGCTACGTTGCGTAGCACTCATGGCAGACCAAGTCGCAAAACCCAGTTTTGCACTGGCTATCGCTTTTTCTTTAACCTGTTCGTCGGCAACTTCAACTTGATAAATAACTTTGCCCGTTGCCGGGTTAATCACATCAAATGTTTCACCACTGGCATTATCTATATAAGTACCATCGACATAATTTTTATAACGTATTACTGACAAGTCATATCTCCATATTGGTTAATTTGTTCATTGATAAAGTTTTTACATAATTGTTCAGCTTGGATAAATTCTGCATCAGGCCTCGGACTTAATGCACAGCGCAGCCATAAGCCATCAATCATTGCTGCGGTTTTCATCGCCGCTATTTTTGCTACATCTTCTGCTAGTAATTGACGATATGAAAACAGCAGATTGCTATATAAGCGCTTACTATTGATATTTTGTAATCTTTTAAGCTTTGGATCATGCATTGACTCGGCCCAAAAGCTCAGCCACGTTTTTATCGTGGGAGTAGAGCGTTGAAATGAGGTGAAGTTGGCCTCTATCACCATTTTAAGTCGCTCGGTTGCATCAAGTTGTTGCCTAGGAATGCGCTCAACCAAGGCTAACCTTAACTGTTCTAAAAGGTGCATTATGGTGGCTTCAATTAGGCCCTGTTTGCCACCAAAATAATGACTGATAATGCCGGAAGATAGGCCGGCAATACGACTAATGGTAATGATGGTGGTATTTTGTAAACCATACTCGCCAATCGATTCTATTGTGGCATTAATGAGTTGTTGTTTACGTAAGGGTTTCACTCCAACTTTAGGCATAGGCTTCTTTATTTTTTATTGATTGAACGTTCAATTAATATCTATACTAACGGTTTTTGATGAAGTTATCAAACTTGCTTGCAATAATAAAAATAGCGGCAGGTACTGAAATGTGCGGTTTTTGGTGTTTTTACTGTGCTATAGCTGAGTAATGATGGCTATAAAATATATGGTATAAGTAGCGTTAAAGCTTAGGGGTCTAATGATAATTTTTTGCTGAATTGGCCTAGATGTTGTTATTTTTACTTAAGGTGGTTTGGACTATGTAATAGCCAGTTGATTAATTATTGGCTCATTTTTAAGGGTTAAAATGAAAAAATACGACCTTATATAATTTATAAGATGAATAACTACAGACTACATTTTATCTCTAGTATTTAGCCATTTTTCCAGACAAAAAAGTAGCACACTTAATCCAATGGCTATCACTAGAACTGACTGGGCTAAAATTTTCCTGCGCCTTTGATGCCAGCGGGAGAAAAGTAGCGTTGAATAAAGTGATGGGTACTTTTGTGTCTCAACAAGTTAACAGCGAAAGCAAAAGTAAAAGTCGTCACGCTATTCTATCTACACACGGCTGTTTGGGCTTTATAAAAGTGATAAAGCCCAAAAGTTTAGCATTTAGCATTTAGAGTTTAATGTGTTGTGTAAATGTGTCGAGCAATTCGTCTTTTCTATGCGTGACAAAGAGTAGGGTGGAGTTACTCTCTTTCATGATCATTTTAATAATTTTCAATATGCGATGGCGATTAAACTCATCTAAACCTTGTGTTATTTCATCAAGGATCAATAACAATGGCGCCTTAATTAAGGCTCTAACAATAAGGGCTAATCTTTGTTCACCAAAACTTAACTCGTTAAATAATATTTTTTCTTTATTATTTAAGCCAACCTTTTTTAGCCATTGCTGAGCGTATGTTGTTTGAAATTTTTCAGGCTGTTGGTACAAGCCGATAGAATCAAAAAATCCGGACAGTACCACTGTCAGTAGATTTGAGTTGACTCGATATTGACGATGTAATTCAGGCGTGACTATACCCATATCTTTTTTTAGTTGCCAAATGCTTTCTCCACTACCTCGTTGATGGCCAAATAGGGTTAAATCATTACTATAGCATTGTGTACAATCGCCGGTTATTAAGTGCAATAACGTTGATTTACCGCTACCATTTGGACCGGTAATTAAGGTATGTTGTTGTGGTTTAACGGTTAAATTTAGCCCCTGAAAAACGGTTTTATTTTGATAGCGCACTGTGCCATTAACTAATTTGATCAAATAATCATGCGGATTTAACGCTGTGTTATAAAACTGTTCGGGCAGGGTTATTTTCTCATCATCATTTTTAAAAAAATCATCGAGCTTAGCTTGTGTATCAGCGCAATGCTGAGCGCCAATAACACTAAGGTCACCCTGTTTAATTATCGCTAATTGCTCACACCATTTGGGAATGTCGCGACGATTTCCTAATAAAATAATGACGGTTATATCACTATTTTGGATAATATTTTTAAACAATATCGATAAGGTTTCGCTACTTTCTTGATCTAAACTGTCAAAAGGGTCTTCACAAATAATCAGCTTTTTTTCATCTAACAGCGCTGAAAGTAACAGCAGTTTACGCCCTTCGCCTGAGCTTAATTGCCGGTAACCTGAGGTTAATAAATGCGCTAAGCCTACTTGCTTGATTAGTGGATGGTTTAGTTTATCTTGAGGTAAAAAATCTTGTACAGGTGTGCCAATATCCTGCTGATCTTTAAAGTCGCTGGTATCGATTTTTAACTCGTGTTCATAAATCTTTTGTTGTTGCTCAAAAGAAATAATAGCGATTTCATTTGGTGCAGGTAACAAGATTACCTCGACAGAATGTGGCGTTAATTCACCCGATAATAATTGAGCCAGCTGTTGTTTTCCTGAATCATTAGTGCCCATTACACACCAAGTTTTAGATTGTCCAATAGGCCAACTCTCGATCATTAATTTTGTATGACAATAACTTTTAATATCAAATTTATTCAAGATAACCAACTTTGTTTAAAACTGTATGCGCTATTATTTTCTAGCACTTTGTGCTTTGCAAGCCTAATAATAGCTATTGTTTCATTTCAGAGGTTAATTCACTTCACGTAACTTCACTCGACGCAGACCTTGATGGCGTTTGAATTTTAATCGAAAGGCAAAAAGAAAAAAATAATCATCGCATGAAAGTGGCTTATAGCCGTTTTATTAATAAGCGGATCTGCTTTATATCCAGGTGAAATACAGACATAAACACCCCAGTAGTCGCTTGTTTTAGCAGGTAAAATGTTCAGGGAATTAGTCAGCTTGGTCATCTATTTTATCGGCAAAAGCATCGGTAATAGAGTCGGCAATAGAGTCGGCAATAGAATCGACAGTATAGCGGGCAATAAAAAACCCCTAATAATAAATATTAGGGGTTTGTTTTTAGACTTTAGCTAGTGAGTGAATTAACCTGTAGCGGATAATGAATTAGCCTTTAGCGATTAACCATTGCTTACATCTTCAAAGTCAGCATCAATAACATCTTCACTTTTAGCTTCATCGTTGGCCGCTTCACCTTGATGTTGTGCTTCTTGCGCCTTTTGTGCTTGCATAATTTTACTGTAGGCTTCTTGCAAGGTCTTTTGTCGCATTTCAATCGCGGCTTTGTCATCACCATTAACGGCCATTTTTAGTTGCTCAATTAACGTTTTAAGCTCAGTTTGCTGATCATCACTCAAACTTGCCATTGATGTTTGCACCGTATGAATTAATTGATCCGCTTGGTTACGTTGCTCAACTAACTCACGCTTTTGCTTATCTTCAGTGGCGTGACTCAGTGCATCGTTTACCATGCGATTAACTTCATCTTCTGTTAAGCCACTTGATGCGGTAATTTTAATGCTTTGCTCCTTACCGGTTGCTTTGTCTTTTGCGGTGACATTTAAAATACCGTCCGCATCAATATCAAAGGTAACTTCAACTTGCACTGAACCGCGTGGACCAGGATTAATATCGGTTAAGTTAAATTGACCTAACGATTTGTTGTCTGTTGCCATTTCACGTTGGCCCTGTAACACATGTACCGTTACGGCGGCTTGATTATCTTCTGCCGTTGCAAAGGTTTCAGAAGCCCGTGTTGGTATGGTGGTATTTTTCTCAATAAGCTTGGTCATTACCCCGCCTAAGGTTTCAATACCCAGTGACAATGGCGTAACATCAAGTAACAACACATCACCCACTGTGCCTGACAACACACCCGCTTGTATGGCAGCACCCATGGCAACGGCTTCATCTGGATTAACATCTTTACGTGGCTCTTTACCAAAAAAGTCTTTCACTGCTGCTTGTACTTTTGGCATGCGTGATTGACCACCGACCAAAATGACTTGGCTAATATCCGCTTTGCTTAAACCTGCATCCTTCAATGCTTGTGCACATGGGGCTATGGTGCTTTTTACTAACTCATCAACTAATGACTCTAGTTTAGCTCGAGTCACTTGTATTTTTAAGTGTTTAGGGCCGCTAGCATCAGCGGTAACGTAAGGTAAATTTATGTCAGTTTGTAATGCGGACGACAATTCAATTTTTGCTTTTTCCGCCGCTTCTTTAATACGCTGTAACGCTAAAGGGTCTTGTTTAATATCAATACCGCTTTCTTTTTTAAACTCATCAGCAAGGTAATTGATTAAGCGTAAATCAAAATCTTCGCCGCCTAGAAAGGTATCGCCATTAGTGGCTAATACTTCAAATTGTTTTTCACCGTCAACATTAGATATTTCAATAATAGAGACATCAAAAGTACCACCACCTAAATCGTAAACCGCCACTTTTTGGTCAGCTTTACTGTTTTTGTCTACACCGTAAGCTAATGCAGCGGCGGTAGGTTCGTTAATAATACGCTTAACATTAAGCCCTGCAATTTTACCTGCGTCTTTAGTTGCTTGGCGTTGTGAATCATTAAAGTAGGCCGGCACAGTAATAACCGCGTCTGTGACTGCTTCACCTAAATAAGTTTCAGCATCTTTTTTCAATTTACGTAAAATTTGTGCTGACACTTCTTGTGGCGATAAGGCTTTACCATTAACTTCAACCCAAGCATCACCGTTACTTGCTTTTATAATTTTATAAGGCGCTAATTTAATATCTTTTTGCACCTCTTTATCATCAAACTTACGACCAATTAAGCGCTTAATTGCAAATAATGTATTGCTTGAGTTTGTCACCGCTTGTCTTTTTGCGGGTTGGCCGGCTAATGTTTCATTGTTGGCATAAGCAACAATTGATGGTGTGGTACGGCTACCTTCTGCATTTTCAATTATTTTTGCTACGCCGCCTTCCATAACGGCGACACATGAGTTTGTTGTACCTAAATCAATACCAATAGTCTTAGACATAATAATCACCTATTCTTTTTAAAAGCACTTAATAAAAAAGGTCTGATGCTTTATGGCTATGACCAGTAAGCAGTTTGACCGTATAAACAAGCTTGAATAAACCCAATGACTCTAAAGGATTAACGCAAGGTGTTTGGTTAGTGGCGCTATATTACGCAAGCTAATAAAATGCTTCTGTCACAAATATGACAGTAGCGATGTTTTTTTATTCTTTTATTCTTTTACTTTTTTTAAAGATAAAAATCAGCAAATTAACCCGGTAAATAGCGAAGATAAAATGTTTGCCAAGCAATATTAGCTTTTGCTATATAGTGATAACTCGTTAGAATAAAAACACTTGCTATTGCAACAACTAAAGCTATTTATTTATGTATAAAAATGTCACTCATTTACCTCAAAAAGCCAGTCCGGTACTCGTCAGGCAAGCTAATATTTTTGCCGACTTACCTATAAAGTTAATTGAAGACTTTCAACAAGAATTTCAGCTTGATGAATGGCGCAAAGGCGATTACTTTAATTCAGACTTATTAACCCAGCGCTTTTTTGTGGTGATTGATGGCAGTTTAGAAATTAAACAAAGTAACCCTGAAACCGGCCGAGAAGCTACGTTAGATATGCTTTATGCCGGCGATTGCTTTGATTTAATGGTGTTATTAGATGATCAACCGCATGAGGTTATGGTTTCACCTTTAACGACAGTAAAATTACTGTCAGTAAAACTGACAACAATGCGACATTGGCTGTGGACTTATCCTGAATTTAACCAACAGTTTATGCCTTATTTAGCGAAAAAAATGCGTGAAAAAGAGCAGCAAGCTAGTAGCCTAGTTTTACACGATGTTACTACGCGTTTAAGCCGTATTATTTTAGAACACATTAATAAAATTAAGTTTTATACCGGCGCTAAAACAGAAGAACATCAGCACCATTTAGTTAATGGCTTAAACGACGAAACCTTGGCGCGAATGACTGGCTCAGTCAGGCAAGTAATCAATAAACAATTACAACACTGGAAAAAAGCCGGTACCATTGATAAAAAACGTAATCAACTGATTGTTAAAGATTTAGAAGCATTAGAAAAAGCGGCTAAATACAGCCAAGATTTAACTAATGCGCCGTCTATTAAACGCTAAACGCTAATCGCGATAACAGCTAATGACTTAACCAAGCCATTATCACGTTAATATGGAACGGGAGGTTTTTAACTGGTTATTGTTATGATTTTTCCTATGCTAAGTCTAGGCTAATTTTTAGTAGATTAAAGTTTGTGATCTTTATTAAGGTGAATGTTCTTGATAACACTAGACGAATAACTAAAAGAATAACTAGATGGATAACAATGGTTACTTTGAACAGTCATGCACTGATATATAAGTTGATTCTCAATTAACTTAAAGTAGACTCATAGAAAAAATTGTCATTGACTAGACTCAAAATGATGAACAAAGTGTTCAAGTTGCTTATAAAAACCAGTAGGCCGAGATCCTAAAATTAATATTTACTTCAATGGTTACACAAGCTGTAGCACATATTTGTTGATATTAAGGAGTTAAAAATGTTTGGTTGGATAAAAAATAAAGATAAGCGCGCGGATGAGTTAATTCTTGCGAATAAAGAGAAAGATAAGCGCGCGGATGAGTTAATTCTTGCGAATAAAGAGAAAGATAAGCGCGCGGATGAGTTAATTCTTGCCAATAAAGAGAAAGATAAGCGCGCGGATGAGTTAATTCTTGCCAATAAAGAGAAAGATAAGCGCGCGGATGAGTTAATTCTTGCCAATAAAGAGAAAGATAAGCGCGCCGATGAGTTAGTCCTTGCCAATAAAGAGAAAGATAAGCGCGCCGATGAGTTAGTCCTTGCTAATAAAGAGAAAGATAAACGCGCGGATGAGTTAGTCCTTGCCAATAAAGAACTTGCCTTTCAAAACCTAGATAAAGATAAGCGTGCCGATGAGTTAGTCCTTGCCAATAAAGAGAAAGATAAACGCGCGGATGAGTTAGTCCTTGCCAATAAAGAACTTGCCTTTCAAAACCTAGATAAAGATAAGCGCGCGGATGAGTTAGTTCTTGCCAACCAAGAGAAAGATAAGCGCGCGGATGAGTTAGTTCTTGCCAATAAAGAGAAAGATAAGCGAGCAAATGAGCTAGCTATTGCTAATCAAGAGAAAGATAAGCGCGCTGATGAGTTAGCTATTGCTAATCAAGAGAAAGATAAGCGCGCTGATGAGTTAGCTATTGCTAATCAAGAGAAAGATAAGCGCGCCGATGAGTTAGTGCTTGCCAACCAAGAACTTGCTTTTCAAAATAAGGAAAAAGATAGGCGAGCAAATGAGTTAATGCTTGCCAACCAAGAGAAAGACAAGCTAGCCGATGAGTTAGCTATTACCGCCAGTGTATTCACCCATGCCCGTGAAGGTATTGCCATCACAGATGCCACAGGCACTATCATTGATGTCAATGCTACTTTCACGACGATAACGGGTTATAGCCGTGAAGAAGCTATTGGACAGAACTTACGTATGCTTGAAACCGGACGACAATCACCGGAGTTCTACGCCGATATGTGGCAAACCGTATTAAATGAAGGCTTTTGGTCTGGTGATATATGGAGCTGTCGTAAAAATGGTGAAGTTTATCCTGAAATGATCAACATTAGTTCGGTCAAAGATATTGCTGGTCAAGTAAGTCACTATGTTACCTTATTTACAGATATCACCCCGATGAAAGAATACCAGAGCCAATTAGAGCATATTGCCCATTACGATGTCCTTACGCAGCTACCCAACCGAACGCTACTTGCCGACCGATTATCTCAAGCTATGTTGCAGTGCGACCGTCATCAGCTGTCACTCGCTGTCGCATTTATAGATTTAGACGGTTTTAAAGCCGTTAACGACACTTATGGACATGATATAGGTGATCAACTATTGACAGCACTCTCACTTCGTATGAAAGAGGTATTACGTGAATGTGATACCTTAGCTCGTATTGGCGGTGATGAATTTGTCGCCGTATTAGCGGATCTAGTCAGAGTTGAAGATTGTAAACCTGTATTAGAACGTTTGTTATTGGTAGTGTCTGAGCCTGTTTTAATTGGTCAGTTAGTCTTAAATATATCAGCCAGTATTGGCGTCAGTTTTTACCCTAACGATGGTGTCGATGCCGACCAGCTCATGCGCTATGCTGATCAAGCTATGTACGTGGCTAAAAAATCAGGTAAAAATTGTTATCACTTACTCGATATGGCTCAAGATAAGGCTGTGAAAGTGCAAAGAGAAAGCCTAGAGACGATTCAAAGTGCATTAAATAATCATCAATTTGTGCTCTACTATCAGCCTAAGGTAAATATGAAAACAGGCGCGGTAATAGGGGTTGAGGCGCTTATGCGCTGGCAACATCCGACCAGAGGGCTATTAAACCCGACTGATTTTTTGCCTGCCATGGAAAATAACGCCCTGAGTATCGAGTTTGTTGAATGGGTTATTGGTACCGCACTAAGACAAATTAGCCAGTGGCAAAAAACAGGGCTTAATCTCCCTATCAGCACAAGCGTAAACATTGCAGCAGCACAATTACGCCAACCTGACTTTACTGAGAGGCTAACGGCACTGTTAGCAGCCCACCCCGATGTTGAACCAAGCTATTTAGAGCTAGAGATATTGGAAAAAAATGCTTTAGATGATATTCATCATGTATCAACAATCATGCAAGCCTGTATGGCCTTGGGCGTAAAATTTGCCTTAGATGATTTTGGCACAGGCTATTCGTCCCTCACTTACCTTAGACGATTACCAGCCAACGTCATTAATATAGACCCGAGATTTGTGCGAAACATGTTGGATGATGCCGATGATTTGGCCATTGTTGAAGGCATAATAGCCCTAGCTAAACCATTCAAACGTGGTGTGGTTGCAAAAGGTGTCGAAACGATTGAACAGGGCATGGCTCTATTACAATTAGGTTGTGAAATAGCACAAGGTAATAGTATTGCCAAACCTATGCTAACCCGTGATGTTCCAGCCTGGGTCGCTAATTGGAAGCCCGAGGAAAGTTGGAATCCTGATGCGAGTTGGAAGATATAAATAGCCATTACTTGTCATTAGCCACGGTCCGCTTTTACCACTGATGCTAAGTTTTTATTTTACTGTTGATGACGACAAGCACTATGACCTGTTGTAAATAGCTCAGTTGAGTGTTGAACTATAGAAATATCGTTAAAGACTGTACACTCAATTTTTATTTAACTAATTGTTATACTGTAGTTTTTCCTTATTGGCAAGTGTGTTTATTCGCTTTATCAAGCTCTTTTTTATTTTTAAGAAACAGTGTTAATTTACTGATACACTCCAAGCAGTGAATATTTTTGATTAACTAGGTCGCTTGGATTAAGCCTTAAGTGCAAAAGAATATGGCAGGGTGATAACCCTAAGGTTAAAAATTTTTGATACTGAAGAGAAAAAGCGATTTAATCATGTAACTTTTATAGTTATACATGTAACTAAGTGTATGGTTTAATGTATGACTAAATATAGAACTAAACATAGAACTAAATACGTATAACTGAACAAATGTTTGACCTAGCGATCACATTGGTTAGTAGAGTTAACAAAGATAGTCAATAGTTTACACGTAAGCAGGGACTAGACGCTTCGAAAACGCCTCGCGATATATCATTTTTCGACATGCCACTAATTAAAAGGAATTATTATAGCGTCTAGGCGCAGCTGAGGATAAATGACTTTTTGACAACTCTTGTATTAGTACTGTTGTGTAAGTAATGTGGCAAAATTTTTTCATGCCGCTGTTCTCAATACCTTAGTCATTATCTCGCTTTTTTCGAGTTTTACTATTTCAGCTAGCAAAGAATATAACAAGCACTGAGAAAAATTATAAAAACTATAAATCGAATCTATCAATACTTGTTTCCAAAGCGGCAGTTTATTGTTCGTCAAAATGGTGAAATAAGATACATTAAAGCCTCGTCTAAAGTGCAACTTAGCCTTGTTCTATTGATTGTTTTAACCTTTGCTTGGCTGTCGTTTAGTAGCTTAGAATATTTTTCATTGAACGATCAAGTGTCACAAAGCCAAGATCAATTGTACCAGTCACAAACATCTTTGGACCTGTTAGTGTTGAAATACCAAGACAAACAGAGCCAGTTGCAGCAGCAGTTATTACAAGTACAAGAGCAACAAGAATTACTGCAAAATGTATTGGACTCATTACCTGCAGCTATAGTTGATACCAAGCATGAAATTATTGGGCAAACTAGTGATGCAACTCCTGCTGATATTGACCTTAGCTCAGAGACCACAAGTAAAACTGATGATCCCATATGGTCGGTTATGCAGCAAAGCCAGACTGACCTTGCCCAATTGAAGCAAAAGCAGCAATTTAGTTATCACCAATTAGAACAGCAAATAAACAAACGCAAGCAGGTACTTGAGCAAGCAATGACACTGGCGGGCGTGTCTAGTGCAGCTGTGCTTAAGCAATGGTCAGCTCCTGCTTTGGGGCAGGGCGGTCCACTCAACCAAGTGTTAGCCGAAGAACTTGATATTGACAATAAAAACTTGATAGAGAAATTACTCAGTTTAACCGAGCTAGAAGCGGCACTGAGTAATATACCGGTAATTTTTCCGGCAAAAGATTATTATATTTCCAGTCTTTTTGGTATTCGCAAAGACCCTATGCTTAAACACCCTGCAATGCATAAAGGCATTGATATGGCAGGTTGGATAAAAACTGAAATATTTGCTGCGGCTGACGGCACTGTGCGTCGGGCAGGAAGAAACGGTAGTTATGGCCGTTTTATCGAAATTGATCACCACAATGGTTTTATGACCCGCTTTGGTCATCTACATAAAATAAAAGTAAAGAAAGGGCAAAAAATCAGCAAGGATGATGTTATAGGTTTAATGGGCAGTAGTGGGCGCAGCACCAGCACCCATTTGCATTATGAAGTTCTTTTTAATAAAAAACAGATCAACCCTCTTTCACTCATTAAGGCTTTGAAAAATGTTCTCTAAAAACAAAGGTAAAGACGTAGCGGTAGAAAATAAACTCAGTAAAAGTAGTAACAAAATCCCCTCGATTATTAGCCCTGACGTTAATATTGTCGGTAACGTATCTAGCGAAGGAGTGATCCAACTTGACGGTAGAATCGAAGGCGAGATACATGTGAGGCATTTAACGGTGGGTATTCATGGCCTAGTTGAAGGCGCTATTTTTGCTGAAGAAGCCATTATTAAGGGTAGTGTTACCGGATCTATCAAGGCGCAAAAAGTGATACTAGAGAAAACGGCAGAAGTGCGCGGTAATATTCAACATGAAGTTATCAGTATAGAAGCTGGCGCTGTCATCGAAGGTAACATCAATCATATGAGCGAAAATGTCACTGAGCTAGCCATGGCCAAAAAAAACGTAAAACCGGGTGAAAAACTTAGTACAGAAAAGCTTAGCACAGAAAAACTCAGCACAGAAAAACCCAAAGCAGAAAAAATGGTACAAGAAAAATAAATTTCTCCTCAATCTTAGGCATAAGTCGACGAACTGATTCGTTGAAAAGTATTGCTTCAGGTTTGAATACTTGTTAGTAACAGATTGAATTAATTAAATAACATAAAAATACCCTGCTATTCTGATGTTGATTATTTTAGAGCAGATGAATAAAGTTAAGCTTTATATCAGCGCTACAGCAGAACAACATCAGTATGCTTTAGTCAGTAGCTTAGTAAGAGACTTAGCTAAATTTTAAAATAATACATGCCTATGTAGCTTACTCAGGTAGTGTCATGAGAACACCAAAAAAAGACTGTAAACCTACAATTTCAATAATGGAAAACTATATAAAATGTTGAAATATTGCGTTAATTTGTTGTGACTTCCCATAATGTCAGTGTTACCTGAGCCAAGGGCATAGGCATGAAATAATAAGACAATGAAATCTTCGCGTGGATCAGGAGTTTCCCAGACAAGTAACAAATCAACAATGACAGTACGGGGTAAAGTCATCACTATTGATAACAACCTACTCAACTAATATTTATCGATTTAAACGCATTAGCCTTAGCTTATCAGGCTTAACTCTTACTCAGCTGAAAAAACAGTTTTCACTTTCAACGTTCACTTTTGATGCACTGACCCTTTGAATGCACCGTCGATTTTTTAATATATCGCGCGCCATTTTAAGGCGCTTATTTTTTCTCGTCATTGACGAAGTTCTAACTGTTCAGGGGTTAACTTGCTATTACCACGGACAGTTTGACCGTCATCACTTTCTGGTTCTTTGAGCCAGCGACCAAGCATATTAGGATTAAGTCCTAAATTTCTTGCTACTTCTGCTTGGTTGTAACCTTGCTCATTGACCAAAGCAATGGCATCTAATTTAAATTATTTTGAATATTGTTTACGTTTTGTCATTTTCGATCTCTAGTTACGTTCATTATCTCTTAATTGGGGTAGTCGAATCTATGAAACCACATCATGTTCATTTGTATCCCCAGTTAAGTCAATTATGCCTTAACCGGGGGTAGTCGTATTAATTAGACCAGGTCATTCTATTTATAAATTTTATCACCCTGTTTTTTTCATGTTAGTCCTTAAAAGTGAGGCGATAATTAATCAACCCACTCAGTAGGCTAATTAAGCATCCACATTTTGTTTAACCTTCTCATTGTCATTAGTCGCTAGCGCTTTTAAAGATTGATAAAGCGTTTCTTCTTCTGCTGACAAGCTTTTTGGAAAAACAATTTTTAGCTTCACAAAAAAGTCTCCAGCAATTTTACTAGGTAAGCCACGACCTTTTAAGCGCATTTTACTGCCGCTACTGATCAGTTTAGGTAAGGTTAAATCAATAGGGCCGCTAGGTGTTGGCACTTTCACTTTTTCACCTAAAGCTGCCTGCCATGGGCTAATAGTAAGCTCAGTGGTTATATCAGCGCCTTCAACCACATATAAAGGGTTTGGATTAAAGCCGATTTCAAGATACAAATCACCATTTCTTGCACCGCCAGCACCTGCTTGACCTTGCTTTTGCAAACGAATTTTTTGACCCGGTTTGATGCCTTTTGGAATGCTAACTTTTAAGGTTCGATCTTTGTTTTGCATCCTTCCATGTTGATTAACAACTTGATCTTGTAGTGTGAAATTTCGGGTTGCGCCGGTGTAAGCATCTTGCAAATCAATCAATATTTTTGCATTGCTATCTTGGCCTTGCATAGATTGACGGCCACGCGAGCCACGTTGACCCGCACCAAAGCCGCCACCAAATAAGGATTCAAAAAAGTCGCTAAAATCACCTTGTTCGCCAGTATTGCCCTGGCCCTGATGATATTGATCTTGCCAACTAGGTGGTGGTGCAAAGCCTGATTGGCCAGCCTTCCAATTACTGCCCAGTTGATCATACGCGGCGCGTTTTTCTTTATCGCGTAATACTTCATAAGCTTCATTGATGTCTTTAAAACGAGTCTCAGCATTTTTTTCTTTACTGACATCAGGATGAAATTTGCGCGCTAATTTGCGATATGATGTTTTAATTTCGTCTTGGGACGCTGTTTTATCAACGCCCATAATTTTATAATAATCTTTATAATTCACACTGACCTCCTGCATAGATGGCATTTGCAGATAATTTTGTAAGTTAGCTTTGGTAAATAATTTTAGTAGATAAAGTCACTTAGTATCAATCCAAGGTTAAAATAACCCAGAATTAATTTTAACTAAGCCAATCTGATGGCCTCATTATAATAACAAATGAAATGTACGAATGTCAGTTATATGACACGGCTAGCAAATATATAAGCGGTACGCTGTATTGTTTAGTGCTGCTTTTAAGCGAGAATTTTTAGACCTGATTGTAGGCATAATTTTTTGCTAAAAATTTATCTCAGGTTATCAGTTCTTAATACATTTCAACCAACTAACCAACCAATTAACAAAGTAATAGCCTAGCTGAGTAAGAAAGCTAATACTCTGTTAATTGGTTGGTTAAAGTGAAAACGACAAACTATTGCTTAAGGACTTTGTTGCTATTTATCAGCGTAAATTTATAACATTCAAACGTAGATTTTAAGCTACTTATATGGCAGATGTTTTATGTTGTTAACTTTTACCAAACTAAGATCACACTGAGCCAATCGCTATAAAACTAAAGGATCACGCATTGTTTATAAAATAATCACTTAAAAGTGAGATTTCGATGGGGGTCTGAGCATTAATCCTGTATAATGCGCGGCTTTATTATGGTGGCTAAGCATTTGTCTATTGATACATCTAGCTTGGTTATCCAAAATTACAGTATTAACTATCACTTTAAAACCATCTGTTAGCACTTACTAGTTAATGAGCTTAGTTAACGGAAAATAGGAATATCTTTTGATCACTACATCGAACATTACAATGCAATTTGGCGCAGAGCCGTTATTTGAAAACATTTCGGCTAAATTTGGCAACGGTCACCGCTACGGTCTGATCGGCGCAAATGGCTGTGGCAAGTCTACATTTATGAAGATACTTAGTGGCGACTTAGTGCCTAGCTCAGGTAACGTATCGGTAAGTACAGGTAATAAAGTCAGTACCTTGGGCCAAGATCAGTTTGCTTTTGAAAAACATAATGTTATCGATACTGTGATCATGGGTGATATGCCGTTATGGAAAGTTAAGCAAGAAAGAGATGCTATTTACGCACAAGCTGAGATGAGCGAAGACGATGGTATGCGTGTTGGTGACTTAGAAAGCCAATTTGCAGAAATGGATGGCTACACGGCAGAAAGTCGCGCCGGTGAAATCTTATTAGAAGCCGGTATTGATGAGTCTTTTCATTACGGTTCAATGCAGCAAGTTGCGCCAGGTTGGAAATTACGTGTGCTACTTGCACAAGCCCTATTTGCTAACCCAGACATTTTATTACTTGATGAGCCGACCAACAACTTGGATATTCATACTATTAGTTGGTTAGAAGGTGAGTTGAACAAGCGTAAATGCACCATGATTATTATTTCGCATGATAGACATTTTCTTAACTCTGTTTGTACGCATATGGCTGATATTGACTATGGCGAACTTCGTGTCTATCCAGGTAACTACGAGTTTTATTTGGCACAATCTGGCTTATTACGTGAACAGTTATTAGCGGGTAATGACAAAAAAGTGGCTGAAATCGCTGAACTACAAGACTTTGTTAACCGTTTTGGTGCTAATGCTTCAAAAGCGAAACAAGCCAGTTCTCGTGCAAAGAAAATGGACAAAATTAAACTGGATGATGTTAAATCATCAAGTCGTATCACGCCTAAGATTGCTTTTGCTCCAGGTAAAAAAATGCACCGTCAAGCCTTAGAGCTTGAAAACTTAAGCCACGGTTTTGATGGCGAGGTATTATTTGAAAAAGGTGACTTATTACTAGAAGCCGGCGCTAAGTTAGCTATTATTGGTGAAAACGGCGCAGGTAAAACTACCTTGTTACGCTGTCTAATGAGCGAGTTAGAGCACGTTGAAGGTGTGGTTAAGTGGTCTGAAAATGCATCAGTGGGTTATTGCCCACAAGACAGTGGTTCATTTTTCGATAACGACTTAACGCTAATGGAATGGATGTCACAATGGCGTAGACCTTGTCACAACGATTTAAGTGTTCGTGGCATGTTAGGTCGTATGCTATTTACTGACGACGATGCCAATAAAAAAGCCCGTAATTGTTCAGGTGGTGAAAAGAACCGCTTGTTATTCGGCATGTTAATGATGGCTGATATCAATGTATTGATCATGGATGAGCCAACGAACCACATGGATATTGAAGCGATTGACGCGTTAAATAATGCCTTGAAAGATTTCGAAGGTACCTTGATTTTTGTCAGCCATGACCGCGAATTTGTTTCAAGCTTAGCTACACGAATTATTGATATTAAAGATAAAAAGTTAATTGATTTTCAAGGCTCGTTAGACGAATATCTTGATAGCCAAGTGCAAGTGAAAAAAATCGCTTAGTAATAAAAACTTAGCGAGTGTAAGTTAAAAGACTGCATTAACAGCCAGTTGAAGAAAGCAAGGTACAGCGAATGTACCTTGCTTTTTAGTTTTAATACGGGGCAATTAATCAATGAATTTTTGTTAGCCCGCGGTCAGCGTTATTATTGCTACTAGTCGAATCAAGTTCTTAAAAACTACCTCAACAAGTTACCTAGCAGCTTAACGTTATTGCCTATCCAATTTTTTTTAATTGTCTTGTGACCATGAAAGCCTACGCTAATGCAAACGCATAGTGTTATTATGAGGCATATTTCATTTTATTAGAATAACAGCATAATGTTAGTTTGCCCTCCAATGACAGAATGTCGTTGAGCTTAGTTCAATCGAGTTTACTCGATGATGACTTGTCACTATTTGAATCAATCGCGAATAATCTTGTCGATAAAGGTTACAGTATAAGCCTTGATGCCTTACCTAAAAATTTGACCACCTTGCTATTGCAACAGATCGATGAATTAGCGGATGAAAATTTTAAACGCGCGGGTATTGGCCGAGCTAAAGATCATGTTATTAATGATGCTATTCGCACGGATGAAGTTTGTTGGATAACGGGTAATACCGAAGCTAGTGGTGCTTGGATTAATTGGGCAGGGTCACTGCAAAATTATTTAAACAAGCATTTATTTTTAGGTTTGTTTTCTTTTGAAAGTCATTTTTCCCATTACGGTAAAGGCGACTTTTACAAGCTACACAAAGATGCTTTTAAAGGCGAAGATAATCGTGTGTTGTCTGTGGTGGTGTATCTTAATCAGCATTGGTCGCTTGAAGATGGCGGTGAATTGATCATTTACCCTGAGCAAGACCTTGACTCTGGTGTTATTGCCGGCAATAAAATAACGGTAATACCAAATGCTGGCACTATTGTTGTATTTTTAAGTGAAGAGTTTCCTCATGAAGTGTTACCTGCTTTACGCGATCGTTATGCTATTGCAGGATGGTTTAGATTAAATACCAGTATCGCTAATAATATTGATCCGCCAAGATAATGTAAAAAATAAAGTCATGTAATATAAGGTTACGGGGAATTGTAATTGCCAAAATTGAAGAAAAAGCTGCATGTAATGAGTGAACTAAGTGATATTAACCAAGAGTTATTGCCTTTGAAGGCATTAGCCGATAGAGAATTAGCCTCTATTTATGGTTTAACCGGAATGGTGTACACCCCACATATCGATGTTTATATGCAGGTGAGCATAAAAAAAGCTGAGATATTGGCTTGCTTAAAAAATCAACAGATCTTACCCTTGTCAGAGGTCGAACTTATTACTGCAGAGTTAGACCTTTTGCATAAAAGAGCTAGAAGCAATGCGGTTTTTGAATATCAAGGCAAACAATATAAGCGCCGATTTTCGCCACTAAAGCTCAGTAAATCAGGTAAAAATGTTCAAAGGTGGGCAAAATTTTGGCTGCTAGAATTACCTAATGGCAAAGTGGATCCAAATTGGGAGCGGCAAGTGCGAGAAATTTGGCCAAGCTACTTTCTTATTAGAGCCATTAATATCTAGTCTAGTGTCGTTTAGCTGAGTAAAGGGACGTTAAGCTCAAGTTGAACTAAGCCTAAGTCGGTCTAAGTAAAGTGACCTAACATCAGGCTAATAATTAATACGGCTTAGTGATTATCGACAATTGATCAAAAAACTGATAAAAAAATCATTAAAAAATTTTTCGATGAAATGCGCTAGAGATGATTATTCATCTCTAGCGCTTAGTCATTTAAGCGTTTACATCAACAACAACCCGACCGGTAACTTCACCATCAAGTAACTTGTTGGCCACAGCAATAGCGTCATGTAAGCCAACTGTGGTTGAAATTTGTGATATTTTATCAGCCAACTGCGTTTGCTCAAGTCGATGCCAGGCGTCTAATCTGTCTTGCTCTGGGCGCATAACACTGTCGATACCGAGTAAAGAGACACCTCTTAAGATAAAAGGTGCTACCGTTGATGGAAAATCCATACCTTGTGCTAAACCACAGGCGGCGACACAACCACCGTAGTTGATGCTGGCACAAACATTGGCCAGTGTTGTACTGCCTACAGAATCAATAGCTGCAGCCCAACGCTCTTTCATTAGTGGCTTACCTGGGGCAGATAACTCTGTACGGTCAATAATTTCATCCGCACCTAACTCTTTTAAATACGCCGCTTGTTTATCACTTCCTGTTGATGCGGTTACTGTGTAGCCAAGTTCTGCTAAAATGCGAATGGCAAAACTGCCAACGCCACCGGTTGCGCCAGTCACTAAAATATTACCGCTTTTTGGTGTAATACCTTGTTTTTCTAACGCGATGACACATAGCATTGCGGTGTAACCTGCTGTACCTATTGCCATGGCATTAAATGGCGGTATGCCTTTAGGTAATGGAATGAGAAATTCACTATTAATACGGGCTTTTTGCGATAAACCGCCCAAGTACTTTTCACCAACACCATAGCCATTAAGTAGCACATGATCGCCAACGTTAAATTTGTCATTATCACATTGCTCAACCACACCCACTAAATCGATACCAGGTATCATAGGGAAACGTCTTATTACTGGGGCTTTGCCTGAAATGGCTAAGGCATCTTTATAATTAATTGTGCTGTAAAGCACCTTAATGAGCACATCGCCATCAGTTAGGTCTGCTTCACTTAGTGCTTTAATGTCGGCGTGGTAGCCTTGGCTATCATCTTTATTGATCACTAAACTGTTAAACATTACTTTCTCCAAAATAGACCAGGGGGTCTATATATAGTTAAAAAATCACTTTGCAATTAACTGCAAAAATACATCGATAAAAGTATCGATGGGCGTTAAGTTTTTGGTCAATTTACTTTTAGCGATAGAGCCCTCCCATCCCATCCAAAAAAAACTCGCTAAGGCTGTGCAATCAAGTGACGCTGGAATGGTATTTTCTTGTTGTGCTAATTGTAGACAACAGGTCATTTTCTGTTGCCAAACTTCAAAAGTATTTAATAGTTGTAGCCGGTGACTTTCTGGTAATAGGCCAACTTCTTGTTCGAGATTACCAATTAAACAACCGCGTTTAAAATTATATCTTGCCATGCCTTCTTTAGCGTCGTTAGCAAAATTGACAATACGGACTAGCGGTTTATTGGTTTCATTGAGCAGGTGTAAATCTAATTTTTTAGCAAAATAGTGACTATATTCTTCAATAACCGCTATACCAAAAGCTTCCTTACTTGCAAAGTAATGATAAAAAGAACCTTTGGGTACCGACACTTTCTTTAAAATTTGATCTATACCAGAAGAGGCAAAACCAAATTCAGTAAAATATTCAACGCCACTTTGTACTAGCGCTTGTTTTGTTTGACTGCTATCTCGACCTGATTTTGCCGGTCTGCCACGCTTAGTTACTGCATCATTTTTGTTCATAAACCTATATTAGACCGATCGTCTATTTAAATGCAAGGTATAAAAAATTTCTGCGCTTTTTAAGCGGTTAATGTTTTTATAAATAAGGCTATCTTATTATTGTATTTTGCTGTGTTGTCGCAAATTTGACTCGCTTTGTCGCAATTGTTGCTCGTTTGATGGAATTTGTTATATCGTTGCTGTATAGAGTGGCCAATTAAGTGACTTAATTAGAATGGAAATAACAGCAGTAAATCATGAAGAAAGTACACTGGGATTAGGGCCACAGGCTTTTTCTAAGCAAAGTCACCAATTTTGGACCTTACAAATTACGGGCTGGTTAGGCTACGCTGTGGTGGTATTTTTAGCTATTATTCGCCCACAAATGGCGCTACAAGATTTTAATTTTTCAGGGCAGATGATAAATTTGGTGCTAGAAACCCTCAGTGGTTTTATTTTATCTTATTTACAGTGGCAGTTAATCCGTAAAATTGTTCATTTACCACTTAGAAAAACCTTATTTTTAAGCTTTCTTTCGGCCGCCTCATTAGGGTTGTTATTTAATGTTATTAAGCTAAGTTTTTATAAAATGGTGGTTTATCAGCAACAATGGAATGAGGCGTGGAATACATTAGAGTTTGGTGGTTGGTTAATGTTTTCATTAACCACTATGTTTGTCTGGACCTCCATCTATTTTATTATGCTGTATAACACTAAGTTGCAAGGTGAGCATGAAATGCTGCTGCGCGCGCAAACAGCGACTAAAGACGCTCAGTTACAAATGTTGCGTTATCAACTTAATCCACATTTTATGTTCAATACCATGAACGCCATATCAACTCTAATTTATAAAAACGAGAATGAAACCGCTAATGAAATGCTTGATAAATTGTGTGAGTTTTTCCGCTATTCATTAGATAAAAATGACAAAAGTAAAACAAGTTTACAAAAAGAGCTTGAACTCATTGAGCTTTATCTATCCATTGAAAAGGTCAGGTTTGCCGATCGCCTAAACGTAGAAATAGATGTTTGCAAAACAGCATTGGCTTGCCAAGTACCTTGTATGTTGTTACAACCTTTAGTGGAAAATGCCATTAAGTATGCGATTGAATTAAGAAAATCGGGTGGTAAAATTAGAATCAGTGCTAAAAAATCGACTGATCGTTTATTGATACAAGTTGTCGACAACGGCCAAGAAAGTCAAGGTAAAGTCAGCGATGGTTTTGGTATTGGTTTAAGTAATACCAAAGCAAGATTAAGTGCTATGTTTAACGGTGATTATGAAGTCAATATTACAGATACTGAAGAGGGCGGTACCATGGTTTCTATTTCTATTCCTTTTGAGAAAAAGGTTTAACATATGATCAATTTACCGCTAACTGCAATTATTGTTGACGATGAGCCTCTTGCCTTGGAAGGTTTACGACTAAGGTTGGAAAAATTACCAGAAATTGAAGTTATCGCAGAAGCTAGCGATGGCGACCAAGCCATTCACTTGTGTCAAACCTTATCGCCAGACGTGCTGTTTTTAGACTTACGCTTACCAGGGCTAAATGGTATTGAAGTGGTACAAGCATTACAGGCCGATGTGTTGCCTATGGTTGTTTTTGTTAGTGCTTATGGTGAATATGCTTTAGAAGCCTTTGAACTTAATGCTATTGATTATGTGTTAAAACCAGCTAACTTAGGGCGCTTACAAAAAACGGTAGAGCGCATAATGCAACGGGTCAAACCGGTAGACTCAAGTAAAGAAAAATTCAAACTTTTACGTGCCTTGGGAGAAACTTCAGGTATTGCGGTCACTGAGCTAGAAAATTGGCTAGCAACTGACTTACCTCTACCAACACTTTTTAATCAGGAATTAGTGATTAAAAATAACGATCAAGAAAAAATATTTTTACCGATAAAAGATATTCGCTGGATTGACGCGGCAGGTGATTATATGTGTGTTCACACACCCAGTGAGACTCATATAGTGCGAATAACCATGAAAAAACTGGTCAGTCAGCTCGACCCTAAAATATTTACTCGCATACACAAATCTACATTAGTTAACGTTAATTGCATTAAAAGTATTAAACCATTACGCAACAGTGAAAGTATTCTTGAGTTAGGTGATGACGTACAATTAAAGGTCAGTCGTAATTACAGTTCAACCATAAAAAAAATTGTAGAAGCCAAACAAATTTAACCATTTGTCGTATTTTTGTAACGCCTTACCCCTTGTTTGCGTCTAGATCTTTCCATGCCGCACGCTATAACCACCATAGCGCATTTTGTTTGTAACTATTTGTAATTTGAATCAGTATGATTACAGGGGGTAGTCTTAGTTGTGTGGTAAATAGCAATTATGACTGCCGAGCTATGCTGCTAATTAATTCGCATTAAATAACATAATTAGAACCATGCGAGTTTGCTTAGTACAACAAAAATAGTTGGGTAATTGGAAATTAAATTATGAGAAAAGCTGCAAAAAACATTACACATTTGCTTGCTTTACTTTCAACCATCACCTTAATAGGGTGTGGTGGTAGTAGTGCTGAAACTAAAACTGAAATAAATAAAGTTGATCCACAACAACCCGTCAGTGATTGGGCTTTGATTTGGAGTGACGAATTTGATAGCGAAACTATCAATGCGCAAAACTGGACACATGAAGTTAACTGTGCCGGTGGTGGTAACCAAGAAAAGCAATGTTACACCGATAGCGCAGACAATTCATTCATACAAGATGGCATGTTAAACCTTGTTGCTTTGCCTGCCGAAGATGGCGCTGCACTACCTTATACTTCAGCGCGAATGAGCACTCGTTATAAAACAGACTTTAAATATGGTCGAGTTGAAATGCGAGCGAAAGTTCCTTCAGGGCAAGGTAGTTGGCCTGCCTTTTGGATGATGCCTAGTGATGAAGAATATGGCGAATGGCCACGTTCGGGTGAAATTGATATTTTTGAATCGGTTAATTTAGGTGCTGCTAGAGAAGATGGCACCACAGAAAATCATATTTACGGTACTGTTCATTATGGTAAGAGCTGGCCAGACAATTCATCTTCAGGTAAAGCCTATAGCTTAGCTGATGGTGTAAACCCAGCAGATGACTTTCATACTTATGCCATAGAGTGGCAAGAAGGTGAAATTCGTTGGTATATGGATGGTTACTTATATGCGACACAGCGCCAATCAAAAGTGCGTTACAACAGTAAAGATGAAGCGGTTGGCCTAGCGCACAGAGGTTGGTTCACCGAATACTTCGACCAAGTCTCTGGTGAACTTAAAACCCATTGGGACACTGCACCATTTGATAAAGAATTTTATTTAATTCTTAATTTTGCCGTTGGTGGTAGCTGGCCTGAAAGCGTCAACGATACAGGTATTGATACAAGCGCTTTTCATGCTGAAAACAAATATGTAGTCGATTATGTAAGAGTTTATCAATGTCAGTCTGACCTTGAAACTGGTAAAGGTTGTGAAACCGTGAGACCAGGATACGATAACAAGGAAGATGCTCTTGTTGAAGGTAAAGCACCAGTGCCATTACCACCAAGTGACGGTGTTGCTAAAAATATCGCTATTTTTGATGGCTCTTTAGAGGCTAACTGGACCGCATGGGATTGTTGTGGCGGTACAACACCTGCAATTATTGCTGATGCAGACAAAGGCGACGTAGTTCAATTTAATATCAATGACAATAACGGTACAGTGTTAGGATTTTCAACCAGAGATGGACATTTCCCTACTGACTTTACCGGTGTTTCAGCCCCATTCGATGCATCTCCTCTACTCGACTTAAACGGCAAATTGTCATTTGAAATGAAAGTCGTGACTGCTCCTACATCTGCTACTACATGGTTATTTAAAGCAGAAACTGGTGACGGCGGACCAAACACAGGTGATGTTGCGCTTAATACCAGTATTGAAGGTTTAGACCCAATTGTTGGCCAATGGCAAACTTATACTTTCTCATTAGCTACGCTGCAAGAAAAAGGCTTAGACCTGAGTGCGATTGATGTTTTGATGGTTTTCCCTGCTTGGCAAACTGGTGAAGGTGCTGAGTATTTAATTACAAATATGAAAATTGAAGGTGATGTGGGTGCTTCTCCTGAGCTTGTTATTTTTACTGATAACGAAAACCCAAGCTGGCCAATGTGGGATTGTTGTGGTGGTTCTATCCCAACAGTTGAATTAGATGATGACGCTCACGGTAACGTAGCTGAATTTTCAATCGGTGCTGAACCAACGGTAATGGGCTTTATTTCTCGCATAGACAACACTGAAACTCCGGCGCCATTTGACGCGTCTGCCATTATTTCTAATGGTGTTATTCAATTCGATATGAAAGTTGTGGCTATGCCAAACGATGCAAGTGCTTCTTGGATATTCAAAGTTGAATCTGATAACAATACTTCAGCGGTTGAATTACCTTTATCGAGCAGCGTTGAAGGGGTAACTCCTGTTGCTGGTCAATGGCAAACTTATACCTTTAACATAGCTGATTTAGCTAATGCTGATTTAGATGTTAGTGCTATCGATGTCATTATGATATTCCCTGCTTGGAGCACTGGTGAAGGTGCGGTATACCGTGTTGATAATGCCAAAATTTATGATCCGAGTGCTTCAACAGGTTTTAATGGCCACGTATTATTTGCTGACGCTGCTAAAGAGCAATGGAGCATTTGGGATTGTTGTGGTGGTTCGACACCAACCCTTGAAAATGACGATACCGAACATGGTATGACCGCTGAATTTGTTATTGGCGCTGCTCCTACCGTTATGGGCTTACTTGCTGACGACGATGTTTATTTAGATGCTTCAAGTTTACTAAGTAATGGCGTTGTGCAATTTGAAATGAAAGTACTTACTGCACCAAATGATGCAAGTGCTGTGTGGAAATTTAAAGTCGAAGCCGGTGATACTACCTCTGCTGTTGAGTTTGATTTAAGCGCAAGCAATGAAGGGCAAGCTCCAGTGGTTGGTCAATGGCAAACCTATACTTATTCACTACAAAGCCTATTTGATGGCGGTTTAGATTTAAGTGCGATTGACGTGCTCATGGTGTTCCCAGAATGGGGCACAGGTGAAGGCGCAGTGTATCGCTTAGATAACGTCATGATCTATGATCCTACCAGTGTTCCTGCACCACAAGGACTAACCTTGTATGACAATGCTCAAAACCCTGATTGGCCTATTTGGGATTGTTGTGCGGGTTCAACGCCAACGGAAGAAAATGATGATGCTGACCAGGGTATGGTTGCAGAATTTGCTATCGGTGCCACACCAACTGTTATGGGATTTTTAGCCAATGAAGGTGTTTTCTATGATGCTAGCGGTATACAACAAAATGGTGTTGTTAAGTTTGATATGAAAATGGTTAGTGCTCCTAATGACGCGTCAGCGGTATGGAAGTTTAAAATTGAAGCTGGAGCTACAACCTCTGCCGTTGAAATGAACTTAACAGATAGTTTAGAAGGAGCTGCGCCGGTTGTGGGTCAATGGCAAACCTATACTTTTAATCTTGTAGACTTATTTGATGCAGGTTTAGATACCAGTGAAATTGATGTAATTATGGTTTTCCCTGCTTGGGGAACGGGTGATGGAGCAGTATATCGACTAGATAATGTCGCGATAACTGCACCATAAACACGTAATTAAAAAGCTCGTGCGACTTAATGTCGCCAGCTGAGACTAATTTTAACTAAGTAGGGTTAATATGAAACATTTAACATTTTCTAAAAAACACTTAGCTGTGTGTATATCAGCGATTATCAGTTCTGGCTTTAGCCAACACGCGTTTGCTGAAGAAGCAGACAAAGACGCATTAGCAGAAAAAGAAGCTAATGTAGAAGTTATTACGGTATCAGGTATTCGCGGGAGTTTAGTTCGCTCGATGAATATTAAACGTGATATGTCAGGGGTCGTAGATGCGATTTCTTCAGAAGAAATGGGTAAGTTCCCTGATACTAACTTAGCAGAATCTTTACAACGTATTACCGGTGTTTCGGTTAGTCGTGCTAACGGTGAAGGTAGCCAAATTACCGTGCGTGGTTTTGGGCCAAACTTTAACTTAGTAACCTTAAATGGTCGTCAAATGGCAGGGACAGGTTTTACGCGTTCATTTAACTTTGAAAATCTATCATCTGAGGGAGTAAGCTCGCTAGAGATCATGAAAACCGCTCGTGCAGAAGCGCCAACAGGTGGGTTGGGTGCGACGGTAAATATTGTCACGGCGAAGCCATTACAAAATCCAGGTCAAAAATTCTCTTTTATGGCCAAAGGAATCCACGACACATCGGTAAAAGAAGGTGATGATGTCACACCAGAAATTGCCGGTATTTATAGTAATACCTTTGATGATGAACGATTTGGTCTATCGGCAAACTTCTCTTATCATCGCAGAGACTTTCAACGACAAGCCGCTAATGTACGTTCTTGGTTAGTCAACCCAAGCTTAACCGTCGATGATGAAAATATTATTGACAACCGTCCTGTCGATGCCGAAGGAAATGTTGCCAGACAGTTTTTTGATCCAAACGAGGGAGAAAATGGCGAATATGTATCTGCTTCTTTCTTTCCACAAGAAGTTAGTTTTGGAAAAGATGATGTACAACGCGAACGTACTAATGCTCAGGTAACTTTTCAATTTGCTCCTACGAATGATTTAATTTTTACCCTTGATCACACAGTTTCAAATGCGGTAACAGGCAACAATTCGCTTTCTTGGGGAATTTGGAATGGCTCATTTGGTGGCAATGCTAATGCCTATGAACTAGATGAAAATGGTACGGCTATTTATTACAACTCTGCAGGTGATGATGCCTCTTTTACTTCGTTTCGCGAAACCAGTGAAGTCGATTCAAAAGCTACGGGGATTAACGTTGAATGGTATGCAACCAATGACTTGAGCTTTACTTTTGATGCTCACAATTCTAAAACTACCACAGACAATGGCAAAGACTCAGGTCTTAATGCTAATGCAAGAATAATTTTAGGATCGGCTGACCTTGCTTCTAAAGAATACTTTTTCCGTGAAGGTGATGTACCAGGTTTTAATATTAACTGGAACAATGGCTCTCAAGAGATTAACCCAAATCAAATTGGTTCTAATTTCAGTATATTTAGTAGAACACCAGGAGAGTCGGAAGTATCACAAGTTCAATTAGATGGTAAGTTGTTAATAGACACCAATTTTGGCCTAGAAACGCTAAGATTTGGTGTAGCTTACACTAAACAGACGTTGAGTGGCTCTGGAGGCTCTAACAATGCTAATGCGCCTGGATTCAATAATGGCACCTTTGCTGAAATATTCCCAGATAGCATGTTTGAAAGAGTTGACCTGAGTAATTTCCTTGATGAATTTTCTTTTGGTTCTAACGGTGTTGCGCCAGGTTATGCCTATACATTTGACCTTGATGAAGCTTTTGCTAGGCAAAGTGCATTTTTGACCGCAGATGTGGTTGGCAGTGACGTATACGAAATAGGTAGTTTTGATGGTTTTCCAGTTAACAAAGTAGAAGAAGAAACCATCAGTTTATACCTTTCAACCGCTTGGGATTTTGAAGTGAGTAGCTATGACGTTCAAGTAAACCTTGGCGTTCGTTATGAAGAAACTGACATTGTTAGCCCGGCCAAAAGTCGAGTTGCTGAGCAAGTATATTGGGCCGGTGGTTCAGAATGGATCACTCAGTTTGCCAGTGGTGGTGAGTTGGTGGAAGTTGACTTTGAAGGTAAATACGACTTATTACTTCCTATGTTAGATATAAAAGTCGACCTGAGTGATGATTTAGTTGCTAGGGCGTCATGGGGACAAACCATCACCAGACCTACACTTGGTGATATGCTCGGTAACCTGAGCTTAACGTCATCGCCAAAACTGAATTCAAGAAGTGGTAGTCGCGGTAATCCAAACTTACAGCCATTTAAATCGACTAACATAGACTTAACCCTTGAGTACTACTATGACGAAGCAAGTTATGCTGCTATAGGCCTGTTTTGGAAAGATGTTGATGACTGGATTGACAACGCTGAAGTTAAAACAACCTTTAATGGCTTACATGATGTATACCTAGGTCAACGCTGGAATAGTGCTGTATCAGCTATAACAGGGCGTGGTGAACAAGCTACTGATTCAGCTATATACAATGAGATTGTTGCTAATGGTGTTGGTATCGGTGAGAACAATCGCATATTACCTGATGCTGCAACTGACCCACTAATTGAATGGACTATAAGTTCACCAGAAAATGTTGGTTCACGTAAGGTTAACGGTATCGAATTGTCTATTCAGCATTTATTTGGTGAAACTGGCTTTGGTGCTGGCTTTAATGCCACTTTTGTTGACGGTGACGTTGAATACGATAACTACCAATTGGCTTCTCAACCCGTACTTCCAGGATTAAGTAATTCTGCTAACTTGCAAGGGTTTTACGAGAAAGATGGTTTGTCTGTCAAAATTACTGGTGCATGGCGTGATGAGTATTTAATTGGTCAAGGCTTACCTGATGCCCAAGGTGCTCCACCACAATATGCCGAAGAGTATCTTCAGTGGGATCTAAGTGTTAACTACGAAGTAAACGAAAGTATGACTGTGTTCTTCGAAGGCGTTAACTTAACCAACGAAACTGAGCGTACATTTAGTCGTTTCCAAAGCCAATTCTTGAGTGCCGCTCAATACGGCCCAAGATATACCGTTGGCTTTAGATACACCATGGATAATTAACCGCCATTTAAATTCGAGCTATTCATTTAAGGTACCCAGTTTTCTATGCGTATAGTGATGCGGGCTATGTTGTTACTAAGAGTATATTTACTCAACAATATCGCCCTCATTACACGCTAGTTGCGCCTTATAGTTTTAATTAATAGACGGTTGTAAGCCGCGCTTATATAAGACCTAAGCGCACTTCTTTCTTACTTCCATGTTGGTGTTGCTTAAGCCGCTTTTTAGCGCATAACTTTGGCGCAGCCCACATCGTGTTCTTCTCAATTTAGGAATTTATCTTATGGCTAGTACTTCGGTCGTATTAGACAAACAACATAGCACCGCTGATATTGGTGCACCTAACCAAAATCGCTTCGCGCTGATCTCATTAACCTCTTTGTTTTTTATGTGGGGCTTTATTACCTGCTTAAACGACATTCTTATTCCACATTTAAAAGCCATCTTTGATTTAACTTATACTCAGTCGATGTTGGTACAGTTTTGTTTTTTCGGTGCCTACTTTATCGTTTCGTTACCTGCTGGACAGTTAGTGAAAAAAGTGGGTTATCAAAAAGGTATTGTTGCAGGCTTACTTGTCGCCGCGTTAGGGTGCTTAATGTTTTACCCTGCAGCATCAATGCATAGTTATGCGATGTTTTTATCAGCATTGTTCGTATTAGCCAGTGGCATCACGATTTTACAAGTTTCCGCGAATCCTTATGTTACTTTACTTGGACCAACAGAGTCAGCTTCTTCAAGATTGACCATGACCCAAGCGTTTAATTCTTTAGGCACAACGGTTGCACCATATTTAGGTGGTTTGTTTATTCTAAATGAAGCCGCTAATTCGATGGCTGCAGCACCTTCTGCAGACTCTGTAAAAGTACCTTATTTAATACTTACCGCTGCTTTACTGGTATTAGCGGCTATTTTTGCTTGGCTGAAGTTACCTCATATCGCCAGTGCAGAGACCGAAGAAGACGAAGTTGTGACAGGCTCAGCTTGGCAATATCGTCATTTAGTTTTAGGCGCTTTGGGCATATTTGTTTATGTAGGCGCTGAAGTGTCAATTGGTAGTTTTTTAATTAACTTTTTTGGCGAAGCCAATATTGGCGGTTTAGAAGAGTCTCAAGCGGCTAAATACCTGACTTATTACTGGGGCGGAGCCATGGTTGGACGCTTTATTGGTGCTGCGGTAATGCAAAGAATTGATGCAGGTAAAACACTTGCCTTTAATGCTTTCTTCGCTGTGATTTTAGTGACTATTGCTATGTTAACCAGTGGTAGTTTAGCGATGTGGGCAATCCTGCTAGTCGGACTATGTAACTCGATTATGTTTCCTACTATTTTCAGCTTAGCGCTAAATAGCTTGGGTAAACATACCAGCCAAGGTGCAGGTATTTTGTGCTTAGCGATTGTAGGTGGTGCTATTGTGCCATTACTACAAGGTGTTCTTGCTGACATTGTTGGTGTGCAATTATCCTTTGTTTTACCCATATTTTGTTACATCTATATTGTTTCTTACGGTTTAATTGGCTCGAAACCAACGGCTGTTATTTTAAAGGAACAAGCGTAATGAATAAATTTACTTACCTCTTTGTATCCACTATTTCTGCATTGGGATTAGCGGCTTGTAATTCTGGTGCTAAGGTTGAATCTGATTTAGATACCACTGAAATAGTCTCGGAACAGATCGCTGTTGAAAAATCAGTGTTGGTTAAGAAAAACCTGTCAATTTGGCCGACTATTGCCTCAGAAGTAAAAGCAGATGCTGCACTTGAGCGTCAAGTGCAGCGTTTATTGTCTAATATGACATTAGCGCAAAAAGTAGCGCAAATGATCCAGCCTGAAATTCGCGATATTACGCCGGAAGATATGCGCAAATATGGCTTTGGTTCATACCTTAATGGTGGTGGCGCTTTTCCAGACAATAATAAGCATGCAACTCCGCAAGATTGGATAGCATTAGCCGAAGCTATGTATCAAGCCTCTATTGATGACTCTTTAGATGGCTCAACTATTCCCACTATGTGGGGTACTGATGCGGTTCATGGTCATAACAATGTTATTGGTGCGACCTTGTTTCCACATAATATTGGCTTAGGTGCGGCGAATAATCCTGAGTTAGTTGAGAAAATAGCAAAAATTACCGCCACAGAAGTGATGGTGACCGGCATTGATTGGGTTTTTGCACCGACAGTGGCAACCGTCAGAGATGACCGATGGGGCAGAACGTATGAAGGCTATTCTGAAGACCCTGAAATTGTCAGGTTATATGCAGCTTCAGTGGTTAAAGGTTTACAAGGCCACGCTGGTAATGACTTTTTAGGCGATGATCGGGTGATCAGTACCGTAAAACATTTTATTGGCGATGGCGGTACAATTGCCGGTGATGACCAAGGTGATAACCTCGCATCAGAGCAAGACTTATATGATCTGCATGCCCAAGGCTATGTTGGTGGTTTAACGGCGGGTGCACAATCTGTTATGGCATCATTTAATAGCTGGCATGGAGATAAAATTCACGGTAATCGTTATTTGTTAACTGACGTTTTGAAAAATAAAATGGGCTTTGACGGCTTTGTTGTGGGTGACTGGAACGGCCATGGGCAAATTGTTGGCTGTAGTAATGAAAATTGTCCACAAGCGGCGAATGCGGGCTTAGATATTTTTATGGTGCCAACCGATGCTTGGAAGCCGTTAATGGAAAATACCATAGCGCAAGTCAAACAAGGTATTATTCCACCAGCTAGAATTGACGATGCCGTTAGCCGTATTTTACGGGTTAAGTTACGTGCTGGCTTATTTAATAAACCTAGCCCAGCTAATCGACTATTTTCTGGAAAAACTGAATTAATTGGCAGTGAAGCGCATCGTAAAGTGGCTCAACAAGCGGTAAGAGAGTCATTAGTTTTATTGAAAAACAAGGCTAATATATTACCTCTTTCGCCAAAGCAAAATATTTTGGTGGCAGGTGACGCCGCACATAACATCGGTAAGCAATCAGGTGGTTGGAGCATTACGTGGCAGGGGACTAATAACAGTAATGAAGACTTTCCTGGTGGCTCATCAATTTTTGATGGCTTAGCTGCGCAAGTTAATGCTGCAGGTGGGACTATTACCTTGAGTGAAAATGGTCAGTTTTCACAACAGCCAGATGTTGCTATTGTGGTTTTTGGTGAAGAACCTTATGCAGAAGGTCATGGTGATAAAGATAATTTAGCTTACCAACGCGGCATGCAAACTGATTTAGCTTTATTAAAAAAACTTAAAAGCCAAGGTATTCCTGTGGTGAGTGTTTTTATAACGGGCAGACCACTCTGGGTAAATGCGGAGCTTAATGCCAGTGACGCATTTGTCGCTGCTTGGTTGCCGGGTTCAGAAGGTAAAGCGGTTGCAGATGTATTGTTAAGCGATGTAAACAATAAAATACAACACGACTTTAAAGGTAAGCTTTCATTTTCGTGGCCAAAAAGCTCGACACAAATCGTTAACCGATTTGATGAAGTTTATGAGCCATTACTGCCTTATGGTTATGGCTTAACCTATCAAAGCAAAGCAGACGAAATGTTGTTATCTGATAACCTATCTGAACAAGCAAGTACGGATGAAGGTATCGTTAAAAATACCGCTATATTTTCCGGTAAAGTTGCAAAGCCGTGGCGAATGTTTTTAACCTCGGAGCAGCAATCGACAGAGTTACTCTCTAATAGTGCCACTTTACCGGGTGTAGTATATCGAACGGTCGATAAAGTTGTGCAAGAAGATGCTTTTCGTCTTGAAACGAATGGTAATGCTAAAGCCGGCGTTATATTTTCAAGCAGCTTTAGAGAAGACCTTGCTTTTGAACTTGAGCAAAACTCAGTGTTAGTGATGACAGTAAAAAGTGAAGGCGATATCGATAAACCGGTTAATGTTGAACTGCATTGTGAGTCGATAGGGGATGCAAAGGGAAGTTGCCGAGCCGCTATTGATATTCAAAAACAGCTGCAAGCTTTGCCACAAGGGCAATGGCAAGATATAGCCATTAGCTTAAAGTGCTTTGCTGAACAAGGTGTGAAAATGAATGGAATTGTTTCACCGTTTGCACTTTATAGTACAGCGGCTGTTAAACTATCGATAAGCAATATTCGCTTTGAGCCGCAGTTAGCAGGGCAAGAGCAGGTTACTATTCACTGTCCATAGACGCGAAAATGCTATTTTCTTGCGTAAGGTCGGTATTTTAACCGGCCTTTTTGTCGCTTGGTTTTTAAAGATAAAGTAAAAACTTCATCGCGCTAACCTTGACCTTAGCTTATTCACTCTTTCCGTGACCTCATTGTCAGCCTAAAGTAGTTAATTTGTCACTTTATGCAATTAACCCAAGACTATTTGGGCAAAAAAAACGATAATTCACTTCATTAAGAACAATATACTCTTTGGCAACATTTCAAGCTGAAATCTTGGCTATGACAGCAATCAATTGTGGGACCCCATTCAATGGAAATTAAAGTTAACTTTCTCGATAACCTAAAAGTAGAAGCTAAGTTTGATGACTTTAGCGTCGTCGCGGATCAACCTATTCGCTATAAAGGTGATGGCGCTGCGCCAGGACCATTTGATTACTTCTTGGCTTCTTCTGCTATGTGTGCGGCTTATTTTGTTAGGGTGTATTGTAACTCTCGCGATATTCCAACCGAAAATATTCGTCTGTCACAAAATAATATTGTTGACCCTGAAGATCGCTATAAGCAAATATTCAAAATTCAAGTTGAACTTCCTGAAAGTATTTCTGAAAAACATCGCTTAGGCATTATTCGTTCAATTGATCGCTGTACGGTTAAAAAAGTAGTACAAACGGGGCCAGAATTTGTTGTGGAACTCGTTGACAGTCTTGAGGACGACGCGCAGGCCATGTTAATGGGGGATTCGGCAGAACAAGCCAGTACCTTTATTTTAGGTAAAGACTTACCCCTTGAAGAAACTATAACCAACATGACCGCGATATTGGCAGGTCTTGGCATGAAGATAGAAATTGCCTCATGGCGCAATATTGTGCCTAATGTTTGGTCACTGCATATTCGTGATGCGGCATCGCCGATGTGTTTTACCAATGGTAAAGGCGCAACGAAAGAAAGTGCACTTTGTTCAGCCTTGGGTGAGTTTATTGAGCGCCTTAATTGTAACTTCTTTTATAACGATCAGTATTTGGGTCAAGACATTGCCAATAGTGACTTTGTACATTATCCCAATGAAAAGTGGTTTAAATTAAATGAAAGTGATGATTTACCTAGCGGTATTTTAGATGATTACTGTCTTGATATTTATAATCCTGACGACGAACTAGGTGGCTCAAATCTTATTGATACCAATTCAGGCAACCTTGAACGTGGTATTTGTACGATTCCTTATGTACGTCAATCGGATGGCGAAACAGTATATTTCCCATCAAATTTGATTGAGAACTTATTCTTAAGCAATGGCATGAGTGCGGGTAATAACTTAGCGGAAGCGCAAGTACAGTGTTTGTCTGAAATTTTTGAACGGGCAGTAAAAAGACAAATAATAGAACAAGAAATTGTTTTACCTGATGTGCCTAAAAGCGTGCTTGAACAGTATCCGAGCATTCTTGCGGGTATTGACGCACTTGAAGCTCAAGGCTTTCCTGTGGTGATTAAAGACGCCTCGTTAGGAGGTCAATTTCCTGTTATGTGTGTGACTTTAATGAACCCAAAAACCGGTGGTGTATTTGCTTCTTTTGGTGCACATCCAAGTTTTGAAGTAGCGTTAGAGCGCAGCTTAACTGAGTTATTGCAAGGTCGTAGTTTTGAAGGTTTAAACGATGTGCCAAGGCCAACCTTTAATAGTCTTGCGGTATCTGAGCCAGAAAACTTTGTCGAACACTTTATTGATTCAACCGGCGTAATTTCGTGGCGTTTCTTTAGTGATAAACATGACTATGAATTTTGCGAATGGGATTTTTCTGGTACTAGTGAGGAAGAAAACAGCCGTTTGTTTTCTATTTTACAAGACTTAGGTAAAGAAGCTTATGTTGCGGTATTCGATCAACTCGGCGCTACGGCATGTCGTATTTTAGTCCCTGATTATTCAGAAATTTATCCAGTAGAAGACTTGGTTTGGGATAATACCAATAAAGCACTGAGTTACCGCGAAGATATTCTTAATATTCATCGCTTAGATGACGACGCGCTAGAAAGTTTAGTCACACGTTTAGAAGATAGCCAGCTAGATAATTATAGCGATATTAGAACCTTAATCGGTATTGAATTTGATGAAAATACGGTTTGGGGTCAGTTAACAATTTTAGAACTGAAAATACTGATTTATTTGGCCTTAGGCGCATTGGAAGACGCGCAGGAGTTGGTTGAAGCGTTTTTACAGTTTAATGACAATACGGTTGAACGTGGCTTGTTTTATCAAGCGATGCAGGCGGTACTTGAAATTACCTTAGACGAAGACATGGAACTTGAAAATTTTATTGGCAACCTCAATAGAATGTTTGGTGAAAATACCATGAATAATGTCATCGATTCAGTGATGGGCGAAGTGAAGTTTTTTGGACTGACTAAAACCGGTATGAACTTAGACGGATTAGACAAGCATTTGAGATTAATCGACAGCTATAAAAAACTTCATCAAGCACGAAAAAATCAAGCGGCAAGCGAATAACCCTAGCCAATATCTGCTAGTTTTTTAGCGAATTGTTTTATTTGATTTTATAAAATTTAACAGCTAATACCTAACTATAGGTATTGGCTTTTTTGTGATTGATGTTTATTTTACAGCTACAAAGGAGGAGTATATCTGCGCATAATGACTGTAATAAGTGCCATAAAATGCATGTTTTTTTAAAATATTAAAGTTTGATTAATAAAATATTGGCACTTTTTATAAGTACATCACCTTATTTCGACTATAGTTTTTTGCTTGATATAAGGCTTTGTCAGCGCGAGAAAATATAGTATCAAATGACTCGTCGTCAGAGAGAAAACTTGAAACACCAACACTGACTGAAAGCTTTATTTCGCCTTGCCAGTCACCAATGATTTTCAAATTACTTTGCTCTGATCTTAAACGTTCTGCTAGTTTCATGCCCGCCGTTGCAGATGTTTCAGGTAAAAGAATAAAAAACTCATCACCGCCAATACGGGCTAAAATGTCGATTTGTCTTAGGTTAGCTTTAAGCTGCTTCGCTACCTCGATTAATACTTGATCCCCAGCAGGATGACCAAATTTATCATTTATATTTTTGAAGTGGTCAATATCAATGGTCATGACTGTTAAAGATAATGAGTAGCGTTTTGCGCGGTGATATTCTTTTTCCGCTTGCTCTGTAAATAAACGACGATTATATAAATTAGTTAATGGGTCAGTATTAGCAAGTTTTTTAAATTCTTCTTTTAGTTTATATAATTCAGTTACGTCACTGGAGAAGCCAATTAACGCAGGTAGCTTATTCGGCTGATTAAAGGGGATTTTAGTGCTGATGTAATGAGATGTGTTGCCATCTTTGCTATGAGTAGTTTCTTCTATTACTTGTTTTTGATTTTTTTCAAAAACCTGCTTGTCTGATTGATAAAAGTGTTCGGCAATGTCTTTTGGTAAAATCTCAGTATCTTTTTTACCAATGATGTTCTCTGCTTTATCACCAAATAATTCAGCAACACGATTATTTACGTATAAAAAGGTCCGTTCGCAATCTTTTATATAAATATGAGCATCGATATTATTTAACATGGTAGCAAGTAAATAACTTTGGTTACTGACTTGCTCTTGTAACTTTTTTTCCGCGGTGATGTCAGTAGATATCCCACTCATACCATCGACACTACCGTCACTTTTATACAGTGGTTTTTTAACTACTTTATAAATACGAGTTTCATTTTTAGCTTTAATGAAATTTTTTTCTTCACTTTCTACTCTAATGGCTTTATTCATCACTAAGTCATCATTTATTTTTAATTGTCTAGAAATGGCTAAATCAAAAAAATGACTATCATCATAGCCAATAACATCAGTCAATTTTTTTTCAAATAAGTCTAAAATAGCTTGGTTTGCGTAAGTATATTTTCCAGACAAGTCTTTTGTATAAATAAAGGAATCTATACTGTCTAATACTTCACTTTTGATGTCATTAAAAGTGGATGTCGGATCTTTTTCTTTACTCAAATTGTCACCGTAGGGTAAAAGGTAAAAGGTAAAATTCAATATATATCAAGTCGGTATACTAGTTTAATTTTAATCTCATCGCAACTAGCGAGTGGGCGATTCTACTCTTTGACCTCCAACATAGGTGAATTTCTTTCGGCCTAGGTTGTTGTTATCTACTATCAGCTTTCGTAGCAAAGTGATTGTTTGGTAGCGCTAACTTGTAGAAATAAACTGACTGTGTGTTAGTAAAAGTTATCGTATTTTAGAGCTTACAGCCAATCTGTTGATAGAACAGCTCGAAAATCATGCGTAGTCAAAGGCTATAATTATTTAGTCGTGGTTATAGCGGTTAAGTTTTGACTAAATTTCAGACAAAAAAAAGCGTTTACCTAAAAAAGTAAACGCATTATAAAAACATAAAACACTCAGGGAAGTAAGTCTCTCACATAGTAAGAGTGGTTGTTTACATGTAAGTTCAAATTTTGTTTAAATTTATTTATTTATTTTTTATCAGGAAAATAATTTGATATTTGCATAACTTGTCCGCACTTAATAACAAAGCTTATTACGTATGATTTATTATGTTCTCTTACTTTTTACCTGTGTTCATTGCTTTATTACTTATGGCTTATTTGGCTGGAAAGCCTTATTGGTTGGCATATAAACGTCGATTGATAAAAGCTAAACCCTTTAAGAAACAATGGCGAAAAATAATTCAGCAAAGAATGCCGTACTTTAGGCAAATGCCAGCAGATTTGCAGTTGCAATTAAAACAACATATTCAGGTTTTTTTGGCAGAAAAAGAGTTTGTCGGTTGTAACGGGGTAGTGATTACCGATGAAATAAAAATTACTATAGCAGCACAAGCATGCTTGTTATTACTCAATCGAAAAACTAATTATTATCCAAAGCTACAGTCGATATTAGTCTACCCAAGCGCTTTTGTGAAACAGCAGCAAACCCGTACTGGTGACGGTGTACAGTTTACCCAAAAAATGGTCTTGGCTGGCGAGTCTTGGGATTTTGGTAAAGTGGTATTGTCGTGGCAAGATACCTTAGTAGGCGCAAAAATTCCTGATGATGGCCATAATGTTGTGATCCATGAATTTGCTCACCAACTTGATCAAGAAAATGGCCGAGCCAATGGTGCCCCTATATTAGCGGCAGGACAAAGTTATCAGAGTTGGTCAGAAATTTTTTCATCACAGTTTGAAATTTTAAAAAAACAAGCAAATACAGGTGCACCATCACTGTTTGATTATTATGGTGCAACAAATCCTGCAGAATTTTTCGCTGTTGCCAGCGAAGTTTTTTTTGAGCAGCCTAAGCAATTTAGCCAACAGCATCCTAAGCTTTATCAACAGCTTAATCAGTATTATAGAGTTAATCCGTTGTACTGGTAATACGTAAGGTTAAAGAAAAAAGCGAGTATTACCCTTGGGTAATACTCGCTAGAATATCCTGACTAGCTTACATTAGTCTTATAGTAAGCTTACTTTAGGCCTATTTCAGGCCTACTTTAGGTCGAAGCGATCAAGCTGCATGACCTTAACCCAAGCATTAACAAAGTCAGTAACAAACTTATTTTCAGCATCGTCAGAAGCATAAACTTCCGCAATAGCGCGTAATTCAGAGCTAGAGCCAAAGATTAAATCAACAGGCGTTGCTTGCCATTTTAGTTCATCTGACATGCGATCATAACCTTGATATACCCCAGCTTGATTGTTGTCTTTGCGCCATACGGTTGACATGTCAAGTAAGTTGACAAAAAAGTCATTCGTTAATAACCCAGGTTTTTTGGTTAGTACACCTAAATCTGAGCCATCAAAATTGGCATTAAGTACGCGCATACCACCGACTAATACCGTCATTTCGGGTACATTTAAGCTCAGTAAATTTGCTTTGTCGACTAGCATGGCAGTTGGTGACATATAACTTTCTTCATCGTAATAATTACGGAATCCGTCAGCATTGGGTTTTAAATAATTAAATGACTTCACATCAGTTTGGGCTTGAGTCGTATCAGTACGACCGGCATTAAAAGGCACAACAATATTATGTCCTGCTGCTTTTGCTGCTTGTTCAATTGCCGCTGCACCACCTAAAACAATTAAGTCAGCCAACGAGACTTTGCTGCTTGGCGAACGCTGATTAAAATCACTTTGAATTGACTTAAGTTTAGCTAACACTTTACTTAATTCAACCGGGTTGTTTACGGGCCAATTTTTCTGTGGCTCAAGTTGAATTCGTGCTCCGTTAGCTCCGCCACGCATATCAGTAACACGATGACTGGCCGCTGACGCCCATGCTGTTCTGACTAATGTTGAGGTGGTTAGGCCCGAATCAAGTAGTTGTTGTTTTAGTTCACTGATCTCAGCGGTTGAAACTAAAGGATGTTCAACCGCAGGGATCGGGTCTTGCCATGATAATATTTCACTCGGTATTTCTGAGCCGACATATCTAGCACGTGGTCCCATATCACGGTGAGTTAGTTTAAACCAAGCTCTGGCAAATGCTTTATCGAATTCTTCTGGGTTAGCTCTAAAGCGCTCAACAATTTTAAGAAATTCTGGATCTTTTTTCAGAGCTAAATCAGTGGTGAACATAATGGGTGCATTACGTTTATTAGCTATGTGTGCATCAGGCACTAAATTAGCCGCAGCTGGATCGCTAGGGGTCCACTGAATGGCACCCGCTGGGCTGGTAGTTTTTACCCAGGTAAAATTCATTAAGTTATCTAAGTAGTTAGAAGACCATTTTGTTGGTGTAACTGTCCAAGCACCTTCTAAACCACTGCCAGTTGCATCAGCGCCAACACCTGTACCACATTTGTTTTTCCAGCCTAAACCTTGCTCTTCGATAGCAGCGGCTGCAGGTTCTGCACCAACACACTTATCAGGTTTTTTCGCACCGTGAGCTTTACCTAAGGTATGACCACCAGCACTTAGCGCGACTATTTCTTCATCATTCATCGCCATACGACCAAACGACATTCTAATATCGTTGGCTGCTAATAGCGGGTCTGGGTTGCCATGTGGCCCAACAGGATTAACATAAATCAAGCCCATTTCTACTGCGGCAAGTGGGCCTTTTAATTTACCTTTACTGTCGCGTCGCTTGTCATCAAGCATGACAGTTTCTGGACCCCAGTAAACTAAATCAGGCTCCCAATCGTCACTTCTGCCACCGGCAAAACCAAAGGTTTTAAAGCCCATTGATTCTAATGCCACATTGCCAGAAAGCACCATTAAGTCAGCCCATGAAACTTTACGGCCATATTTTTGCTTTACTGGCCATAATAAGCGTCGAGCTTTATCTAAGTTGACATTATCAGGCCAACTATTTAAGGGGTCAAAACGTTGTTGTCCACCTGAAGCCCCGCCTCGACCATCATGTACACGATAAACGCCGGCGCTGTGCCATGCCATTCTAATCATCAATGGACCATAGTGTCCCCAATCTGCAGGCCACCAAGTTTTTGAGTCAGTTAATGTTGTTTCAATATCTTGTTTTAATTTGTTTATATCTACAGTGGCAAACTCTTTAGCATAATTAAATTCCTCGCCATAAGGATTCGATTCAGCACCGTGTTGACGTAGTGGGCTTAAATTTAGCTGCTCTGGCCACCAAAATTGGTTGGTTTTAGCGGCATCAGCACTCAGTGCTGATGTTGATAAGGTTATTGTTGTAAGTGCCACTGAAATAGCAGCAGCTAATGATAATGTTTTTTTAAGCATTTTAGTTCCTCTGTGTTTTCTGACTGTTGATTTTTTGTGTAAATCAATATTTTTTGAGTATAGAACTGAATAGTTGGTTTTGATAATTGATTGATTGGAAGATAGTGTTCTATTTTTTGAATGTAAAATTTACTGATTTTAAATCAGTGGCTTGTATTGCTTTTTTGTTGTAAATATTCGCGGGAATAAAAATTAAGCTTAACAAGGTAATAAAAAACTGATTAAACTAGGCTTTATGTTCAATAATAACTATTAACCTTAACCTAGCGCTCTCGCAGGTAACTAGCATGGAAAACTATGATCTCATTAAAACAATTACATTATGCGCTTGCTGTTGAAAAAACCTTACATTTTAAGAAGGCAGCAGATGCTTGCAATGTTTCACAATCCGCATTAAGTACCGCTATTATTGAACTTGAAAAGCAATTAGGTACCAGCATTTTTGAGCGCAACAATAAGCAAGTGTTAATTACCAGTTATGGCCAACTCATTTTAAATAAAGCGAGAACGGTTAAGCTCGAAATCGATGAACTTTTACAAATTTCCCAATCGAATAACCAGCCATTTGTGCATCCGATGACTCTAGGTGTTATTCCGACTATTGGACCTTACCTGCTGCCCAAAGTATTACCCGAGGTTAGGCGACAATATCCGAACTTTAAATTGAAAATAATTGAAGAACAATCGCAAGTATTAGTCGATATGGTTAGGCGAGGTGATATTGATGCTGCTGTGCTAGCGCTGCCATTTCCTATAGATGGTTTAATGAGCTTTGATTTTTGGCAAGAAGACTTTTATTGGGTCAGCCATAAAGATGAATGCCCGAGTCAGCTAAAAGAAATTACCAGTGCAGAATTAGAAATTGACAAACTTATGCTATTAAAAGATGGTCACTGTTTAAAAGATCACGCATTAGCGGCTTGCAGTATGAAAAGTGACAAACAACAGTCTGACTTTGATTCAGCGAGTTTGCATACCTTAATTCAAATGGTAGCGGGTAAGCTGGGCACAACTTTAGTGCCACAAATGGCGCTAGATCAGTTGATTTACAACGAGTCAGAAATTAGAGCCATACATTTAAATGAACCTGGCCCACATCGCACCATTGCACTCATTATTCGTCCTAACTATGTCAGAACTAACGAGCTAACAATGTTAAGGGATATATTTAATCAAGAGTTAACTGAAAAGTGCTAATGGGCTTTAATCTTCACAGCGTTAACCAAGCCAGTTAGCTTTGCTGTGTATCTATTTTTTAGAAGTATTTTATTGATTTTATCAAATTTACTGAATTATATAAGCCAGTAATAATGGACACATAACGCTTTACTGCAAGCTTATATCTGCATCTTGAAGTAGAGCGGGTAACTCACTAATTCACAGGAAATAAATGATGAAAAATATAATTGAAAATATTCAAGCCTTATTGAATTCACCTCATCAGCGCAACGTTGAGCTAAATAAGCAGCAGCAAATTGAATGTAACTACACGAATAATTATTATGGTGATCAGCAATGCCAACCGGTGCCAAGCAATGAAAGTTGAGCAATAAAAAATGCAGGTCTATATTTATAGCGGTTATTCTCTAGAGCATTAATTATCTGGATTCAATGCTCAATTAAGCTAAGTTAATATTAATACCGTTAGCTTAGCGGGTAAGGGTTTTTAAACGCTCTTAGCGAGTATGAAGTTAGGGTTAATTATTTTTTGGGGGAAGATTTAATCAGCACTAGATACTGGGATTCTTAAGGCTACACGCTTTAAAATACCGGCTGCAACGTCAGCAGGTACTTGATAAAAGTCGTTAACGTAGGCCTTTGCATTTAAATATTGTCGAATTTGTTTTTTGACTTTACATGGGTTTTTACATTGTAGTGAAAATACCACAGTATAGTCGCCGAGCGTTTTTGCCGATAATGTTATGGCGTACTCAATGGGATTTGTAGGAGTACAGCCAATTCTGACGACATCACTAAAAAATGAATGTGTCATCACGTAAACATTGCCGTAAGCAACTGCATCGCTGCTCGTGTGTTGTTCGGTAATTTCCATTACATCAATAACCTAGGTTAACAATCCATATCACTGTTTTAATAAAGCCTATTACAAACCACAGTTACAAGCCATAGTATCTGGCAATAAATAAGTAATTATAGCCATAATTTTCCTACAAACAATATTCATCCCCATTTGCTTGTGAAAATTTAGTGCTGAAACTGTATTTTTAAGTAAAATGGCCATATAGCTTAGCGCGTAAAAAATGACATTAAATGAAAGTGAATGTTATAATCGCGGCCAATTTTGAGTGGGCTTGTTGTTAGCCTTCATGCTAGCTATAAAGCTAAAGAGATTTTTAATGCCATTTTCCCAACTTGGGTTGTCAAACCCGATAGTCAATGCGATAGCTGATTTAAATTATCGTCAACCTACTGATATTCAAAAGCAGGCCATACCGGTTATTTTATCGGGTAAAGATGTTATTGCCGCAGCGCAAACAGGGACCGGTAAAACCGCTAGTTTTGTTTTACCTTTACTAGAAAAACTCAGTGCTGCTGATAAAGATGAAGCGCGTAATCTTCGTGGCAAACGTATTCGGGTGTTAATAGTAACGCCAACGCGTGAGTTAGCTGTACAGGTTGAAGCCAATATTGCTCAATATGGTAAATATTTAAATATAAGCTCTATGGCGATGTATGGTGGTACAGAAATAGAGCCACAGAAACAACGTTTGATTTGGGGCCTTGATATTTTGGTAGCTACCCCAGGCCGATTACTTGATATGGCTCATCAGCGGGCGGTGTATTTTGATCAACTTGAAGCTTTTGTGCTTGATGAAGCCGATAGAATGTTGGATATGGGTTTTATTGATGACATTAATAAAATTATTGAGCGTTTGCCAGAACAACGTCAAAATTTATTATTCTCAGCCACTATTTCTGACGATGTTAGAGCACTAGCAAAAAGAACACTTTATCATGCTAGTGAAATTTCAATCGCTAAAAATAGTGCCTCAAAACCTAAAATATCCCAATGGCTGGTCACGGTAGATAAAACTAATAAGTCAGCATTATTAAGCTATTTAATTAAACAGCAGCAATGGCAGCAGGCACTCATTTTTATTGAAACTAAGCACGGCGCAGCAAAACTGGTTAGCCAATTAGAAAAGCGTGGTATTAAAGCTGAGTCTATTCATAGTGGTCGAACTCAAGCCATACGAGAACAAATTCTCAATGACTTTAAAGCGGGTAAAATAGAGTTTTTAGTCGCCACCGCAATTGCAGCGCGTGGTATTGATATTGGCGAACTGGCTCGGGTGGTTAATTACGACTTACCTGATAAAGTAGACGATTATACTCACCGTATTGGCCGTACAGGTCGTGCGGGTAAAAATGGCGAAGCGGTATCTTTTGTTGCTAAAGATAACTTTAGAAATCTTTGCGCCATTGAAAGTGATTTAGGACACGTTATTGAACGCAGAGAGTTTGATGAATTCCCAGTTAAAAAAGTAGTCCCCGTGTCTATTTTAAATTACGTCCCAAAAAATAAGCGCAGTTGAATCAGAGTTGAATCAGAGTTAAGTAAAGCGTTTAATCAAAAGTTAGCACTAATTTCAGTGGCCAATAATGACTTTTTACATTAAATGTAGCGATGATATAATAACGCCACTGCTCGCAGTTGAACTTAGTGAAAAACAACCCTAAATAAGTAATCATAAACAAGTCAGAAAATAGGAAACTTAATGAACCCAATTATTGCAATTTTAAAAGAACATGATGTGAGCGACGAGCAAATTAAAGCGGTATTTCAAGCGTTAACAGAAAATCCCATAATGGCCATGGCGACAGTACAACAATTGGGTATTCCACAAGAAAAGTTACAAGCCTTGATGATGATGCTAATGCAAAATCCTGGACTGATTGAAGAAGCGGTAAATGAGCTAGGGTTAGATTTTTCGAAAGTTGAAGCAGCCAAAGCGACTTTAACTAAAGAAAACTAGTTATACCAGCAAGATTAGTCATATGATTAATCTTGCTAACAATAGGCTGATAGTGACTGCAGCCTATTGTAAACTGTAGCGTTAAGTTATAGCGTTAAGTTATAGCGTTAAGTAATAGTGGCAAATTATAGCGATAAATGACCAGTAAGATTTTTGCAAGTTTTCGCTATAAATTTTCGCTATCAGTTACGCCTAGTTTGTATGAATAATTTACTCGACCCGAATTGTTGCTTTAATAATTTTCACTGTTTTTTCTGTTCGACCAGAGCGACTACCTAAGCTTTCAATGGCCGGCAGTGTTGTCTCTAACCCCTCAACCACCTCACCAAAAATGGTATGTTTACCATCTAACCAAGGTGTGGCGGCAAAGGTAATAAAAAACTGACTGCCGTCAGTGTTTGGTCCAGAGTTTGCCATGCTCAGTAACCCCGGCTTATCGTGACTTAATGTGCCGCTAAATTCCCCCGCGTATTTATAACCTGGGTTGCCGCTACCATTACCTAATGGGTCGCCACCTTGCGCCATAAAGTTATTGATCACACGATGAAAAACCAAATCATCGTAAAAGCCAAGTTTTGTTAAGTAAATTGTACTTGTTGCATGCATTGGCGTGGTTTCTGGGAATAACTTAACCACCAATTTTCCTTCAGTAGTGTCTAACTCCCAAAAATATTGTGCTTTCGGGTCAAAGGTTACCGTTTCAGGTTTTTCTAGTGTGGTTTTCCAATCACTTTGAGTTTTATCTGTTTTTTGTTTATCAAGATAAGCATTAACCGATTTCACGGCGGGATCTGAGTTAAAACAACCAGACAATGCTATTAATAATAATGAGATTAAGCTGGTTTTTAGCAATGAAAAATGAATTTTTAGCATGTAACTGCTTCCTTTATATATTGGCTAACATGAGTTTATATCAGGCAATTTGTAACATCAGACGATAGATTAGTTAATTCTTCACGGTTGAGCAATTGTAATTTTATGATTTTAATCGCTTATTTAGGCAATAACGCCACGTCAGTAAAAATAGCTTTTCGTTGCAAACTTAATTTAGCGCGGTTATTTAATTTGATATCACCATGACTGACTTCGACGCCTAATGAATTTAATAGTGTTAAATAATTGGGAATAGCGTAACTGGCTGAAAATTCGATTAATAATTCGCTAAAAATTTTACTTTGGCTTAATTCATCTAGTTTTTGTGTTATTTCTGTCGCGCTTAGGTGTTGGTTAAAGCAGCAAGCTTGGAGTGCTTTTAAGGCTAAATCTAATGAATAAGGTTTAGCTGCGTCTTTTGATAACGCTCTTAAGGCAATATCAGCTTTCAGCCAATAAAGCGCACCACTCCAGTAAATGCGCATATAGTTATGGTTTTGACTGATATGATCACTGACATAAGCTAACCTTTGGTGCGCATAGTTTTGTTGTTTATTACCGCGTTCAAAGCCCTCATAAAGTTTTTGCCACAGAGTTTGTTCGTCAAACATACCAATTCTGGCTTGGGTAATATTTTGATAATAACTGGCTAATCCTTCAGAAAACCATCTAGCGTCAGCGGCGTCATAAGGGATCAGTAAATGACTAAATTCGTGATAAATGGTCCAATCAGCTTTTAAAGCGTCGAGACTAGTATTGAGGTTAACCACTAGAGTAACTGTGGGTGGTGACGAGCGATTTACTTCTCCCCAAGGCACGGCACTAGTACCTTGGCTGCTGGCTTCAATAACCGTCAGAAAATTTTCAACCGGTAATGCACCATAAACTAGCCTCAAAGCCTGGTTGGCATGAATAACCCAATCGGTAAGTAGCGGTTTTTTATGCTCTGGAATATTGTTGGCAAATTTTATCTTAGGTAATGTTACCCTGTTATGAGTGTTTGGCTTTATAGCTGCTGGCGGCGTTAAAACCATAGCGCTAGCGTCATTAATAACACAGCCACTAAGAACTATGGCTGCAAAAGCAAGGTTTAAAAATAAGTGGCAAGGCTTAGCTGTGATTTGATTCCCCATGTTATTAATTATCCTTTGAGCTCGGGCTATTTAATGGCTATCTCATTGCTAGTGTAATTTACTAGCGCATTTTGAGCAGATATTTCTGGTTATTGTCCAACCGCTGATTTTAGTTAATGCAAGTTATGATCTAGTGATGCAAATTAAAATAAGCCTGCTTATTTGCTTGGATCATGGCATTATATTTATCGCTTGTAGCTTGGCATTTATAGGATTAATTTCCAGCAATAAAGCCAAGTTACACTATAAATTGTGCGAACATCATCGTCATAAAAATAAATAATTTTTGTAAATTTACATTACCTTGTATTATGACTTATAGCGCTAAAAACCAGCGACTATTTATTAAGTCATACTATTAAGTAATACTATTAAGTCATACTATTAATTTACACTATTTAGCTAAAGGATTGATGATGAAAAAATTCACTTCATTTTATACTGTTTTATTTTTACTGAGCACAATATTTAGCCCATTTAGTTCGGCTAAAGTCAGCAGTGACGCTGACGTTACCCAATATATGGCGCTGTCTGGCATTAACGTTGCGCTTAATAGTATTCCTGCGCAAATGAGTGCGATGAATCAACAAATGCAAATGACAGCTAAAGATCCTGAACAAGCGCAAAAGGTCATGAATTTGTTATTAAATGCTTGGCGATTAGACGATGTTAAACAAGTGGTTTTTGAGCATATAAAAGACAATTTTTCTGCAGACGAAATGCAAAAGTTACTGACTTGGCTTAATGGCGACTTAGCACGAAGAATAAAAATGGCTGAAGCAAAAGCTTCGATACCAAGTTTTAACCAAGATTTGATGAATTATATGGCGATATTGCAAACAACGCCGCCAACAACAGAACGCATTAAAGTCGTGAGAAACTTTGTTGAAACGACCAATTTAGTCGAGCACTCGTTAAACATTGTTACGGCAGTGGCTAAAGGTACCATTGAAGGTTTGATGGTCGCAAACCCAGGCCAAGGTATTAATGAAGTACAAATTCAAACACAACTAACACAAATGGAAGCTATGATGAGGCCGGGGTTAGAGCAGCAAATGATCATGGTTTCTTATTTTATTTATCAGTCATTAACCGAGCAAGAAATCGCACAATACACGCAATTTTATCAACAACCTTTGGGTCAAAAAGAGTTAACTGTAATGTATGAAGGTATAGGCCAAGCGTTAAATTATTGGTCTACTATCGCATTTGAAGATATTGCTGCAGAATTTATCGAATAAATCACTTTTAAATCATGGTTTTTAGCTTAAAGGCGAAAGTGTCACTTTCGCCTTTTTTACACGTATATTGGCAGGCCATAATACCTAGTCAGTGAATAAAAAAATACCAAGTATTTAGCTGCATAGCTAGACAGTTAGATAGTTAGATAGTGTCAGAAGAAGCTTTGAGACTAGGTTTATGAAATGTGTATGCGCTTTAACGTTTTAGTTGGCTATGCCGTTGAGTCAGCAAGCCAGCTGCAACGTATAAATATCATAGGTAGAAGGGCATTTAGCGACAACTTGACGAGCTAACGCCACTTACAATGCAAATGATGTTAACTACACAGGCATGAGACTTTAAATACTATAGGGAATAAAATGATCAAGTATAAAATGAGCGAGAGTGAAATGACCGACAGCGAAATAGCAGACACTGACCAAAGGGTTCAGTATGTCGGTTTTTGGCTAAGGCTTGGCGCAAGTGTTATTGACTCAATCATACTCATCATGTTCACTTACCCTTTTTTGTTTTTAATTTATGGTGGGCAGTATTTCGATTCAGCTGAGTCGGTTCAAGGTTTTTCGGATGTTATTATTACTTATGTCTTTCCAATTATGGCGACTATTTTATTCTGGATTTATAAGTCAGCTACGCCAGGTAAAATTTTACTACAAGCAAAAATTGTTGATGAAAAAACGGGCAATAAACCGACAGTTAAACAGTCTGTCATCCGATATCTGGCTTACTATGTTTCCTTGATTCCATTAGGTTTAGGCTTTTTCTGGATTGCTTGGGATGACAAAAAACAGGGGTGGCATGACAAAATTGCGGGTACGATTGTCATTCGTTGTCATCAGTAATTTTAAAGGCTAGCGTAATCAAGTAAGCTGCTGCTATCTCACTTCATATATTAGGTTCTTTTATGTCAACTAAGTCTATTTTAATTACGGGTTGTTCAAGCGGCATTGGCTTACACGCAGCGCTAACACTTTCAGCGCGCGGTTATCAGGTATTTGCTACCGCGCGAAAAGCGCAAGACGTTACCGAACTGCAAGCAAAAGGCCTAACTGCTTATCAGTTAGATCTCACCCAGCCTGAAAGTATTAGCCAAACCCTTGCCCAAGTGCTTGAAATAACGGGTGGACGCTTGGACTATTTATTTAATAACGGCGCCTATGGTCAGCCAGGCGCATTGGAAGACCTGCCGACAGCAGCATTAAGAGCACAGTTTGAAACCAATGTTTTTGGCTGGCATGAACTTACCAAGCAAATAATTCCAGTGATGAAGCGCCAAGGCCATGGTCGCATTATTCAATGTAGTTCAGTATTGGGTTTCGTTTCTATGGCTTATCGGGGGGCTTACAATGCCTCAAAGTATGCTATTGAAGGCTTAACAGACACCTTAAGGTTAGAATTGAAAAGTGCTAATATTGCGGTGATTTTACTAGAGCCAGGACCTATTAATACACAGTTTAGAGCCAATGCGTTGGCGGCTATTCAAGCCCATATCGATATCGAGGCCAGCGATCACAAAGTGCAATATCAACAGCAAATTGCGCGCTTAAGCAGTGAAAAATCAAATGCGCCTTTCACCTTAGAGCCATTAGATGTTACTCAGGCTTTGATTCATGCCTTAGAAAGTAAACGACCTAAATTACGTTATAGAATCACAATGCCAACGAAAATTTTTGCCTTGTTGAAGCGCTTATTGCCAGCACGTTGGTTAGATTATTTACTCGCAAAAGGGTAATTGCTGAGCTTGTGTTAGATTTATATTTTAGATGTATATTTTAAAGTTTTAATTTTTATATCCTGAATAACAGCCATACAAAATAGGGCTATTATTCAAAGATAGCTCAGTTATATGCTGATTTGAATTAGCGCTTGAACATCTAATTATCTGGATATACCATTTTTATGTGAACCTAAAGGAAAAATAGGCGAGGGTTTGGTTAAAGGCATACGATAAGTAGTAGTGGCCAGTTTTTTAGTAAAAAAATATTATATACGCTACTTTATTGTCTGTAATATCTTAGCTAATGGTGTCTCGAGCACTTATAATGTTACCTTATATTTTTTGAACAACATGGCTTCTTTATTGCCTTTTATTGACAAACGGCCCTCATTCCAAATCTTTATCAGTTCCTGTCTTCTTTTAGTCGGAATTTTTTTTGAGAAAATGGGTATTTCAAGTAATTTTTTTTCTAAGCCGGGGCGCACGATTTTAAGCTTATCATGTAAGTTTAGGGTATTTAACATATGCTGAAGAACAAGTTCGTTATCGGCATATAAGTCGACTCTGTTTTCGCTAATCATGAGAAATATGCGTTTAACTACATCATTATTACCCGCAACTACTTCAATTAAGTTGGAGTTCTTTGGCTCATCGATATAATTTTGATATGAGACACTCATTGAGCTGTAATCCCAACCTGGCCCTGTTGCGATGCGTTTGCCTTTAATTGACTCAATACCATTATAGCGCCACGGATCATCTCGCCTGACGACAAAGGCGGTTAGGTATGAAAATGTTGCTTCGTTGGCATAGACGAATTTTTTTTCTGCCTGCTTTGAAAATAAGTATTCTGGCAACATATCACAAAGACCCTCTGCCACCATATCTAAACCTCTGGCTAATGGCACTTCATAATATTCTAATTTATAATTTTTTGAGCTGTATATTTGCGCTAACATATCGATAACAACACCACGCTCATTAGACGTTTCTGATGGGAATATCGTCATTGGAGCCCACTGGTCGTAGCAAACCTTTAATGTTTTAGCATGACTTAAATTGGTTATACTCATTCCGGCAAAAAAGAGCATTATCAATAATAGGCAAGACACTTTTTTACCCTTTAACGCTTTATATTTCGACACGCTATTTTTTAAAGCATTAGCATTTGAGAGATTATCGTTTGAGAAATTACCTTTCAACATAATTACGTCCTTTCCCTTTAGCGCCATAAAGCTTCACATCAGCGCGTTTAAATAGATCAACAATTAAATGCTCTGTTGGCTCAGACGAGACAACACCAAGACTGACAGTGTAAATTATGCGCTTACCATCAATTTCTAAGCTTGAATTGGCAATGGTCTCTCTTATTTTATCAGCAAGTTTAAAGGCGTCATCAATATCAATATCAGCGAGGTATATTGCAAATTCTTCTCCGCCAACTCTGCCAATCAAGTCAGACTTTCTCAAAAAAGTTTGAATGGTCTGGGTAAAATGGATAAGCACTTTGTCACCAATAACATGTCCATAGGTATCGTTGATGCTTTTAAAGTGATCTAGATCCATTAAAATAAAAGATGTGGGTGATTTTTGGCGCTGGCAAAGAAGCAGTAAATGCTGTGCAGTTTCAAAAAAACTTCCTCGATTTAACGTGTCGGTTAAAGAATCTCTTGTCGCCAGCACTTTGAGTTTTTTATTCAAGGTTTGTAATGCTTGGGTACGTTTAGCAACAGCCCGCTCTAAACTATTTCGCTTAGCTTGTTCGTCTTCTAGCAATATCTCCCTATCCCTTGCCATAGCAGAGAGCATGTTATTCATATGTGCTTGAAGCTCAATGAGCTCGTTATTTTCAATGTGAGAAAGATTAATCCGTTTAGTGATGGTTTCGCTCAATTGAACCTCATTCACTTGCGACATCAACTCTTTCAAAGGGCTGGCCAAATAACGATTAAAGGCCCAAATAAACAACCAAAATAAAACAGATAACTTGATGATTTCTGTGATTATAATTAAGGAGAATCCGAACAGAACTCGATCTAAAACAACTTCTGACGACGAATGAAGGATAAGTGATCCAAGGAATATTTTTTGCTCATTAAGTTGCCAATTTAAGTCTGATTTGATGTCGAAAATTGATAAGGGTGTTAAGTCCGTGGTGTAGGACCTTTGAGAAATCATCGGCTGGTCATACTTGTCTAAAATATCAACACCTTCAATAATCGGCATTTTGAGCAGTCCCACAACGAGTGCCTCTAGCTGATTCTGGTCGTATTGCCATAAACTAGTAGAGATTGAGTGGAGCACTGTTTCTTTCAGCTGTTTTAATTCACTTACTATAGAATCCTGTGTTTTAACATATTCAGTTAAAAACTCCATGCTGGTAATCAGACAGGTTACGGCCAAATAGATGGAAAAAATAACCCGCATCATTTTTTGGGACAGCTTGTTTGGACGAAGAAAACTTGCAAACATTAAAGTGACTCTTCCTGCTTACTTCAAATTAAGGTTTATTCTAAGTTACTTATGGGTTTAATGGAATAGACTTTGCTTTTCAGTCATTTAACAGACAGAAAAAACAGCTATAACAGCAAGTTTTATTCATTAGTTTGCTCTACTTTGTACTCAACACTAGCGTTATGCTCTGGCATTATAATGTTCATTTTTATTATCTGTGAGTATATAAAAGGTTGATCACCATTGGTTGATTGGCCCGCTAGCAAATGACAGCTGTCGTTTAGATGATTTTCAAGCACTCAGCATTTTAACTCTGGATTTAAAGCTACATTTAACTAGCCACTGAGTTACTGCAAAACGTTGCAAAAACTCTATAGCTTGTTGTTAGTTACACTGGCTGATTTTTTAAGATAAAGATCAGCGGTTTTGCTGCCGCCGTTGACAATAATTTGCTATTTAGCTACACGATATCTTAATAGCACTGTTATAATTACGCTTGGCTTAGCACGAAAATAAAGACTGGCTGACGTTGTTGCTTATACTGCGATGCCGCAATAAACATGCTATTTTTTGATAAGCTCAAATCAATGAAAAAGCTGACATATTGTCAGTTTTTTTCACGTAAAATCGGCAATAATTACTTTTATTTTTAAAAGTAATACCAAGGAATGTATTTGTGCGCCAAACCTTTATATCACTTTTTTCTCTATTTTTAAGTTGTTTTATCTTATTGTTAGGCATTGGTTTAATTAATGTTTTATTGCCGGTAAGAATGAATTTAGACGGATTGAGCACTGAATCAATCGGTATTGTTTTATCCTTATATTATGTCGGTTTGTTAATAGGCGCGCTGTACAGCACAAGTTTAATCAAAAGAGCAGGGCATATTCGAATGTTTGCTGGCTGCGTGTCATTAGGCGCGGTGAGTATATTAATTTGTAGCCTCTACTCAGAAGCTGTGCTTTGGGGCGCCATGCGAATAGTGATGGGGTTTTGTATCGCTTGCGCGTTCACGGCAATGGAGAGTTGGCTTAGTGATAGTTCGAGTAAAGAAACCCGGGGTCAAATACTAGCTATTTACAATGCTGTTGTACTGGCGGGGCTTTTTGGCGGGCAATTTTTTATCAATGTGGCCAACCCTCAAGATAATATGCTTTTTGTTATTGCCGGCATATTAATGTGTATAGCGATTATTCCTGTTGTACTGAGTCGCCATTTCGGGCCAGTGGTTGAAGAATTTAGTTCTATGTCTCTGCGTTTGTTATATAAACGCTCGCCACTTGGTGTGGTCAGTTGTTTTATATCCGGCATACTTTATTCTGCTGTTTTTAGTTTATTACCTGTGTTTGCAAAAGCCTTTGATATTACCGGTTTTCAGCTCTCACTTTATATGGGGGCGGCTATATTTGGCGCCTTTATTTTACAGTTCCCCGTTGGTTTTTTATCCGATCGTTTCGATCGGCGTACCGTCTTATTGGTGCTGTTGCTCATCTCTGCCAGTGCGGGGATTGCGGTGACTATACTAGCGCCGTTAGGGATCACATGGGCGGTATTTTTAGCGACGGCCATTACCTGTGGCATTATTGCTTGCACTTATCCATTAAGTATTACCGAAGCACTGGATAAGTTACGCCAAAGTGAAATAGTTGCCGCCATGTCGTCAATGATTTTAGCTTTTGCATTAGGTGGGGTTTTAGGACCTTATTCTGCGTCACTTGTGATGGATAAATTTGGTGGCGATGCATTATTTTATTTCTTAGCTTTTATTCAGTTATTGTTAGCATGTTTTGTGGTCTTTCGAATGACGGTGCGTCAGGCATTACCGATAGAAGAACAAGAGCAGTTTGTCATGCAAGGGTCGGTAATATCTTCTGCTGTTGAACTTGATCCTCGTACCGAGTATCACGAATCGCAATACCGGCCTTGTGCTGAAGTAGAAACAACACTCATGGTGGCAGAAACCGATCCAGCGCTTGCGGTGGCATTGTCTTTAGCCGTGGCAAAAATCAATGCACAGCGCGGTATAGAAGTGGCGGAAGCATTGGCAATACTACCTAATATCAATGTGTTAAATATGTTTCAAGCGATGAGTCATATTTTACCTGAGCATATAGCCGAGTTAACCTTAGCTTTAGTAACGGTTAAGCCTGAGCTTGGTAGTGAAATTGCGAAATTAACACCCTCTACTGAGTCGTAAAATCTGTCAAAATAGTCAATGGCTAGCTAAAAAAGTACAGATGTTAATAATATACACTGGCTATATCATTAATATAAATAAACGAAAGTCTGTAGCAAAACTGTAATTTTTATTCTGGTGATAACTAAGGGCTATCCACTTAGCCCGACCAACCACTACATGTTGTGGTTCTTTTCTTTTGTTATTTAGGTCTTGTTGGTGCGCATTGCGGAAGTTAGCCACTCGTTAATTTTAATGACCGCTTTAAGCTCATAGCTGCCGTTGGTGTTTCGCCTCTTAACGCTAACTAATGCCACTTTGCTGACCTTAGCATTTTTAGAGTTTTGACAAAAAATTTTGTATGTTTTGATCTACAGCGGACATGGCTTAACAACAATACTGTATTAGCCGTCTCCTGATAGCGGACGTTCACCATAGATGAAGATATGAGTTATTTGATAATAACTTTTTGCCAATAACCTGTTAAGCCTAAATGCGAAAAATGCCACCAAACCAGACAGTTGATAGTGCTGTTATACTATGCTGGATAAGGGTGCAATGCTTGGAAATTCAGGCAACCAGAACCATAGGATAATGACGTATAAGTTCACTTTATAAAATAATTAACAGGGGTTTCCAACACTTGAAAGTATCTAACTTTACCCAAAAGGGTGAGTGTCGCAATGTGGTTACTTGAGCGCTTACAACCAAATTTAACAATGGTTGCAGATTCCAAGAAAGATAATGATAATGGGGGGCAGTAAGTCCGTCATCATTTCATCAAGCTATTCAGTCAGTTTTTTATAAACATAATTTTCTTAATGGCAGACTTGAGGCGCCGACGGCTACTGGATTTTCCTGTACTCCAGCGGTGACAATTTTTGGTCTTGGTCGTTGAGATCCCCGACGAAATTGCGCATATACTTCAATTCTTGGAATCAATTTATCTGCCAAGGCAACAGGTATATGTCCGCCTAGTACAATGGCTTGAGTATCAAGCAATGCAGAACAAGCTGTGGCCACCAAATCCAGAGAATCTTGTACTTTATAAATCCACTCGTCTACACCTGGCCAATTCACATCAAAATGTTTATGCATATCGTAGATTGAATTTACCTCAATATTATTTTTGATCAAAATTCGCTTTAATAATGCCATATTAGGGTGGGAGTATATTTTAGAAGGCAACATATCACCCAACTCCCCAGCATTACCGTACGTGCCAAGTAAAATTTCATTGTTTGATACTAAGCCACCACCAAAAGCATACGAAATGAAAAAATAAACAAAGTTTTTATAGTTTCTGCCAACGCCGGCAATACCTTCACCTGCCGCCGCACCAGTTGCATCATTGACAACCCAAGTGGGTAAGTTGAAACGTGATGAGATAATTTCAGCAATATCGACTTGTGCCCATTCTTCAATCAGATGATGGGTGTTCATTTTGCCGTCCATCGAGCTAAAGAAACCAGAAATACCTACTCCGATACCCAGTACTTTTGATTCATGGATATGATTATTTTTCATTATCTTGGCAATAATGACCTCAGAATGCGATAAGACATTTTCAATACTCATGTCTTTAAGCTCTTCCAAGTGAGTCTCAATAACATTTCCTGCAAAATCCATTAATGCTATACCGATTGCATCAAGCAAGATCGACAAGCCGAAGCTGTAGGCAAATGACGGGTTAGCTTCCAGATCAAAACTTGGATTTCCTCTGGATGTAGACGATATTCTGTCAGTTTGACATAAAATCCCCCTATCCAAGAGGTTCTTTACCATACGTGAGACAGTTTGTTGTGGAATTTTTGTAGTCTCCACTATGGTTCTTTGATTGACGTTTTTTGACCAAAACACTAACTTTAAAACTTCTCTTTCGGCATCTTGAAATAACTTGCCACCTTTACTAAGCTCAAAACCACTTCTTAGATGAATACTGTTCTTTGATGAGAGCATAAAGCCGCCTTGTTTTAATTTAGCCTAATATAATACAGCAAGCGTTGTAGAAATATCAGTTTTAAACTTTATTATTTATAACCTTTTTTTTACAAGCCATTTTGTATTATATTGCCTCGTATCTGCTTGAGTTAGTAGTATAAATTAACCTTCAAAGGGATCAATCATAATGGCTCTAAAATCATTTACATTAGTATGTGTAGGGCCTGTAATAATTAAATCATTAAGCGGTTTAAAAAAGTTGTAGCTATCATTTGACGCTAAAAATTGCTCTGGTTGTAGTGCTTTTTCCTGAGCACGAGCTAAGGTTGTTTCATCAATATACGCTCCAGCAATATCTTCACTGCCATCAATACCATCGGTATCGCAGGCAAGCGCACAAATACCTTTTGCGCCGTTAAGGGCAATTGCTAGTGCGAGCATATATTGCTGATTTGGCCCACCTTGACCCGCATTTTTAGCTAAGGTAACTGTGAGTTCTCCTCCTGAAAATAACAGTGTTTTTTGTCCACTTTCATACGCCGCTAACGCAAGCGCTGCGTGTTGCTTAGCAACTTCATTCGCATCGCCTACTTCGTCATAATTGATCACGTGAATTTGCCACTTTGATAAATCAATAGAAGCAATAACTTTATCGATAGACTGACGTGCATTAGCCATAATACTTAATTTATGTCTATTAGCCTGAGTATCGATATTCTTTACTTTATTGGTATTAGTTTGCAATAGTGCTTTTTCAACCGAAGATATAGGCTGCCAGCCATATTTAACTAAGGTCGATAGCGCTTGTGCACCCGTAGTTGAGTTTTCTACAGTTGGACCTGAGGCAATAATTTTAGGATCGTCACCCACAACATCTGAAATGATTAAGGTGTGACTTTTCCCTTTGATTGCTTGTAAAAGCTTTCCACCTTTAACTTTAGAAAGCTGTTGGCGTACCCCATTAATTTCATCAATAGAAGCACCACAACCCAATAGAAATTTATTGAGTTGCATTTTCTCATCAAAGGTTACTTCATCTATCGGTAGTGACATTAATGCAGAGCCACCGCCTGAGATGAGAAAAATCACAGGAATATCTTCAGGTGTATCTTGGGCAAGTGCTAATATTTCTTTACCCGCAGCTTGACTATCCTTGTCTGGAATTGGGTGACCCGCTGTTAATATCTTAATAGTACCAATATTTTTTTCTGTGGTATAACCGTGGCGAGTGACAACCGTGCCATAACACTTATCACCAAAATATTCATACATGGTTTTTGCCATATCAACCGATGCTTTACCTGCACCAATAACACATAAGCCTTTACTGGCGTCAATATTTGACAAGTATTTAGGCATACAAACAGAGGGTAAACTCTCGTTGACTGCGATAATAAACAAATCTTGTAAAAAGATTTTTGACGAATTCATAAATTTGCCTTGCTGATGTATTAAAAGTGAAAGTAAATTGATTTAGATAAAAAGCATTGGAATAGAAAGACATACCGCAATCATAGCCACAAAATAGGACACGAGAATAACAATATCTTTTGTCGTTAAAATGTCATCTTTATTGGAAAGCAATGTTAACGAAGGGTTGTATTTTATCCGGTCATTATTGGTAAATAACAGCACCAAATAGGCCGTTAAACTGGTTACAATTAAACCCACTAGATTCCACCAAAACCAAAAAAGTTGCGGCACACAAAGCCATAGGAAAATATTAAAGGCAACACCCGCTAATAAACCGACATTAATTTGAATAGCGCTTAGTCGTTTATCAAAAACAGCTAAAATAAATATCGCTAAAATAGGACCATAAAATACCGAGCCTACTTTATTAATCGCTTCGATTACCGTTGCTGCAATATCGCCAGCATATAATGAAAGAGTTAGCGTAACTATACCCCAAAATACCCCAGTATATTTTGCATAGATCATGTAACTTTTATCATCGGGTTCTTTGTTGGTAATACGGCAATAATCTTCAACTGATACCGCTGAAAGTGAGTTGATTGTTGAGCTTAAAGACGACATTGCGGCAGACAAAATAGCAACAATTAATAAACCAATCATACCGTGAGGTAAATAATTGATAATAAAAACAGGCATCATCATGTCACTTTTACCCTCAGGGATCAGTTGAAGAAAGTTAGCGTCCGTTATGGCTAGCGTGCCAATAACTAATCCAGAAAAGCAGTAAAGTAAGGTAATAGGGAAACGTAAAAGACCATTCGCCATCATCATCTTTTTTAAGTCTGTTGTATTTTTAGCTGATAAAGCACGCTGCGCCTGTGTTTGATCACAACCATAGTAAGATGCGTACAAAACAATGCCACCAAAAACCATAGGTAAAAAGCCGAAACCATCACCTTCAGTGCCAAACGAAGAGAAATTGATAGCTTGTAAACGAGAATGGTCAACATTAGCAACTAACTCATCGATACCGCCCAAGTTACTTAAGCCAAAATAAACACAAGCGATAGTACCTAATATGATAATAACCATTTGGATGGCATCACCATAGACCACCGCCTTCATGCCACCTTGCAATGAATAAAGAAGCGTTATAACCCCGACAATAACAATAGATTGCCAAAGTGTAATCCCCATAGTGGCAATAAGTATCAGGGATACTGCATAAATCATAATACCGGTAGAAAATGCTCGACTAAATTGAAATACAAAACTAATTAATAAACGAGAAGAACGACCAAATCGTTGTTCTAAATAATCATAAATACTAACAACACCTGAACGATATAATACCGGCAGTACTGTTTTTAGTACTAAAATCATCGCAAGTGGTACAGCGAGTTCGTAAGACAGCCATTGCATGCCGCCACCTTCTCTTAGACCAACAAATGCGGGGGCTGAAACAAAACTGATTGCAGAGAGCTGCGTAGCCATAACAGATAAAGTTAACGGTTTCCAACCTACCGTACGCCCACCTAAAAAGTAGTCAGATTTGGTGGATTGACCACGTAATTTATACCCCATAAATATGAGTAAAAAAAGGTAAATACAAATAATACCGTAATCAAAGTAATTCATGAAAAGTGTATCCTAAAGTGAATATTACATTGAGATAAAGCATAGCAATTAACATTGCTATGCTTGAAAATTACATTGAGATAGAGCATGCCAATTAACATGACATGCTCTTAGGTTAGCGATTACCGATTAAAAATCGTATCGTGCAGTAATGCTAAATCTACGTGGTAAAATAGGACGACCAACGAAGAAATCTCCACCAGAAACCTGACTATTTCCTTGGCGCGGTGAACCTTCAGTAATTCCCTCACTGTTAAAAGCGTTAAACACCCCTAGGCCTAATCTAATTTGCTCATCATTAGCAAATTCCCAAGTATAACCAACATCAAAGGTTGCAATGCTGTGGCTGTCTAATTTTACCGTATTACTGTTATTGGCAAAATTATCGCCAAAGTAACTTACGGCTAAACGTGCATCAAGAAAACCATTGTCGTATGCTAAACCAAGGTTACCAGAGAACTCTGGTTGTCTGGCAGGTTCTAGACCATCATTAGCACCTTCTGAGAATTCAGCATTTTGATAAGTAACATTACCATCTACCGTAAATTCATCAGAAATATTCCAACGCGCAATGACTTCAGCCCCTTGGGTTGCTGTTGAAAGCGTAGTAACAGTTTCCTTAAGGCCACCAGAACCATCATTTACAAAATCAACGTTGCGTCTATTATCCAAGTTGGCCATAAACAATGAAGCATCAATGTATAAGTCATCAGGGAAATATTTAAAACCAATAGACGCTAGCGTGATATCTTCACCTTCGTAGCTTTGTGGTTCGCCATTGGTATCGAATTTAATACTTCTTAGTTGTGGGAAGAAATAACCTTGTGACGCATTAGCGTAAAGATTAAGGTTTTTGTCATCCATTTTATAAAGCACAGCCGCTGAGAATGCCGCTTCAGTAGTTGACACTTCACCGTAAGTAAATTGGCCATTACCTGCTTTATTAACTTGTAGGTTAGGCGCTAAACCAGGATCGTTAGAAACGGTTACAAACTCACTTCCTTCAGATTTTTGCGTGCCTGTTGCCTGCTCGACCCTAACACCCAAATCTATTGCCCAGGTGTCATTTTCCATTTGATCTGTGACGTAAATCGCTACGCGATCAGACGTTAAACGCTTATTGGTATAACTGGTACCAGGACCTACAACACCATTTTTAGAGTACTGAACTTCATTGCCTTGGTCATCAGTGAAAGACAGATCAACCAAGCGAGCATTTTTACCGTTAGAAAAATCGGCTAAATAACTTGATATAATATTGTAGTCCATCTGCTCTGCGTGAATAAAGAAAGTCCCTATATTAACGGTATGATCAAATGTGCTGCCTTGTAATGCACCGGTAAGGTTAAATTCAGTACTATAGAAGCTACCATCACGTTGGCGGTCTAATAAACGGTTACCAAATAAAAGATAATCGTCAGGTAAAGCATTACCTGTTTCAGACCATGTGTAGTTAGCTGTTCCGTATAAATCAGTTAAAGATTCACCACCGAAACCATGACTAGGGTTAGCAGCATAACCATCTTGCGGCTCAGGTGAGTTGGCTACGCCGTCACCATCAAGGAATAAGTTAAACGTATGTATGTAATCTGCCGCTTTTGCCTTACCGGTTAAAGTCCAAGTACTAGTAAGCTCTTTCTCGAAGTGGACAGCAAGTGAACCACCTTCTGTTGAAACGCCATCTCTAATTGTTGACTCATACTTACCTGTTGATGTTGGGTAAGATAGTTCAGCAGCCGCCACTGTTTGAGCAACGTATACCGTCTCACCGTCGTTACCGGTTAAACGCTCTCGGCTTCCTCCATCTAAAGGTAAAGGTAAGAAAAATTGTACTGAATCATTAATTAACTGACCTGAAACCTTCAAAAATCCATTATTGAATTCTTTAAGAATATTACCGCGTAATTGATAACCTTCAGTCGCTAATCCTGTATCTAATGGACCTTCATCGTGACGATAATAACCAGACATAGCATAGTATAAGTTTTCGTCACTCGATAAGGCGCCGCCAGTGAAAAAATCAGTTCTCATGCGGCCATCTTCTGCAAGTTCAACTTGAACAGTGCTTTCAGGAACATCAGAGCCCGTTTTTGAAATATAGTTAATGATACCAGCCACTGAACCAGGGCCAAATAAGTTAGAAACACCACCACCAACAAATTCTACTCTTTCGATACCAATATCAGGTCTAAAGTAAACATCTTGTGCTGAAGATGACATACCCGATTGAAATGAAGGCATACCATCATAATTTAATGGCGTAAATTGAAATTGCCCGCCAGAGGGTAAACCTCTAACAAAAGCATTGGTTGCAACTTCACCACCACCACCTTCTACTTTGATACCCGGCACACTCATTAGAATATCAGCTTGGCTAGTAAAACCTCGACGAGATATATCTTCATTGTTAAACAAGGTTGTTTTAGCGGGTGTGTTTGCTTCTGTACGTTTTACACTAGAGCCAGTGACAATAATTATTTCTGTATCATCTTTTTCTTTTTTTATTTCTTCTGCTGCCCATGCTGTACTTGCTGATGTTGCAAGCGCCATCATAATGATTTTTGATAATTTAGTTAGTTTCATTTTATTTCCCCATTTCTCATTTTACATGTTTATGTTTATTTTTTTAGTCATATTATTTTCAGCAATTTATCTATCAAAACTGAACTCAATATTTTTCACTTGGTTTAATTTTGTTCACTAATTACTCACTACAGTTAAGCATATAGTTTTTGCCATTACAACCCAAAATAAGTATTAATATCTTGATAAGTGACTTTGAATAGTGTTTTAATACCCACATCGGGTTCATGTAATGTTAAAAATTTGGGGATATTATGAAAAACAATGACAAATTAATAGAGCAAGCAAAAGATATTTTATATAAAAACGATGTAGATGGTTATACCGTACCAACACATGGTTTATATCCATTCCAATGGAATTGGGATGCCGCTATTACCGCTCTTGGTTGGATGAAATTTGATGAACCTAGAGCATGGCAAGAATTAGAATTTTTGATTAGTGGGCAATGGGAAGATGGCATGATCCCACATATTCTTTTCCATAAAGAATCTGATACCTATTTTCCAGGTCCTGATGTTTGGGGATCAGACAAGCTAGTTAAAAGTACTTCTATCTCTCAACCTCCAGTATTGACCACAATAGTCAAAATGCTTTTTGAAGAAGCAAAAGACGCTGAACTTAGAGATGAAAAACTAGCAAAAATTTTACCCAGTTTAATTCAATATCACCTCTGGTGGTATCGAGACAGAGATCCAGAAACAACAGGCTTAGTTGTAAGTTATCATCCTTGGGAATCAGGCATGGACAATAGCCCTGCTTGGGATGGTGCACTTGATGCTGTTCCTCAGGTAACTTGGGAATATCAAAGACAAGACTTGAATCATATCGATGCATCTGAAAGACCTCATAAAGAGCAATATGATAGATATTTGTACCTTGTCGAATTTTTTAAAAATAAACATTTTGATAGTAATGACATTTATCGTGATTGCCCTTACAAGGCGAATGACGTAAGTCTTATTTCAATTTTACAACGTGCGACTTTAGATTTACTTGCACTGTGCAAACAACTCAACGTGACAGGACCAGACATTGAAAGCTTAAAAGCAAGTGTGGGTCTAACAAAAAATGCAATAAACGACTTATGGTGTGAAGAAACTTCTTTCTTCTATTCTAAAGACTTAATAACAAACTCGCTTTGTAAAGTGAAAACAAATGCCGGATTTTTAACGTTATTTGGTGAGTTAGCTAACGATGAGCAAGCAGAAAAATTGGCTAAAGAAGCTGTTGAGTGGATGTCTGCTAGCGCTTATGCTATGGCATCAACAGACCCAAGAGAAAGCAAATACGAGCCACAACGATACTGGCGTGGGCCCGTTTGGTTACATATTAACTGGATGATTGCTTTGGGTCTTGAGTTGAATGGTTATTCTGAAACTGCTGAACAAGTTAAAGAAAAGACAGACATATTATTTAAAAAGTCTAAATACTTTGAATACTTTAATGCAGAAACTGGCGAAGGGTGTGGTGGCGACAACTTTTCTTGGACTGCGGCAATAGCTTTACATTGGTTGTTATAAAGTTTAGGAGAATAAAATGAATCCAGTAATTTGTTTTGGTGAGGCATTGATTGACTTTTTAATGATCAATGAACTTGATGAACAACCGTTATTATTAAATGAGTTTCGCCAATATCCGGGCGGAGCGCCTGCAAATGTTGCGGTAGCCATTGCCAAACTTGGTGGTAAAGCATTATTTGCGGGTCAAGTAGGTAAAGACTCCTTCGGGGATTTTTTACAAAATGCACTTGAGGTTTATCAAGTAGATACTAGATTAATGAGTCGTCATCCACAGGCTAAAACGGCCTTGGCTTTTGTTATGTTAGATAGTGTTGGCGAGCGAAGCTTTTCTTTTTATCGTGATCAAACGGCTGACTTGTTATTTGATAAAACTCAGGTAGGGCAAGACTGGTTCACTCCAGCGTCGATATTTCATTTTTGCAGTAATACATTAACGCAAAAAAATATTGCTGACACAACCCAATATGCTTTGTCATTGGCAAAGTTAAAAGGAGCTACTATTAGCTTTGATGTAAATTTAAGAGCTAATTTATGGCCTGAAGGCGTTGTTGAAAGAATAGAAGTAAATAAACTGGCCAAGCAAGTTGACGTATTAAAGTATTCTAAAGATGAACTGCTTTATCTTGCTGAAGGTGATGAACAAACATATATCAATAATTTGATTCACAATGGTGTTTCATTAATTTTAGTCACTGACGGTGCAGACATTATTCATTATTATTGCGCGAATGAATCAAGTCAGGTTGTTCCTCCAACCGTCAACGCTATTGATACCACTGCTGGCGGAGATGCCTTTATTGGTGCATTTTTATTTGGCTTAAGCCAAGTGAGTCAACCTAAGAAATTTCTGTCTCAAGCAAAATTATTTGTGCCATTGATATCATTTTCAGCACATTGTGGTGCTCACGCGGTTGCTCAACAAGGAGCATTTCCTGCATTACCTACGTTTGCCGATGTCAGTTCACATTGGCAAAATGTGCAAACGGAACAACTTTAGAGAGGTTACCAATGAATTTTTATAATGCTGAATTTTTAACAAACCATAGTCAATCTATTCTAGATTTTTATGATCCACGTGTTGTAGACAAAACGGGCGGTTATTTTCAAAATTTTTATGATGATGGTAAAACATTTAATGCCGGCTTTCGCCAATTAGTGAGTAGCACACGCATCATCGTCAATTATGCCATGGCGAGTATCGCTTTAAATAAACCCGAGTATCGTGAAATAGCCAAACATGGTCTTAATTATTTAGAGCAGGTTCATTGGCAAGAAAACACCCAAACCTATGCCTGGACCCTCGAAAATCACCAAGCGGTAGATATGACGCAACAGGCTTATGGTTATGCCTTTGTGTTATTGGCTTATGCGGCCGCCAAAAAAGCCGACATTATTAGTGCTAATACGCCACTTATTGCCACCTATGACCTACTTGAAAAACGTTTTTGGCAGCCAGAGTTTGGTTTGTACGCGGATGAAATTAATGTCGAGGGTGTTTTAAGTGATTATCGTGGCCAAAATGCCAATATGCATTTGTGCGAAGCGATGATAGCGGCTTATGAAGCCACCAACGAGATGATGTTTTTAGACAGAGCATTTTTGATTGCTGAAAATATTGTTCAACGTCAAGCCAGCCATACAGATGGTTTGATTTGGGAGCATTATCAAACAAACTTCTTACCTGACTGGGAATATAATAAAAATGACCCTAAAAATTTATATCGGCCTTGGGGATTTCAGCCTGGACATCAAACAGAATGGACCAAACTGTTATTAATGCTTCATCGCCATCGTCCCGCTGATTGGTTAGTTAAAGCGGCTAAAAGCTTATTTGATCGAGCGATGGAACTTGCTTGGGATAAAACACACGGTGGCCTTATTTATGGTTTTGATCCCCAAGGTAAATGGTGTGACGATGATAAGTATTTTTGGGTGCAAGCAGAAAGTTTTGCTGCCGCCGCTATGTTGTATCAAACCACCAAAGATGAAGCTTATTTAACGCATTACAATAATCTTTGGCAATACAGTTGGCAGCACATGATTGATCATCAACACGGTGCATGGTTTAGGTTACTCAATCGCAGTAATCAAAAATACTCGAACGAAAAAAGCAGTGCGGGTGCCAAGTGTGATTATCACTCGTTAGGTGCTTGTTTAGAAACGTTACGAACATTTTCGCTTTAATAGATAGGTTTTTCTTATGAATACAAATAACTTGCCTGCCAATCGAGTTTTACTCGAAAGCTGGAAATCTTTGGTTGAACATGCCAAGGAAATGAAAACTCAGCATATGAACGACTTGTTTAATGCAGACAAAGATCGCTTTGAGAAATTTTCGGTTCAATTGCCAGCAATGCTACTTGATTATTCAAAAAATCTTATTACCGATGAAACCTTAGCTAAATTAATTGCTTTGGCAAAAGATTGCGAAGTTGAGTCTTGGCGCGATAAAATGTTCGCGGGAGAGCGTATTAATCGCACAGAAGATCGTGCGGTTTTACACACGGCTTTACGCAATAGAAGTCAACAAGCGATAATGTTAGATGGAAAAAACATTACCGACGATGTTGAAGTGTCATTGAGTAAAATGAAAGCTTTTACCGATAAAGTACGGCAAGGAAAATGGCTAGGTTACTCAGGAAAACGCATCACAGATATTGTAAATATTGGGGTGGGTGGTTCGAATCTTGGACCGCAAATGGTTACTGAAGCATTGAAACAATACAGCGATGATAGTGTGAATGTTCATTATGTTTCAAATGTAGATGGTACGCAGATTGCCGAGGTTTTACGTCCATTAAAACCTGAGCGGGTATTATTTATCATTTCAAGCAAAACTTTTACCACCACAGAAACAATGACAAATGCAACCACTGCGCTAAATTGGTTAACGTCTTCCTCTTTTGATTACAAAGCCGTATCAAAACATTTTGTTGCTGTTAGTTCGAATAAAACTAATGCCATGGCCTTTGGCATTGATGAGAATAATATTTTTGATATATGGGATTGGGTTGGAGGGCGATTTTCATTATGGTCAGCCATTGGTTTACCTATCGCATTGGATATCGGTTTTGAAAAATTCATCGAACTCTTAGAAGGTGCGTATGAGGTAGACACCCACTTTCGTGAAGCACCTTTAGCAGAAAATGCGCCAGTTATTTTGGCCTTATTAAGCGTCTGGAATTGCACGTTTTTAGGCGCACAATCTCAAGCTATACTACCTTACGATCAATCATTACACATGCTATCGGCTTATATGCAACAGGCCGAAATGGAAAGTAATGGTAAGTCGGTCACTTGGGATGGTCATGAAATTGATTACCCCACGGTTCCTTCTATATGGGGTGAGCTAGGTATAAATGGTCAACATGCTTTTTATCAATATTTACATCAAAGTAATAATATTGTACCTGCTGATTTTATTGGTTCTGTAGAAAGTGTGACGCCCGTTCAAGGACACCATGAAACATTAATGGCCAACTTTTTTGCTCAAACTCAAGCATTAATGTCTGGCGTGAATGAGCAACAAGTTAGAGAGGATCTTAAAAGATCTGGGCGACCACAAGCCTATATTGACAAAGTAGCACCTCATAAAGTACATAAAGGAAACAGGCCGACTAATACCTTGTTAATGAAGCGAATATCGCCTAAATCGTTAGGCAGTTTAATCGCCTTATATGAACATAAAATATTTGTTCAAGG